>DASPTK010000061.1:0-3466 GCA_035623475.1 Gemmatimonadaceae bacterium | reverse complement strand
CGTGGTGAGTGAATCCCGCTCGACGATCGACTGTGTGAGCCGGAGCACCTGCTCGGCGCTGCGTGGGTCGAGCGCCGCCGTGTGCTCGTCGAGGAGGAGCAGCGACGGCCGCACCAGGGTCGCCATGAGCAGCGTCAGGGCCTGACGCTGGCCGCCTGACAGCGTCCCGATCGGGTCATCGAGTCGCGTCTCGAGGCCCATCTCGAGGGTCGCGACCCGATCGGCGATCTCGCGCCGTCCCTTCGCCGTGAGCGTCCGGTGCAGGCCGTGCCCCTGCGCCCGCCGGAGCGCGATGGCCATGTTCTCGGCCACCGTCATCCGCGGCGCGGTGCCGCCGAGCGGATTCTGGAAGACCCGCCCGACCTCCTTGGCGCGGCGGTAGGCCGGCCACCGGGTGACGTCCTTCCCGTCGATCCGGATCGTGCCTCGCTCAGGGATGAACTGCCCGGCAATCGCGTTGAGCAGCGTCGACTTCCCCGACCCGTTCGCGCCGAGCACGACCACGAAATCGCAGGACGAGAGCTCGAGCGTCACGCCATCGAGTGCTTTGAGCTCGTGCGGCGTGCCAGCGTAGAACGTGTGGTGCAGGTTCTCCGCGGCAAGGACGTGCTCAGGCACTCGCGCGCTCCTTCGAGACGAAGGAGTGGTACAGGTCCCGCAGCTTGCTCGGGCCGACGAGGACGATCAGAAGGAAGACGGCGTCGAGCAGCTTGAGTGCATTCGCGTCGAGGCCGGCCCGGAGCGCGGCGGCGATGATCAGACGAAAGGTCACCGCGCCGCCGATCGCGCCGGCGAGCTGCCGCTTCACCGAGCGCGTGCCGACCACCGACTCACCGAGCAGCGCCGAGGCGAGCCCGTTCACCACCGCCCCGATCGCCATCTGCACGTTGGCGAACCCCTGGAATTGGGCGAAGAGCGACCCCGCCAGGGCGATGAGCGCGTTCGCGATGACCAGGCCGAGCTCCGAAATGCGGCTCACGTCGACACTCTGCGCGCTCGCCATCTCGGGGTTGTCCCCCACCGCCCGCATCGCCAGCCCGACGTCGGTGCGGAAGAAGAGGTCGAGCATGAAGCCGAGGAAGAGCGCGATCGCCGCCAGAAGGAGGAAGGTCGCGATGCTCTCCCGGCTCACCGCCGTCCCGAAGAGCGTCACCGTGTCGTTATGCACCACGGCGGAGAGCGTGCGGTCGGCGAGGGTGAAGACGGTCGGCTTCCCTCCGAACGAGAGGTCGCCTCCCCCCATGATGTAGAGGATGACGGAGTAGAGCGCGGTGCTCGTCAGGATCCCCGACAGGAGCGTCTTGACTCCGAGCCGGGTGTGGAGGAGCCCGGAGATGAGTCCGGCGACCGCCCCCGCGGCGACACCGGCGAGGGTCGCCAGAATCGCCGGCTGTCCGTGGGCGATGAGGGCCGCGGTCGCGGCCGCGCCGACGCCGAAGGAGCCGTCGGTGGTGAGGTCGAGGGCGTTGAGCACGCGGTAGGTGACGACGGTGCCCAGGGCGAGCAGCGCCATCACGAGCCCCACCGAGAGTGTGCCGATCAGCAGGTTCACACGCCTGCTCCGACAGCGACGCCCACGTTCACGATCGGCGAGCTCCAGACCAGTCCTCGGAGAAACTCGCTCTCCCCCACCCCCGCGGCGCCGCGGTCGTCGGCGAGGAGGTGGAGAATGCCTCTCACTGATTGGTTGGCGAAGAGCGCCGGTACCATGGTGAGGGGCGAGACGGTGCGGAGCGGAACCGGTGCGTACGAAAAGACGACCGCGTGGAAGTGAGCCTGGATCTCGCTCCCCGGAGCGATCGGGCGGAGCTGGGCCGAGAGCGGCGGCGACGGACGCCGGGCGACGACGCCGACGACGAGCGCGGTCGTCCCCTGATGCACCCGCTCGGTAGTGAAGGAGAGATCGTCGCGGATCGCCGGACAGTCGAAGTGGAGCCCCGACGCCGCCGCCGGCGAGCGACGCCGCCAGGCCCCCACGAGGGCCGATACCTCGGCGACCATCGCGAAGCCGGCGCTGTCGGCGGTGTTCACGTCGAGCGCGTTCGTGGCCAGCTCGGAGAGCGTCACCGGGTCCTGGCCGCGCGGCAGCTGGAAGCGGGCGAGGTGGGCGAAGCTGCCGCGGCAGCTGATACCGTCCGCCAGCACCGCACTTGGCGCTCGTCCGCCTAACGTCAGCAGGTAATCGGGGACGGCCGATCCTTCGGTCGGGAGGTAGGCGACGGCCCCGGCGCCGGCGATCAGCTCCCCCATCTGCTCGCGACACTCGGCAAAGTCGCTGCCGATCGCTCCGACGCCGACGGCGATGACATCATCGGTGCACTCGAGCGTCGTGCAATCCGCCGGCTGGATCCCTCCGCGCTCCACAGTCGCCGGGTCGCCATGGACGAGGCAGGTAAGGCTCCCCTCGTTCGTGTGGGGCGAGAGCTCGAACACCGGGCGGCCCGCAGGACTCTCGGAAAACCTCCACTCCTGCGTGTATTGGCCGCGCCGCTCCAGCTCCTTCGAGATCGCGATCGGCTGGGTATTCCGGTCGGAGGCGGGGAAGATCAGCTCCCCCAGCCCGGCGCGGGTGAGCGTATCGCGCGCCGCCGGCGACGGCGTCATCACCGTCAGCTCGCCCCTCAGTGCCGCGAAGTCGGCAGCGTGCCTGACGAGGACCTTCAGTGCGGCCGAGCTGATGTAGGTGACGCCCTGCATCTCCACCAGCACTGTACGCGCCCCGCGGCGGAGCATCTCTCCGAGGGTGTCGGAGAGGTGCTCCGCCCACTCACCATCCAGCCGACCCGCGAGGCGTACGATGGCGCGTTCGCGGTTGAACGCGCTGGTGACCTTCACGCGCTTACTTGTGCGCGGCCGTGTCGATCCCGGCGGGGAGCGTGACCTTGGCCGCTTTCGCGTTGGCCGGACTGCCCGACGTCTTGACCTTCGTTTCCTTGTAGAAGGGGATCTTGGCCGGGCTCTCGCCGTGCACGATGCGCCCGATCATGTGCCCCGCCTCGATCCCCCCCTCGGCGAAGTCGGGGTAGAGCGCCGCCACCGCTCCCTTCGACATCTCGAAGGGGGAGGTGGAGAAGACGGGGATGTTGGCCTTGCTGGTGACCGACATGATCGCCGGGAAGGCGGCGTGGGCCGTGTTCCCGAAGATCTCGATCGCCTGGACCTTCTTGGCGACGATCGCCGCCGCCGCCGTCGACCCATCGTTCACCGTCGGCACCGGCACCGCCTCGACCGTCAGCCCGGCCTTCTTCCCCGCGGCCACGAGCTTGTCCTTGAACGACACGGCGTAGGGCTCGTCGGGGCTGAAGAGGACCCCCACCCGCTTCGCGTTAGGCACGATCGTCCGGATGAGCTTCACCCGCCCCTCCTGCTCCGGATCGCCGAAGCCGGGGGAGTAGACGCCGGTGATGTTCGGCAGGTGGCTCGAATCGCTCGTCCCGGCGCCGGCGGCGAAGGGATCGGAGAGGAC
>DASPTK010000060.1:0-13602 GCA_035623475.1 Gemmatimonadaceae bacterium | reverse complement strand
TCGCGATCGAGTCCGTAGTACGACTCCCAGGCCCTCAGTCGCTCTGACGTGAGCCCGTCGAGGAGCGACGTGATCTCGCGCACCGAGCGCCGCACCTCGGTCAGCGATTCGGTGGTCATCGCCGAGCGCTCGCTGGCTGTCGCATGCGCGATCACCAGCTGCAGCCGGTTGTTGATCTCGTCCTGCAGCATGGCCCGCACACGAGCGATGAGAATGCCGCGGATCCTCCGCTGGCGGCGGCGAACGAGCCAGAAGATGAGTCCGTGCAGCACGCCGATCACAATCGCCGTTGCCGCGACGACCTTCCAGTAGCGCGCGGGAGCGGGCGCCATCAGCCAGGGAGCGAGCAGGATCACCACCACGCCGATCCCGCTCAGCCAGAGCTCGATGTTGCGAAGAAAGTGCGCGAGAACCAGCTCAGTGCGCGCTGACATTGGGCGACGCGATCAGCCCTTCTTCCCTCGTGCGCTGCGCAGCCGTTCGGTGGCCTGATCGAGCCGGCCCAGGTAAGCGGCGACGCTCTCGCGCGGCTGGCGTTTTGGGAGGACGAACGAGGGGTCGTCGGGCTCGCGCGCCCGCCCCGAATCGACCATCAGGTCACCGCCGTGCGCCTCCACCGCCCGTTCGAAGCGCTCCACCGCCTCGAGCATCGAGGCCACCTGCTCGCTCGACTCCGTGCCGGTGAGGGTCACTCCCCGACCCGTCAGCCGGGCGGCGATAGCGCTCGTGACCTGCGCCCGCTCCTCCCGGCGGTGGGGGTCGAGCTCACCTTCGATCTCCTCGTAGCGCTCGTCCTCTCGCGATCCTGACATGATCCCCCTGCGTCTCCCGGTGGCAGGAACTTCCACTGCCCGTGTCAATTGAGCAATATCCCGGCGTGAGCACCGCCACCCCTCCCGCACCTGCCGCGGTCACGCCGAGCGAGCTGCGCCGTATCCCGCTCCTGGCCGACCTCACCGATGGCGATCTCGAGTGGATCGCCGAGCAAGTCAGCGTCCGTGAGCTGAACCCGGGCGAAGTCCTCTTTCGGCCCGGAGATCGCGCGTCGTGGATGCTGATCGCACTCGCGGGTACCCTCCAGGTCCGCCACGAGAACGTCGGGGCCGGCTTCGCGGCATTCCTCGTCAAGGCCGGCGACGTCACCGGAGTCGTCCCCTTTTCGCGGATGCAGACCTTTGCCCGGGTGGGGCGAGCGCAGACCGAGTCGCGCGTGGCGCTCTTCCCGCGCGAGCGGTTCAATGCCTTGCTCGACCGCATACCCGTCCTACGCGAGCGTTTCATTGCCATCTTGATCGATCGTGTCCGCGACACAACCCGTCGTGAGGCACAGGCGGAGAAGCTCCGTGCTCTCGGGAAGCTATCGGCGGGGCTGGCGCATGAGCTCAACAATCCGACGGCAGCGGTGCTGCAGGCGCTGCACGAGGCGGGGAAGCGCCTCGAGGCGCGCGGACACCTGACGGCGGCCCTCGTGCGCGATGGCATCTCGCCGGACCAGGTGATGGCCCTCGATGACCTCCGCGCTGCGGTCGTCGACAGGAGTAGGGCCGCGACGCGAACCACCGGGACGATGCGCGTGCCCCAGAGCGTCGACGCGGTCGATCGATCCGACCAGGAGGCGGCTCTCGCCAACTGGCTCGGTGAGCTGGGCCTCGCCGACCCCTGGGTGAGCGCCGCGACCTTCGTCGAGGCCGGACTGGACCGGGAGAGCCTCGGGCGGGCCGTCGCCGGCATCCCCGACAAGGCATGCCCGCACGCGATCGCCTGGCTCGAGGCCGGCATCGCGTCCCATGCTCTGCTGAGCTCCGCCGAACAGGCGGCCGAGCGCGTGACGCGAGTGGTCGACGTGATGGAGTCCTACACCAACATGGACCGGCCGGTCGAGCTGGTGGACGCCGATGTGCGTCTCGGGGTGAGGACCGTCACCCAGATGCTCAAGAACGCCGCCCGCGCCAAGAGCGTCGACGTCGAGCTCTCGCTGCCTAACGAGGTCCCGGGAATCCGCGCCCAACCGGCGGACCTCAACCAGGTCTGGTTCAACCTGCTCGACAACGCCATCGACGCCGCCCCGCACCAGGGCCACGTCGAGGTGCGGGTCTCCCACAGCGATGGCTCGGTGACCGTCGAGGTGCGGGACAATGGCCCCGGAATACCGTCCGAGATCCAGGACCGCATCTGGGAGCCCTTCTTCACCACCAAGGATGTCGGCCAAGGGATGGGGCTCGGGCTGGACGTCGCCCGCCGCATCGTCGAGGACGAGCACGGTGGCCGCATCCTCATGACCTCCGTGCCGGGCGACACGCGATTCATGGTGCAGCTCCCGCTCACCACCATCGGCACGATCGGCGCCTGAGCGAAGCGGATCGCCCGCCACATGACAATCAAGCCGATCATCCTCACCGTGGACGACGAGCCCCTCGTCGCGCGCGCCGTGCAGCGAGACCTTCTGCGCCGCTACGGTGAGCGCTATCGCGTCCTGCGCGCCGAGTCGGGCGCCGAGGCTCTCTCCACGCTCGGCGAGCTGCGACGGCGCGAGGTAGAGGACGCACGGAAGGAGCCGGTCGCCCTGCTGGTGGCCGACCAGAAGATGCCGGGGATGTCGGGAGTGGAGTTCCTCGAGAAATCGCGCGAGATCGTCCCCGACGCGATGCGCGTGCTCCTCACCGCCTACGCCGACACGGAATCGGCCATTCGCGCAATCAATCAGGCGGAGATCAGCCAGTACCTCCGCAAGCCGTGGGAGCCGCCGGAGGAGAGCCTCTACCCGCCGATCGATGCGGTGCTCGCCAAGTGGCTCGAGGCGTACGACCCACCGTACGATGGGATCAGCGTCATTGGCCACCGCTGGTCGCCGGCCTCGCACGACCTCCGCGCCTTCCTCGAGCGCAACCTCGTTCCCTTCCGGTGGGTGGACATCGAGCGCGACGAAGAGGGACGCAAGGTTCTCTCGGCGATGGAGCACGCAGGAGAGCAGGTCACGATCCCGATCGTCGAGCTGGCCGACGGGAAGCGGGTCTCGAATCCCACCCCCGAGGACTTGGCGGAGAAGATCGGCCTCCGCACGCGCGCCGTCGGAAAGACGTACGATCTCGTCGTGGTCGGCGCCGGCCCAGCCGGACTCGCGGCCGCCGTCTACGGCGCGTCGGAGGGGCTCAACACCCTGCTCATCGAAAAGATCGCGCCCGGCGGACAGGCCGGCACCAGCTCGCGCATCGAGAACTACCTCGGTTTCCCCGACGGCCTCACCGGGCGGGAGCTGACTGACCGCGCCGTCAGGCAGGCGCAGCGCTTCGGCGCCGAGATCCTCACGCCGCGCCGCGTCGCCGAGATGCGCGTAGAGGGGCCGTACAAGATCCTCAAGCTCGAAGGGGCCGAAGAAGTGTCGACCCGGGCGCTGCTCATCGCGACCGGGGTGATGTACCGGAAGCTCGGCCCAAAGAGCGTCGACGACTTCACCGGGAAGGGCGTCTATTACGGGGCGACACCGCTCGACATCAAGGGGTGCAGCATCGAGGACCACATTTATGTCGTCGGCGGCGGCAATTCCGCAGGGCAGGCTGCGGTCGCCTTCTCGGCGGTGGCGAGGTCGGTGACGATCGTCGTCCGGGGTTCCGGCCTGGCGCAGACGATGTCGCAGTACCTCGTCGATCGCCTGAAGAACGTCCCGAACGTCTCCGTCTGGACGAAGACCGAGGTGGCAGAGGTGGAGGGGAGCGATCATCTCGAGCGCATCACCTTCAAGTGCGATGACGGCCGCCCGACGACGGTGGATGGCACAGCGCTCTACATCTTCATCGGCGCCGAGCCGAAGACCGATTGGCTGAGCGGGCTCGTGCAGCGCGACAAGTACGACTTCGTGCTCACGGGGCGCGACATCGTTCGGGACCGGGAGCCCCTGTGGCCCCTCGAGCGTGAGCCCTACATCCTCGAGACGAGCCAGCCCGGCGTCTTCGCCGCCGGCGACGTCAGGCACGAGTCGGTCAAGCGGGTAGCCTCGGCGGTCGGAGAGGGGTCGATCGCCGTCCAGCTCACCCACCGCTACCTGGCCGAGGGGTGAGATGGCGATCGATCTGCCGACCCTCAGGAAGAGCGAGCTGCTGAGCGCCTGCAGCGACGTCGAGATCGACACTGTCGTCGCTCGCTCGAAGGAGGTGCGCCTGACGCCGGGGAGCCTTCTCTTCGCCGAAGAGGACAAGGCCGACGGCGTCTGGGTGGTGTTGAAAGGAGAGCTGGGGATCACCAAGGTGACCGATGGCAGCGAGATCGTCGTCGATCAGCTGACCACCGGAGGGTACCTCGGGGAGATCTCGCTCCTGACCGGTGCTCCGGCTGCGCATCGCGCCCGAGCGAAGGGGGACGTCGAGCTGCTCAAGATTCCCGGGGCGGCGTTCTACGACCTTCTGCGCTCCTGCAGTGCCGTGTCGCAGACCGTGCTCAGGACGATGGCGGAGCGTGTGCAGCGGATCGAGCGCCTCATGCAGGAGCGCGAGCGGATGGCAGGCTTGGGCACACTGGCCGCCGGTCTCGCGCACGAGCTGAAGAACCCCGCCACCGCCGCCAATCGAGCGATCGGGCTTCTCTCCGAGCAGATCGCCGGACTCGACGAGCTGGCCGAGAAGCTGGCGGCGCACCCGTGGACACCGGGGGAGCTCGGTCTTCTGTCGGAGCTCCACCGCGTCACGAAATCCGACGACGAGGCCGGTCGCACCCTCGGTGCCATCGAGCGGCAGGAGCGCGAAGAGGAGCTTGCCAAGTGGCTCGAGGCGCACGCGATCGCTGACCCG
Source organism: Gemmatimonadaceae bacterium (assembly GCA_035623475.1). GTDB lineage: Bacteria > Gemmatimonadota > Gemmatimonadetes > Gemmatimonadales > Gemmatimonadaceae > DASPTK01. The sequence goes on along the minus strand of DASPTK010000060.1, from coordinate 8,821 downwards.
TGGGAGTTCGCGCCGATGCTCGTCGACTGCGGCGTGACCGTGGAGATGCTGAACAAGATCGCCAAGGGGTGCGATCTGTCGGCGCTCCGCGATGCCTTCGCCTGGGCGAGCCGCTCGACGGCGATCCGGCAGCTCCTCGGCGAGGCAAAAGAGAGCACCGCCCGCATCGTCGAGCTGGTGAAGGCGATCAAGGCGTACTCCTACGTCGACGCGAGCACGCTGCGCACCGCCGATGTCCACGAGGGGATCGAGACGAGCCTGACGATTCTGGCCTCGCGCCTCCGCCACGCCAGCGCAGTCGTCGACCGACAGTACGATCGCTCCCTCCCGCCGCTTCAAACGTACGGCACGGAGCTGAGCCAGGTCTGGACGAACCTGCTCGACAATGCGGCCGACGCGGTGGGCGCGAACGGCGGGAGAGTGCGCGTGAGAACCGCGAGGGATGGCGACGGCATTCTGGTGGAGATCGCCGACAGCGGCGCCGGCATTCCGGCCGAGGTGCAGAAGAAGATCTTCGACCCGTTCTTCACCACGAAGGGGGCGGGGAAGGGGACCGGGCTCGGGTTGGAGATCGCCAAGCGCATCGTGAATCGCCACGGCGGGACGATCGGGGTGACGTCGGTGCCGGGAGACACACGCTTCAGCATTCGCCTTCCGCTCGTCCCACCGCCACCGGCGGCGGCGCCGGCTACCGCTCAGACAACCGGCGTCACCCAGGCGATTCGGCGCTGAACGACGCCAGCGCCGGAGCGCGACGCGGACGCTGGCGCGGAGTGCGCGACAGCGAGCGAGTGCTGCTCCGAGCGGCTCGGACCTTCTAATCCTCTTACGGCTTGTGGGCGATGGGCGTCCCGCGCGGGACGTCGCTCCCTAGACGCTTGAGCGCCGTGCGCGCCTCGGCCACGTACGGCTGGAGCGACGGGTCGGCGTGTTGCCAGGAGTCGGCGACGTAGGTGTATTCATCGATGGCGCGCGCGGTGTTGCGCAGGCGCTCCAGCACCCGGGCACGCTCGAGAGTGACCGCGACGGCATAGAACGTCCAGTCTGTTCCGCTGACGGCGTCGAGCACGGCCAGAGCCTCTTTGTCGCGCCCGCGTGCAGCATAGAGCTCGGCCAACGAGAGGTCGACGTAGGCGCAATAGTGGCAAGCGCTGTCGGCCACTTGCTCCAGATAGCGAATGGCTTGCGTGGTGTCGTGCCGGGCGAGCGCATCGTAGCCGCGCGTCATAGGCCGAATCGCCGAGGCCAAAGATCGAATGAATGCCGAGGTGTCGATCCGGAGAGTCGTGTCGCCCTCGGCCACGATGCGCCTCGTCAAATCCGAATCGCCCCGGGATGCGTAGTATGCCAGGACACAGGGCACGCAGCCGTAGTCCTTGGCGTACATGGCGACGGCGATCGAGTCCGCCTGCGCGGTCGGAATCGCGCCAAGCATGGCCGCGAGGGGTGCGGACCACTGCACCCCCCACCCATAGCCGAGCGCTTCGGTGATATGCCCGCGACGGGCGAGCGCGTTGGCGAGGTTGTCTCGGTGATAGGCGGAGTCGCCGCCGGCGGAGGGTTGCGAGCGAACTCGCTCGAGCGCCACACGCCGAAGTCGAACCGACGTCTCTCCCGAATCCACCCAACTCCCCGACATGAGCGCGGCCCAGCTGAGCTCCTCAATCGCCGCCTGGTCGAGGGAGCGCCGGGTTTCGGCGCTCGCAGCAGTCGACGGATCGGAGAGCTGGTCGAGCAACCGGATTCCTTCAGCGCTGACATCGGACGGCTGGAGCGCCAGGTACGCACGCATGTACCGGCGAGCGAGCGCGGCGCCGCCAAGTCGGAATCCGAGCTGGATCGGGTGGATGTAGGCGGGCGCGAATGACGAGTCGAGCGCGATAGACTTGTCGAAGGACGCGAGCACGTCGCGCGGCTGCACACCTATTCCGCGACCGGTCGCATCGTGATACTGGGCGTCGGCGAACTCGTACCACATCTGCGGATCGTTGGGGTACTTGGCCACGCCTTGGCCGAGGGTTCGCAGGAGACGGGACGCGAGACGGCCATCTCTCCTCCCGTGATAGTAGAGCGCCGCCGTTATCGAGTCCGATTCGACGAGGATGCTGTCGCGCGGCGCCAATCCATGGTTGTAGCCGCCGGCGCGGAGTTGATAGAGTTCGCCAAGAGAGTCGGCGGCTCCGCGAGCCCACTCGGCGGTGAGGCCGAGACGCCACCACGCCAGGGCGAAGGTCGTATCCGTCTCGACCGCGCGCCGGTACCAGACGGCGGCCGAGTCCCACGCCGAGCGCCTGAAGTACTGCTCCCCCTGGAGGAATGCCTTGAGTGCCGGCAGCGACGTGGTGCCCACGGACGCGAGCTCCCCAGGCGCCGTGCGCTTCGCCTCCCCCAGCACGCGGAGCACCGCTACCGTCGCCGAGTCGGCCAGCCTATCGACCCGAGATGGCGAGTCTCGCCGCTCGATCTCGCCCAACACGCGGCCCGATCCCGCGTCGAGGACGGACACCGACATCCGAAGCGTGTCGGGGCCGGCATGCAGCAGGCGGCCGAAGAGCGCGTACTTGGCACCGGTCGCGCGTCCCAGCTCCGCGGCCGATGGAGCGTCCGAGCGACCGCTGAATCGTTTGATCACGACAGAGGGCGGTACGGTACGGAGGGATCCGGCGCCGTCGAGGTTGCGCGAGAGGATGTCGACCAGCCCTTCGCGCCAGAGCTGCAGATCGGGGTCGACGACATCGAAGGGCGCGACGGCGAGCGTGTTCCCCTCGAGCACTGGCGACCGCTTGCCACGCGCCAGGAGCCACCCGCCCACGATCAGGGCAGCGGTCACGCCGAGAACCGCGATCCCCTGCCAACGACGAGCTGGCATCGCAGCGGTCGGGACCCTAGGCTCCAACGCGTCGCGGAAATCAGCAGCGCTTGCGAAGCGCTCGTCAGGCGATTTGGCGAGGGCGCGGGCGAGCGCATCGCTCAGCTGCGCCGGCGCGTCGGGCCGCTCCTTCGTCACCGCGGGCGGCGTCTGCGTGAGCTGCGCCGCCAGTGTCACCTGCGGGGTGGCGCCGTCGAAGGGGAGCTTCCCCGCGAGCATCTCGTAGCCGACCAGCGCGAGCGCGTACACATCCGCCCGCGCGTCGACGTTCTTGTCCCCCGCGGCCTGCTCCGGCGACATGTAGCGCGGTGTGCCAACGGCCAGCCCGGTGCCCGTTATCGTTCCGCTGCGCGCCGCCGATATCGCCCGCGCCACGCCGAAGTCGGTCAGCACGGCGTGGCCTTCCTCGAGGAGGATGTTCTCTGGCTTGATGTCGCGGTGCACGACGCCGGTGCGATGAGCGAAGGCGAGCGCGTCGGCCACTTCGCGCAGAATCCGTACGGAGTCGTCGACGGGCATTCTGCCGACCGCAGTGAGGTGGTGGCGGAGCGACTCGCCACTCACGAACGGCATGATGTAGTAGAGGAGGCCGTCAGCCGATGCCGCCGAGAGGATCGGGAGGACGTGGGGGTGCTGAAGCTGCGCCGCGACCTCGATCTCTTGCTTGAAGCGCGCGGCGCTCACCTCGCTGGCGAGCTCCGGTGGGAGCACCTTGACCACGACGCGGCGCTTGAGCGAGGCCTCCGTGGCAACGAAGAGGCGGCTCATCCCCCCGCCAGTGAGCTCGCGCTCCACGGCGTAGGCGTCGCCGAGCACCGCTTGCAGGCGGCTGGCGAGAGACGGATCTGACACTGCGGCGTCGGCTCCCCGTAACGGCACCGGCAAGATAGCGGCAGAGCCCGCGTCCGTCAGGATGCGTTCGGGTGTTGAAGCCGCGCCCGCCCAGCCGATTACTCTACCAACCATCCGCCTGCCAACCATCCGCCTGCCAACCATCCGCCCCACTTGCTCTGTCTGACTGGAGTCCGCCCCCCACACACGAGGACTGGCATGCGGAACGTCAGGCTCGCCCTGCGCACGCTCTTCAAGACACCGTTCGTCACGACGATTGCCATCGCCTCTCTCGCCCTCGGGATCGGGACGAACACGGCGATCTTCTCGATTATCGACCAGATGCTCCTGCGCGCCCTGCCGGTGCGCGACCCGGGGCAGCTTGTGAACCTCGGCAATCCCGGCCCCAAGCCGGGCTCACAGTCGTGCGGCCAGGCTGGCGACTGTGACGTCGTCTTCAGCTACGCGATGTTCCGCGATCTGGAGAAGGGGCAGACGGCGCTAAGCGGCCTGGCGGCGCATGTCACGTTCAGCGCCAACATGACCTCCGGCGACCAGACGATGGCGGGCCGCGGGATGCTCGTGTCCGGCTCGTACTTCCCGGTCCTCGGAATCCGTCCCGCGCTCGGCCGCTTGCTCCGCCCCGAGGATGATCAGGGAATCGGGGGCAACTTCGTCGCCGTCCTGAACTACAGCTACTGGGAGGCGCACCGTGGCTCCGACCCGACGATCATCGGCAAGACGATCGTCATCAATGGCCACACCTACACGATTATCGGCGTCGCGCAAGAGGGCTTCGATGGCACGACGCTCGGCATCCATCCGCAGGTCTTCGTACCGATCAGCATGCGCGGTCAGACGTCTGACTTCACCAGATTCGACGACCGGCGCGTGTACTGGGCGTATCTCTTCGGACGGCTCAAGCCCGGCGTCACCCTCGCACAGGCGAAGGCCTCCCTCAATGCGCTCTACCATCCGATCATCACCGATGTCGAGGCGCCCCTCCAGAAGGACATGAGCGCGCAGACGATGGAGAAGTTCAAGGCGAAGGAGCTGACGCTCGAGGCGGACCCGCGCGGTCAGAGCTCGCTCCACCAGGAGACCCGCACGCCGCTCATCATGCTCTTCGCGATCACGGCGATCGTCCTGCTCATCGCCTGCGGGAACATCGCCAACCTTTTGCTCGCGCGCGGGGCCGGCCGGTCGATGGAGATGGCGGTGCGTCTCTCGCTGGGCGCGTCGAGGCAGCAGCTCCTCGTGCAGCTCCTCACGGAGTCGTGCCTGCTCGCACTCATCGGTGGCGCGGTGAGCCTCGTTGTCGCTCGCTTCACCCTCGTCGGGATGACGCGGATCATCCCACCGGATGCGGCCGGGATGATGCACATCGGAGTCGAGACGCCGATGCTCGTCTTCGCCGCCGTGCTTTCGGTGGCGACCGGGTTCCTGTTCGGCCTCTTCCCCGCCTTGCACAGCACGCGCTCCGACCTCGTCACGACGATTCGCTCGAACGCGGGACAGATCTCGGGCGCCCGCGCGACCTCGCGCTTCCGGACGGTGCTCGCCACCGGCCAGATTGCGCTCGCGATGACGCTCCTCATTTCGGCGGGACTCTTCATCAAGAGCCTGGCGAATGTGAGCCGAGTCGACCTCGGACTCAACGCCGAGAATCTCGTGACCTTTTCGCTCTCGCCTGAGCGGAATGGCTATCCGTCTGCGCGCTCGGCGGCGCTCTTCGATCGTGTGGTGGCCGACATGCGCGCGATCCCAGGAGTCACGGCGGTGTCGGGCTCGATGGTCCCGGTGCTCGTCGGCGACAACTGGGGGAACGACGTGTCGGTCGAGGGATTCAAGCGGGATGAGGACACCGACGCCAACTCGCGGTACAGTGAAGTCGGTCCTGGCTACTTCCACGCGATGGGGGTTCCGATTCTCTCAGGGCGCGACTTCACCGAGGCCGACGGTCCAGGCTCACCGAAGGTCGCGATCGTGAACGAGGCGTTCGCCAAGAAGTTCAACCTCGGGCGCGACGCAGTGGGGAAGCACCTCGGCCTCGGCTACACCGACAAGTACGACATCGAGATCATCGGCCTTGTGCGCGACAACAAGTACAGCGACGTGAAGCTCCCAATCCCGCCTGTGTTCATGGTGCCTTACAAGCAGGACACGGCCCTCGGCTTCATGAGCTTCTACGTGCGCACCACGCTTCCCACGGACCAGCTCGTGCACGCCATTCCCGGCGTCATCAAGCAGATCGATCCGAATCTGCCGGTGGAGGAGCTCAAGTCGATGCCGCAAACGGTGCGCGACAACACCTTCATGGACCGGATGATCAGCACCATGGCGAGCGCCTTCGCGGCGCTGGCGACGGTGCTCGCAGCCATCGGCCTCTATGGCGTGCTCGCCTACTCGGTGGCCCAGCGCACGCGGGAGATCGGTGTGCGGATGGCGCTCGGCGCCGATAGCGGCAGGGTGCGGGCGATGGTGCTGCGGCAGGTGGGGCTGATGACGCTCATCGGTGGCCTCACGGGGATCGCGGCGGCGATCGGGCTCGGGCGTGCCGCACGCTCGATCCTCTACGGCCTCGAGGGGCACGACCCGGCGGTGGTCGTGAGCGCCATCGTCGTGCTCACCCTCGTCGCTCTGGCGGCGGGGCTCATCCCGGCGCTACGCGCGTCGCGGGTCAGCCCGATGCAGGCGCTGCGGTACGAGTAGCCGCGAGCTCCGCGCACTCGCTCGTGGATAGCGATCGCTGGTGACGATGTTCGCCCCCCGCGTCTTGCCCTCCAATCTGTTGGCGCCGCGGTGGGATGACCGCGCTACCGGCCCGCCGTCACACTCGCGGAATCGAGTCGGTGCCAGTGCAGCTCGTACAGCGTTGCGTACGGCCCGCGGTAGACGACGGTGACTCCGTGATCCGGGGAGCTGGCTTCCGCCTCGAGTTGCGACTCGACCTGCGGCACCTGGCTTCGCGCCACCGAGTCGTAGAGGATGTAATCGGCGCGGAGCGCCGAGTCTGGCGTCTCGCTTGGCCAGCGCGGCGTGTAGCGCCGCACCCGCGGCCCGAGCCCTTCGAGCACCCCGAGCTGGCGCGCCGTCCCGATGTAGTAGTGTGGCATCTCGATGTAGCCGTGAGTGCCGAGGTTCCACCCCCAGCCCGGATGACTGGACATGACCGTCTTCTCGGCGAAGGCCGGGTCGTGCGCACGCATCGCGTCCCGAATTGACGCCCAGTCTCGGAGTTGGCCATACGCATCGTGGTTCGGGCCTCCGTAGCTCAACACCGCATCACGAGCACCACGGAGGGCCAGCACCGCCAGCAGCGCGCCCACTCCCGCGTAGGCGTAGGAGAGAATCGGGTTCCTCCGTCGAGCGGTCAGCCAGCGTCCGACGGCGCCGAGAAAGGCGACGGCAAGGATAGTGAAGACGACCGCCCATACCGTCATCGCGTAGGTCTTCGTGTACGCCTGCGAGACGAGAAGCGTCCAGGCGACAAAGATGGACATCACGAGAAGGGTAGCCCGGCGGGTGCGCTGGTCGTGCCTGACGATGGCGTACGCGATGCCGAACGGTACCAAGAGCTGGAGCCCCTTTGCCAACTGGAAGCAGAGCACGAGGACGTCGCCGGCGGTGTGCCACATGTTGGTGAAGAAAGCACGCGGGTAGGTCCTGACGAGTTGTGAGACGCTCGAGAACGACTCCTGATCCCTGAAGAGCCAGCGTGCTTCGGTGGACTGCGGGTCCACGTACTTCATCATCGACATGCCGGTGTTGAGGTAGTGCCAGTTGGCCAGGGGGGAGCCGTTTTGGAGCGCGTTGTACGTCCACCAGGGAAGGCTCACGATCCCCGCGCCGGCCAGGAACGTCGCGGCGCCGACGAGGGATGCGCGTCGATCCCGTCGCAAAGCGAGGAGAATGGCGGCGGCGCCGATGGGGAAGAGGATGTAGCTCGTGTAACGGGTGAGCCCCGCGAGCCCCCCGACCACTCCCGCGAGGGCAAAGGTGGACGACCGGGGCTCGGACAGACCGCGCAGAAGGAGGGTGACGCAGGCGAGAAAGCAGAACGCCTCCAGCATGTGGTTCTGTGCGGCCAGTGCCTCACGAACAACGAGCGGATTGAGCGATGTGAAGAACTGCGCGCCTAACGCAACGGCCGGGTCGTCGAACCAGAGGCGCGCGAGGTGGTATGTGACGACGAGGAGGCCGCCGGCGGCCACCAGCGAAACCAGTCGTGCGCCCGGATAGATCGGGAGCGCCTTGCCCGCGAGCCCGGCCAAGACGGAATAAAGGGGCGGCCAGAAGTGGGACGGCCATCCGTGATAGCCCTGACCCGAGAAGATCTCGCGCCCGGCAACCACCTGGAAGATCCCATCCCACTCGAAGAACACGGGCTGGAAGCGCCACGACAAACCGATCGCGACGACGAAGACCGTCGGGATGACGAAGATCGACCACGCTGGCCAGCGCAGGATGGCGCTGCTCTCGTCGTCGCCGGCTGCGGACGGCATGTGCCTAATCCCGGAAATGAGAGATGAGTCGGGTGATCGCGTCCCCATCAGGCGCTGCGCGTGCATACTACCCGCACGAGCGGTGGCCAACAATTCCCCTAGCGACCTCGGCCCGGCGATCCCGCCGTGAAGCCTCTCCGCTATGGAATCGCGGCCGGATTCTCTCGCGCTTCGAGCGGTCCGGAGCCAAGTTCATGCCAGCAGAACCAGTCCTGGTGGAAACGACTGTCGCGGGCCGGGCGCCCGTGAAGATGTCACAACTCGCCTTTCGGTAGTCGACTTCTTGTGCAGCCACTCGACGTGAGGGCACGGACGAACAATGAAATCCCTACGGGTGCGGTTGGCGGTGACGATCGCTGTCCTCAGCTTCGCGATGGCGACGGGCTGCTCTGTTTCTCAGGACCAGGAAGTGGCGATGGGAAAGGCGGATGCCGCCAAGGTCGACTCTCAACTTCCGATCATCCACGACTCGCTCGTCGACAGGTTCGTGACCGCGATCGGCCAGTCGATGGCTTCGAAGACTTCCCGGGCGGACCTCGAGTGGCACTTCGCCGTCGTCAATTCCCCCGAGGTGAACGCCTTTGCGCTCCCCGGTGGCTACGTCTTCGTGAACCGA
>DASPTK010000059.1:0-57563 GCA_035623475.1 Gemmatimonadaceae bacterium | reverse complement strand
GGTGTGTCGCGCTCGTCCGGCGGCGCACGCGCACCCGGTATCCGTCTCCCTGAACGGCCCGCACGCGCCCCACACGGCCATCGGGGACTCGCACACAATCGCCGACTGCAAACCGCCCCATAGCTCTCCCGACCGATACGTCCTCACACCTTCTAATAGCGTGTGGTGTCTCGGTTGAGAAGGCGTACGTCAACCGGCAGCGCTGCCAGCAGCGCCAGCCGGCCTGTGTGCCGCGGAGGGTGCAGCCCTTACGCCTTGCGTTCCGGTCCGGGGCCCCGGCATTCGAGGACGATCTTCCCCGTCACCATCATCACGTCAGGCAGCGAGACTCCGGCGGCCTGCACTCTCACTCGCACCTCGCCGTTCTTTGGCTCGGGCCGCTCTTCTTCGACTACCCGAAGCTCATCGGGCCCACCGTAGTGGCTGACGATGATGCGCGTGTGCTTCGTCCCCCTTTCGCTCGTCCGGGGGGCGCGGCTCTCAGATTCCCCGAGTAGTGTCGGCATGTCTCCTCCCTCCCCCTTGTCGGATTCGTTCACCGCCGGCGTGAGGGCGAAGCTATGGGAACGGAGGGCGACGGGTGTCGGGGGAAGCCTGCGGCGTGTTCAGGAGAAGTCCGACGGCAGGGCGCCTCTGGCCACGCCACTTTGAACCAGCGATGCAGTCAGGAGAGACCGGGGCAAGGAGCGGGCGATGACAATGCTCAAGATTCGCGACGTGTCCCTCTATGTGAAGGTCATGGGGCGCGGCTATCCGCTGCTGCTGATGCACGGCGGTCCGGGACTCGATCACACGACGCTCGAGACGCTGGAGCCATTGGCCAAGCGCTTCACCTTGATCTTCTACGATCACCGCGCCAATGGCCGCTCGACGGGCGCCACCGAGACGATGACGTTCAGCAACCTGGTCGCGGACGCCGAGGCGTTGCGGGAGTCGCTCGGTTTCGACCGGTGGGCGGTGGCGGGGCATTCTTTTGGTGGACACGTCGCCCTGGAATACGCGCTCCGCCATCCCGACCGCATCTCGGCCCTGCTCCTCCTCGACACTGCCGCAGATGCCTATTGGTATCAGCGGAGCGCGCCGGCGATTCTCGAGAAGCGTGGTTGGAGCAAGAAAGCGGTGGGTGCGGCCAAGCGATTCTTCAACGGAGAGTTGACGCTGCCCGAGATCCGCCCAGCCGTGATGCGATTCTTCTTCGCGTACTTCTACAAGCTACGCCTGCGAGATGTGCCAGGAGCGATCGCGGCAGCGTTCAAGCTGAAGATGCGCCCCGAGGCGATCGTTCAGGGGTTTAGTGTCGTGCTCAAACGCTGGTCGGTGATGGATCGGCTCCCGGAGATCAACGTCCCCACGCTTGTCCTCGCCGGGCGGGAGGACTTCCTCTTCCCGCCGGAGCAGCAAGCGATGCTCGCCGCGCGGATCCCTCGCGCGCGTCTCGAGATCATCGAGCACGCGGGACACAGTCCGCACGTAGAGCAGGCGAGTCGGGTGATTCCGATCATCGCGCGCTTCGTCGCGGCGGCGGCGACCGCCCCCGCGTCGGCTGTGCGGCCGCACCGCGGGTGGCGACGAGAGATCAAGAGAACCGCGCTGCTCGATCGCGCCATCCGACGGCGGTAGGCTCGGGCGTCCTCGCCCCTACGGAAGTGCAAAAACGAAGGCCGTGGCCGAGCCCGGATTCTTGCCAATCCAGAATATCGACGGCCGCCCGGACATGACGGCCACGTATTGCTTCCCCTTCACCGCGTAGCTCACCACGCCACCGCCGATCGGTCCGCCGGTGTTGAAGCGGAAGAGCTCCGCCCCGGTGCTCGCGTCCAGCGCCAGGAAATCTCCGGTGAGCTCACCAGCGAACACCACGCCGCCGGCGGTCGGCGTGACCGCCGCGACTACGGGGCCGGGCGACCGGTAGCGCCACTTGATCTGACCCGTCGAGCCATCGATCGCCGTCACCCAGCCCTGCGACACGCTATCGAGGGCGATCTTGCCGCCGAGGTAGTTCTGTCCCGCGACGAGCCTGATGGTGTCCGCGAGCGTGTAGGTCGCACACCAGTCCACTGCCGGAACGAAGAGCAGATTCCCCGACGGATCGTACGCCGGACCGTTCCACTCGACTCCGCCGAGGATCCCGGGGCATGCATGGACGCCGGCCGTGGTGACGGGCAGTGCGGCATCGGAGCGCGTGGTCACTGCCACCTCGTAGATGCGCTCATGGCTCACGCGGTCGAGAACGTGGAGGAGACCGTCCTTCCCCGTGGTCGCAATCAGATCCCGCTCCTTGCCTTTCGCGACGGCTCTGAAGATGGGACTTACCTGAGTCAGGTCCCAGTCGTGGCCATCCGACGGAACGAGCTGGTCGTACCAGCGCAATGCTCCGGTCCGGACGTCCAGCGCCACCAGGGCGTTGGTGTAGAGATTGGCGCCGCCGCGGAGTGTCGCCGCGAAATCGGGTGCGGGGTTGCCAGCTCCCAGATAGAGCTCACCCCGCGCCACGTCGAGTGATAGCGGAGACCACACCGCTCCGCCGCCCAGTGGGACACCAGCCTCGTGGTTCCACGTGTCATAGCCGCGCTCGCCCTGCCGGGGAAAGGTGTTGAAGCGCCACACCGGACTCCCATCCGAGATGCGGAAGGCGCCGATCCATCCCTGAATCGCGTTCTCGCTGACTGCCGGGCCGATGATGATCAGGCTGTCGAGGACCAGCGGGGCCATGGTAAACGTCTCGCCCCGGCTCGCATCGCCGATCTGCCTGGCCCAAAGGAGGTCCCCCGTACGCGCGTCGAGAGCGAGGAGGTATCCGTCGTTCGTTCCACGGATCACGCGCCCGCTCGCCACGGCGACGCCGCGGTTGTTGAGCCACGGCTCCTGCGCCTGCGGCTCCCAGGTGTACCGCCAGAGCATCCGGCAGGTCGCCGCATCCATCGCCGTCGTGACATGGGGTGTCGTCAGGTACATCACGCCACGGTAGACGACGGGCCCCGTCTGGAAGTTCGCCATCTCACCTAGCTGCAGGGCGCATACGGCGCGCAGCTGCCGCGCGTTCGCCGGCGTGATCTGGTCGAGTCTTGCGTAGCGGCGTCCGGTGTAGTCGTGGGTGTGGTAGAGCCAGTCTGATGCGTTCGTGTCTGCTCGAGCCAGGGCCTGAGAGCTCGGCTCGCCGGTCGAAGGGTTGAGGCCATGCTCTCCGGTGATGAAGGGCGACGCGGCGGCGACGACCGGCGCGCCAAGCGGCGCGTCCGCCAGTCGAGTCGCGTGCAGCCGCTGCGTGTCGGCCGCGAGCGGAGCCGCTCCACTCTGGAAGCCGTTGCGCGCGAGGAGATACGCTACGACGTCCAGGTAGCTCTGCTGCGGGAGAGAGCCGGCCCGGTCGCGCGGCATCGTGGTGCGTATCAGGTCGTAGAGGTCCGCGAGGGCCCTCCCCGGCGCCCTCCACCGAGCGAGAAATGCCGGGCCGGCGAGCGCGTTCGCCGGTCCGTCGTTCAGGAGGACGCCGTGACAGCGGGCGCACGACGCCCGGTACACAGCGCGCCCGTGCTCGGCCTGATCGGTGGTGTACAACCCCCCGTCCTGAGCGTGGCTCGCTCTGGAGCACAGAACGAGAAGGGCGACCAAAGGAACGAGCTTTCGCAGGTAGTCGACGTCCATGATCAGGAAGACTGCAGTCGTGTTTCGCCGGGCTGTTGCTGCTCGACGATCCCATTCAGCCATCGGACAAAGTCTTCGGAGAAACCGGGCCCAATATCGTCCCACACGGCCTTGAAGCCGGGGGATTGCGCGTAGCGAGTCATGAATCGCGCGTAGCCGCGCCAGTGCTTGTCCGGCATCAAGCCCAGCTCATGATGTTGAAAGTAAGTCTCGGCGTGCAGGATGAACTGCACGTGGCTCCAATACTGGAATTGACGATCGCCCGCCGTCAGATCCGACCCGCTCTCGAGCTTCGCGAATCGGTCCGCATGTTCCGCGCGAAAGATCGAGAGGCGCAGGGCAAATTCTGCGATGGAGTGCCGCGCCTCTGCGCTCGCCACCTTCGTGCTGCCACGAATCTGCTGCGCAAGGTAGAGAAGCGAGATCACGACGCCGACGGCTGCGACGATCTGCGCGATGTTTGCCAAGTCGGTGAGAGTCATCGATCGCGGCCCCTTGAATTGCGGCGGGAAGTGTTAGGCGGCGTCTCCCGTCGGTGTTAGGCCAACTCGTAGCTCAGCGAGAAGGGATGCTCCATCCCGTGCCCAACGGCGGAAGTCCCCTCTCCCGTGAGGCCGCTCAACTCGCCGGTCCCGGAGCCGGGAATGACCGAATATGACTCCTTGGCCATGCCGCCCTCGAACACTCCGGTGCGCTGAAGGACGAAGGTTCCCTTCTTGGGGCCGATTCGACCGACGACCCGCTCGAGGCCAAGAAACGTCGCGGTGCCGTCGCTCCGGTACATCATGAGGTACTCGGCCTGCGCCTCCCCCTCGATATCGCCGCTGTAGGTCTTCGAAATACTGGCCCGAGTGAGCTTCGGCAGCCCCTCGCCCTCGATGTAGGGCTTCTCATCCCAGCTCTTGATGGCGAATCGCGCACTCGCGGTCTGCTTCATGGGTAACGTCCGGGGGGATCGGGAATGGTCACGTCAGGGTTGGCCGGAGCGGCTCTCGCCGGAGTCGACCGCCGTGGCTGTCGAGGGCAACCACCGCGAGGACGAGCCACACCGTGACGGCTGTCGCGAGGACGGCAGTCAGGACCCGTGCGCCTCTCAGCGCTGCGGGAAAGAGCGTGAGCTGCGTGAATACCAGGGCGGCGTGCATGAACATCACCACGGGAAGGCTCTCCGTGCGGTCGTACATCCAGACCATCAGCACCCGGAAGGGCGGCAGCCAGGAGAAGAGGCGAGCAAGCAAGATGGTGAACGGTAGCACGGCCGAGAAACTGTCGCGCTCCCAAAAGAGTGGGAAGTGCCACGCCCCCCAGACGGTGCCGACGGTGAGGCCGGTCGTGAGAATCCCGTGACGGGCACGCAGGCGAGGAACGGCGAAGCCCGACCAGCCAACCTCCTCGCAGAATCCGAAAATGAGGCTCGGGACGAGAGCGCCCAGCAGGATGCTGCTCGTTGCGTTCGAGTCGAATAACGCGGGTCGGAAGTCCGAGGAAGCCAGCGAGAGCAGCAGGACAGTTCCTGCCAGCGCCAGAGAGGGGACGAGCGCGAGGACGTACCACCTCGGGCTCACCATCCAACGGCGAAGTCGGACGAGAAACGAGCGCACGCCCAACCGCGGCCCCCATCCCTCCGATGCAACGCGCGCCCGCTCGGCGGCCACGATGTCATGCGGCGTGTCGGTGAGGTCGCGCATGACCTGCCAGCGGATCGACGGGTCACCGTCGAGAAGCCAGTCGATGAGTGGGTCGTTCGAGGATCGCGGGGGCGCGGCGCCGTGCGTGTGTGTCACTCGACGTCAATGGCGAAGCGCAATTGGCGACGCACCTCTCGTGCTACCGCTGCCAAGAGCAAGGCTGCGGTCACAACCTCGAGGCAAATCGTCAGGTTCATCGCCAGTGTGTGCGCCGACAACGGTGCTGCGACGTAATGGCCGAGGCCATCGAAACCGAAGAGCGCGTAGACTGCCAGCATGATGAGGCCGCCGACCTGGCTTCGCGATCGTGTGAGGAGTACGGCACATGCTCCGACGGCGGTGAGAGCGACCCATGCGAGCCAAACCTGAGTGCGCCCGAGCCAGTGCGGCAGATTCGGGTAGGCGCTCAGAAACGCGGCGTTGTGAGCGTAGTGGAGAAGACTCGCCGCCGCGTAGGCCAGCACGAAGATCCAAAGCAGCTTGTTCTGCCGCAGGGAGCCCTCGCTCCTCACCGCGTCTTCCGGGCGCGCGCCGCGCGCCGCCTCGCCTCGCGCACGTAGCGGAATTCGACGACGAAGACGCGCCGCCCAGGGCCGTGCTTCGCGACTTTGAGCAGCTCCACCACACCCGCGAAGCCCGACCGACGTGCAAGGTCGGGGGTGATCTCCCCTAGAGAGATCTCGTAGATCTGTGTGACCCGCACCGCGCCGGGGGGAAGCGCGTATTCTCCGCCGACGCGCACGTGCGGCCTCCGCCAGATCCTGACCGTGCAGGTGACATCGCCCCGTCGGATGCGCTCGCGCAGCGCCTTGATGAACTGCATCTGTCACCTCGTCGAGCGTGTCGGCCAACACCCCTGCGGCTAGTCTCTCCCTGGAGACGATGGTGCACCAGCGAAAAAGTCGTTCAGGGCACGCCTAACAGCGGCTGGACACTCGAGGTAGCTGAAGTGTCCGCAGTTCTGGAGTATGACCAACTTGGCACCGGGAATGGCCTGGGCGATGTGCGCGGAGACCTCGACCGGGATGAAGTCTCTGTCACTCGCGATAACGAGCGTCGGGACGTGCAGACTTCGTAGTTCCGGCAGGAGGTCGAAGTCGGGGAGGTCCCACGTGTCGCGCATCAGTTGATCCTCGACCGCTCGCGCCTTGACGATCCCCTCCTTCCCCTGGCTGTAGAACGCCGCCTGCATCCGCGCCATGAGCCGCTCGTAGTCCTCCGGCCGCACCAATGCGGGCTTGAAGTGGATGCGATAGCGCGCGGTGTTGGCGCCTGGGTCGCCCTCCTTGTACGCGTCGGTCGCCATGATCTGTCGCTGCTTGTCCATGTCGGCGCCGAGCTTCTCGAGGTACGCCGTCCGGAGAAGGGCGCGATCGGCTGCTGACGCCGGCGCCGCGTTCAGCAAGATCAGACGCGAGACGCGCGTCGGGTGCCGGATCGCGTACTCCAAGGCGAGAACAGCCCCCCACGAGTGACCGAGCACGGCTGGTGCGTCGAGCGTGTAGTATCGCCTCACCCGATCGATGTCTTCGACATCCGATGCCAGCGTGACGTCCTCCGGCCTCACGCCGTCGGCGGATCGTCCGCGTCCGCGCTGATCGTAGTAGATGAGGCGAAACGAGTCGCTGAGTTGATCGAATTCGGGGAGGAGGTAGGCGTGGTCGAAGTCGGGGCCGCCGTGAAGAACGATGATGGCATTCCCCCGTCCAACCACTCGCGCGTAAAGAGACGCGCCGCCGACGTCGATTCGCGTCTCGATCGGCGCCCCGCTCTTCTGGTTCGCCTGCGCCAGCGCGGAGTCTGCGGGGAGCGCGGTCCCGAGACTGGCGAGCAGAAGGCTCGCGGCGGAACGACGTGCCGTGAGTCGCAGGTGGCTCACCGTGTCATTTTACCGCTCTTTGGCTGCAGCGGCGGCGGCGATGAGCTTCTCGAGCACCTTCAGGTCTATGTCCGAAAGGGTGCGGACGTACAGGCATCCCTTGCTCGCCTTGTGCTTCCCGAGCTTCCCTATGAGCTCAGCGTGGTTAGGCGCCGCGTTCAGACCGTAGATGCTGATGTCGCCCTTTCGCGATGAGAAACCCACGAGACACGTGTCGCCTTCCCGACCGCTTTCGTATTTGTAGTGATAGCTGCCGAAGCCGACGATGCTCGGCCCCCACATGCGCGGCTTCTCCTTCGTTGCCCTGGCCATCAATCTGGCGAGGGCTTCGCAGTCCTGTCGTCGAGCGTCGTTCTCTATTGCGCCGAAATATCCGTCGACGCTCGCTTGCGTCGCTCGTGTCTTGTTCTCCGCCATGGTGAGTCCCTCCGGGAACCTCGCGCGTGGTGCCTAAGGTCAACGCAGAGCGCCCGCGCCTGATGACTTCGCCGGACGCACGATGATCGTCGAGAGCATTGTGGCAACGAGCACCCGCTCGGATGCCGCGAGCGCGAACACGTCCGCTTGGCAGATGGTCAGCGTCCGCCCCGGACGCAGGACGCGGCCGCAGGCGAGAAACGACTCACCCTGGGCGGGGGCCAGGAGATTGATCTTGAATTCCACGGCTAAGACGTCGGTCTCGGGCGGGGCCAGGGTGAAGGCCGCGTAGCCGTTCGCGGAGTCGGCGACGCTGGCGATGGCTCCCGCGTGCATATAGCCATTCTGCTGACAGAAGGAAGGGGCAAAGGGGAGCGCGAGGTGCACCTGGCCCGGCGCGATGAAGGCGATCGAAGCCCCGAGCGTGGCCATGTGGCTTTGGCGACCGAAACTCTCGCGCACCCGCGCCTCGTAGCCTGGATCCTGTGGCGTCCATGCGTTGATCATGTCGTGAGGCGGCTCATGTCGTGTTCGCCCTCGAGTCTAGTCGAGAGCGGCAGCAGGAGCCCGACGCTCTTGGAACGTCACCTGGCGCCAGTGCCGCCGCGGGTTGCCGCACCCTGCACACGAGCAGCACTTCCGGGCGTGAGCGATCTTGCCGATGTGGCGCGCGCTACCGGTGGCAAAGCCGCCGTAGTAAGAGCGCACGCGTACCTTGATGCGCGCCTCGTGGTGCCGACGGACCTCCCGTGAACGCACGAACAATTCTCCAGACGTGATGTCAGTGCTGAAAGCTAGCGCGGCGTCTGGCGCTAGCGCGTACCCACTTTGAGCCAGGGCAGGCCACGGTAGGAATCGGCCACCACCCAGGCGCCGGCAGTCACCGCCCACGAGACGACGAACTCGCTCCACTGGAAGGCGTTGGGCCCCGCCGCCACCATGGGTGCCCAGACGAGCAGCGTGAACAAACCCAGCTGCAACGCCGAGAGCGACGCTCCCAGTCGCGCCCAGACCCCGGTGAGCACCGCCAAGCCCGCCGCGACGAAGGCGGAGCCGGTGAAGTACACCCAAGCCATGTGCGCCGGCAGCCAGCCAGGCACCAGCGACGCGGTCTCCCTGGGATAGCGGAAGTGCGCGAGCCCGAAGATGATCAACGCCAGCCCATAGAGCACCCTCGCGATGCGGACCCCACTGTCGCCGCTGGCGAAAGCGAGGCGCCGCCTGTCCCAATCCTCGGCGAACCAGGCGTAGAGCACCCAAGCCCCCGCCACGATCGACGCGGTCTCTCCGAAGCCCGACCAGGAATCCTGCGAGGAGGGGGCGCGAAAGATGTGGACGAGTCGGAAGAGCAACAGCCAAACCAAGAGGTAGGCGAGCAGCACGCGGGAGGCGACGGCGGCGGTGCGCTGCCAGAAGAGGCCGACGCCCGATACCAGCGAGATGATGGCGGAGAGATAGACCAGCGCCTCGCGCGCGGGCACGCCCGTGAGCGTCGCTTGCCAGATCGGAGCGAAGTCGCCCTTGACCAGGCCCATGATTCCGAGGGCGATCATGGTGAGGGCGAAGACGACGTGCCCCAGGCTCGCGATGCGCATCGCGCCGCCGCCGTTGCTCCTCGTGGTCACCGGCTTCGGCGCGCGTTCGACTGCCGACGCTCGTTAGGTCGAAGCGACATCGGTGCTAACGCCGCCGCAGCTGCGACGGAGTGGCGAGCGTGGCCCGAAGTCGCAATGAGAGCGCGCCGATCCAGACCCAGACCAGCACCACCGTCGCGGTGAAGCCGAGAACGACCCAGGGGGACTTCACGCCTGATGCTATCCCCATGAAGCCCACGAGGAAGAGGATACCCGTGGCGAGCGAGAAGCCGGCCCAGCCGCCCTCGCCGTCGGCGGCGAAACGGCGCGCGAAGACGAAGCACGCCGCGATGAGCGCGAAGAAGCCGATGCCGCCGGCCACGAAGTGCAGGGGCCCATGCCATGAGGGGGCGACCGGCGGCCCCGGCGGCGTTCCCGGCGGGAAGCCGTCCATTGGATCTGCGACGAAGATGCCGGCGCCGATCATGCCGAGGCCGTACATGGCGAGGAGCCGGGGCCCCCCGGTCGCGGTGCGACCGGGGGCGAGCGCTCTGCGGACGCCGATAGCGAAGGCGACGACGAGGGCCCCCGACACGATGAATGAGCCGATCTGGATCCATCCCAGTGACCCGTTGCTCATGAGGCTCAGCGCGTGGCGCCGTGGGTCGAACCCGTCACGAAAGAACATCTCGAGAAGGCCGACTCCGACGTAGAGGGGCCCGGCGATCACGCCGCATCGGAGCAGGGCCGCGGTGCGCGCGGTGTCAGGCGCGTCAGTCATGAAGAATCATCGTGACGGGTGTGTGCCCGCTCACGTCGACGGGCTCCGCCGCAGCGCCGGAAAGTCCTCCTCCCAGAACTCCGCTGCGCCGCGACCGCCCGCGGCCCGCCGCCGCTCCTCCAGCGTGCGCAGCTCGACTCGCCTGATCTTCCCCGAAATCGTCTTCGGCAGCTCCGCGAACTCGAGCCGGCGGATCCGCTTGTATCCCGGCAGGCGCTCGCGCACAAAACGGAAGATGTCGAGCGCCATTTCGCCTGACGCGGGCGCACCGCCGCGCAGCACGAGGAAGGCCTTCGGCACCGCTAGGCGCAGGGCGTCCGGGCTCGGCACCACGGCCGCTTCGGCGATCGATGGGTGTTCGATGAGGGCGCTCTCCAGCTCGAAGGGGCTGATGCGGTAGTCGGAGCTTTTGAACACGTCGTCCGCGCGACCGACGTAGGTGATGTAGCCATCGGTGTCCCGGGTCGCCACGTCGCCGGTTCGATAGTAACGCCCGGAGACGGCGCCCGCTGACGCATCGTCCTGGTAACCAGCCATGAGACCAAGAGGCCGATCGTCGAGCGGGAGCGCGATCTCCCCCTCTCCCTCGCCCTCGACCTCGTCGCCGTCGTGATCGAGGAGCACCACCCGGTAACCGGGGAGGGGGCGCCCCATCGACCCGGGCCTCACCGACTGGCCGGGGGAGTTCCCGACCTGCGCGGTCGTCTCGGTCTGTCCGTAGCCATCCCGGATGGTGAGTCCCCACGCGCGCCGCACGCGATCGATCACCTCGGGGTTGAGGGGCTCTCCGGCGCCCACCACCTCCCGCAAGGCGACGCGACACGCCGCGAGGTCCTCGCCCACGAGGATCCGCCAGACAGTGGGGGGCGCGCACAACGTCGTCACGCCGCAACGCGCGATCGTGTCCAGCACGCGCCGCGCGTCGAATCGCTGGTAGTCGTAGACCAGAATCGTCGCGGCGGCGTTCCAGGGCGCGAAGAGGCTGCTCCAGGCATGCTTGGCCCACCCGGGTGAGCTGATGTTCCAGTGAACATCTCCCTCGCCGAGTCCGATCCAGTACATCGTGGAGAGATGGCCGACCGGGTAGCTCGCGTGCGTATGCAGCACGAGCTTCGGCTTCGCGGTCGTGCCTGACGTGAAGTAGAGGAGGAGCGGATCGCTGGCCCGTGTCTCGCCCTCCGGGGTGAACGCCGCCGACGCGTCCGAGGCCGACTCGAAGCGCGTCCAGCCATCGACGTCACCCCCGACGACGAGGCGCGTGTAGTCGCCGCCCATGGCACCGAGTTTGTGCGCTCCTTCCGTGTCGGTCACGACGTGGCGCACCTTCCCCCGGTCGAAGCGGTCGGCGAGGTCCGCCGGCGTCAGCTGTGGGGTCGCCGGCACGATCACCACGCCGAGCTTCATGCATCCGAGGATCGTCTCCCACGTCTCGGCCACGTTAGGCAGCATGAGGAGGAGGCGATCGCCTCGCCGCGCGCCCAGCGCGCGAAGACCGTTGGCCACGCGATTGCTCCGGTCGGCCATCGAGGCGAATGACAACCGCTCCTCGTCACCGGCGTCGCGCACGATCCAGAGCGCCGTGCGCTGGTTGTCGCGCGCCATCGGGTCGAAGTAGTCGAGCGCCCAGTTGAATCGGTCCAGCGCCGGCCAGCGAAAGGTGGCGTAGGCGTCGGGGTAGCGCGACCGGTGATCGCGCAAGAAGTCGCGAGCGGCGAGGAAGGCGCGGGTGTCTGACGACGGTGGGTGCATTCCCTCACCCCACGTAGCCGAAGTAGCATAGCACCGCCCCGATCACCAGGTTCGTCGCGCCGGCGCCGGCGAAGATCTCCGGGCGCGCGAGGATCGCCCTGCCGACAGCCACGATCCACTCCGGCTTGAAGATGGTGATGAGCGCCCGCACCAGGATGATCCAACCGATGAGCGTCACCATGAGGCGCCAATCCGTCACCCACACGTTGTGGGCCACGAGGAGCGCCGTCCCAGCGAGCAGACCAATGAAGCCGGCCAGGTAAAGCAAGGTCACGCTCCCTATGAACTCGGAGAGGATCGCGTGAAATGATTGCGGCTTCGTCAAGAGAGCCATTCCAACAACCACGTACATCGGCACGAGGAGACGCGCGATGAAGATCGATGCGTGCATTGTATGCTCTCTCCCTTGCGCTACGCCGGGTCGCCCACCGACCCACCAGAATCTCCGGAAGCAGTGGCGCTGGGTCGCACGTCCCACCGCAACCCATCGTGGAACCTCGCCGGCGCTAGCTCCGAAGCGCCGCCGCTGGGTCGACGCGCAACGCGCGTCGCATCGGAAAGCGGTGCCGACCGGCGAGTAAAATGTAAGAGGCAGGGCTCCGATCCGCGGCAAGCTTCAGATCCGCGGCAAGTTCGGTGGCGATCCGCGCTACCGGCCCCTACATTGCGCGCATTCCGAACCCCCCGACGAACGGGTGTAATGTCGGATCTCCGATCGCGCGTCCAGCAGGCACTCTCCGGGAGCTATACGCTCGAGCGCGAGCTCGGCGGGGGAGGGATGTCCAAGGTGTTCGTCGCCGACGAGCACCGGCTGGGGCGAAAGGTGGTCGTGAAGCTTCTTTCGCCCGAGCTCGCGGCGGCGTTGTCCACCGATCGATTCGAGCGCGAGATTCGCGTCGCCGCCTCCCTTCAGCAGGCGAACATCGTCCCCGTGCTCGCGGCGGGGGACGTCGAAGGGTTGCCGTACTACACCATGCCCTTCGTCGAGGGGGAGAGCCTTCGCGCGCGGCTGGGGCGCGGGCCGCTACCGATCGCCGATGTGGTGAGCATCCTGCGCGACGTCGCGCGCGCTCTCGCCTTCGCCCACGAGCACGGCGTCGTCCATCGCGACATCAAGCCCGACAATGTGCTCCTCTCCGGGCACACCGCTGTCGTCACCGACTTCGGGATCGCCAAGGCCATAGCAGCAGCCGCCCAGGGCCCGTCGGGCGCGACTCTGACGCAGCTCGGGACGGCGGTGGGGACGCCGGCCTATATGGCGCCCGAGCAGGCAGCGGGCGACCCCGGCACAGACCACCGCGCCGACATCTACGCGTTCGGCTGCATGGCGTACGAGATGATCGCGGGGCAGCCGCCCTTTCCCGGCCTGGCGCCGCACAAGCTGCTCGTCGCGCACATGAGCGAGATGCCGAAGCCGGTGGCCGAGCTCCGCCTCGACTGCCCGCCGGCGCTCGCCTCACTCGTCATGCAGTGCCTGGCGAAGGATCCCGCGTCGCGCCCCGCGAACGCGACCGAGCTGATTCGCCGCCTCGACGTCGTCGCGTCTCCCTCCGCCCCTCAGGCCGCGATGCCGGCGATCCTCATCGGCGGCCGCTCGATGCTCCGCCGCGCGCTCGCGCTCTACGCCGCCGCGTTCGTCGTCGTCGCCATTGTCGCGCGCGCGGCGATCGTGGCGATCGGCCTCCCCGACTGGGTCTTCCCGGGCGCACTCATCGTGATGGCGCTCGGGCTGCCCGTCATCCTCTTCACCGGCTACGCGCAATACGTCTCACACCGAATGGCGACCGCGACGCCCACCTTCACGCCGGGGGGTTCGGCAGCGCTCGCCGGAGTATCGGGGACGATGGCGGGGCTCGCGATCAAGGCGAGCCCACATGTCTCCTGGAAGCGCGCGGCGCGCGGGGGCATCGTCGCGGTGAGCGTTTTCGCGCTTCTGGTCGCCGGCTACATGATCCTCCGCGCGCTCGGGATCGGGCCGGCGGGGTCGCTTCTCGCCGCCGGCAAGCTCACCGCGAGCGACAAGGTGCTCGTCGCCTCCTTCGACGCGCCCGCCGCGGACTCGTCGCTCGGCTCGACGATCGCCGAGGCGGTGCGAACGGGCCTGTCGCAGAGTCGCGCCGTCCGCATGGTGCAGACGAGCGCCGTCGTCGCCGCGCTCGAGCAGATGAAGCGACCCGACACTTCGCGCATCGACCTCACGACCGCGCGCGAGATCGCCCAGCGGACGGGCGCCAAGGCGGTCGTCGCCGGGAGCGTGGTGCCGGCGGGTGGTGGCTACATCGTCACGGCCCGACTCGTCGCCGCCGTGTCCGGAGACGAGCTGGCCTCGTATCGGGAGTCGGCGAAGGACGCCGGCGACCTCATTCCGGCAGTCGACCGCCTGACGAAGGCGCTACGCGGTAAGATCGGCGAGTCGCTCAAGGCGGTGAGGGAGGCGCCGCGCCTCGATCAGGTGACCACCGCCTCTCTCGACGCCCTGCGCAGCTATGCCGCAGGGCTCCACACCAACGACGTCGTGGGCGACGCCCGCACGGCAATCCAGTACTTCCAGGAGGCCATCCGTCAGGACAGCACGTTCGCGATGGCCTATGTGCAGCTCGCGTATTCGCTGTTGACGGTCGGCGGTCGTGAGCGACAGGTGGAGGCCTACTCGGCGCTCACGACCGCGTTTCGGCTGCGCGACCGATTGCCAGAGCGAGAGCGGTACAACGTCGAGGGTGCGTATTACATGACCGTGTCGCCCGATCGGAGGAAGGCGATCCCGGCGTTCGAGCGGGCGGTCGAGCTCGACTCCTCGAATTACGATGCGGCGAACTCACTCGCCGTCACACTCGCCGATGCGCGCGATCATGCCGGCGCCGAGCGCATGTATCGGGTCGCGCTCGCCGGCGATCCGACGAACGGCACGCTGTTGACCAACCTGGCGACGGAGTACGTCGCGACCGGCCAGCACGCGGCGTTCGACTCGGTGATGGCGGTGATCGCGAGCAGCGGCGTGCCCTATCCGACTGCGCCGATGCGCTTCGACGAGCTCTGGAACCGCCGCGACTACGACGGCGCGGAGCGGCTCGCGCGCGCGTACGCGGACACCGCCCATCCGCGCGCTGCTGTGAGCGGGCAGGACGGCCTCGTGGTCACCGCCGTGGTCCGCGGCCGGCTGCACGAAGGCGAGCGCCGGTTCGCTCAAGTGAACGAGGCGAAAGCCCGCGTGCGCGGCGACACTGTGAGCCCATACGACATCGCCTACTTCCAAGCGATGCTGGAAGGCGAACTCCGCGGCGACGCACCGCGCGGTGTCGCTGTGCTTGACGCGGTGCTCCGCGCGACCCCGCTGGCCTCGGTTCCGCTCCAGAGCGACCGAAGCCTCTGGCTGGCGCTCGCCTACGCGCGGCTCGGCGCCGCCGGCAAGGCGCGTGAGGTGTTGAACCAACACGAGGCGAGGCTCGACGATTTGGGCCGCCGCCAGGAGGCCGTCTTTCTCGCCCGCGTTCGCGGGGCGATCGCCTTGGCCGACGGGAAGGCCGACAGTGCCGTCGTCTTCTTCCGCCGCGGCGACGACGAGGCCGACGGACTACCGACGGGACAGTGTCCGATCTGCACGCCGCTCTTCATCGGGATCGCCTTCGACCGCGGCGGCCACGCTGACTCGGCGCGCGTGTACTTGACGCGGTACGCAGAGATGACCGGCTCGGGCCGCGTCTTCGTCGATCGCTTCTTCCTCGCGCCGGCACTGTTCCGATTGGGCGAGCTGTACGAGGCCGCGGGCGACCCGAAGCGCGCGGTCGAGTACTACGGTCGCTTCGCGGATCTCTGGGCGAACGCCGACCCGGAGCTGCAGCCCCGCGTAGCCGAGGCCCGGGCGCGCGTCGCCCATCTGAGTCGCGCGACGCAATGACGACGCTCGCGCGCGTGGGACGGAGCGCGCGGAGCTGTTAGGCGCTGGGGCGGGAGCCGCGCGTTAGCCCACTCACCGGCGTGTGGCCGCAAACCTTCCCGAGATGTGCCCGCAGCACCCGAACTCTCCCATGATCTCCCCCGAGGCGAAGGCGCCTGCCCCATACCAACTGTTCCAACTGCTCTCTAGGGTGACCTTTCCGTCGGCGTCGAGGGAGCCGGCGATAACGCTCGGCTCGACTGCAGCTGTGTCACCGGTCGGGCTCACGTAGCGAACGTCGGTGAACATTCCCGTGAACTGGCGCGCGTTGCGGGAGGGCAGAATCGTGAGGACCGCCTCGAAGCGTTCACCCGTCAGATCACCCCACGCGGGGTCGAAGGCCTGGATCACTCCTGTGAGATCGTAAACTCCGGCGATCTCAGGGTAGTCGATGGCAGTGGGCGCTGGCGCCGTCGGCCCAGCCGGAGGAGGTGCCAGCGCGCTGTCGCCGCACGCTGAGGCGCCGACTGCCACGAGGAGGGCTAGGATCACGGGCCGGATAGCGGTTTTCAGGCTAAGTGCCGATGGCCGTTGCATATCGCACCTCCAGGTAGCCTGCGGTTCTCTGTCCGCGTGGGCACAAAGTTCCCTTCACGCGCGGCCCGGCCACCCCTATATTGGGATCTCCCGGTAGCCGCTTCGCCGCGGAACAAGTGGCTCGCTCAGCCGAGCCACCAGTAGACGCGGAAAAAGCCCGGCCATGATGCCAACCCGTCAGCCGGAGGTGGCGGACCCAGTCCGCCACGCCGACGAGGAGATCACCGAAGCACTGGTCGCGCTGCGACAGGGCGCGCCCGGCGCCATGGATCGCCTCATGCCGCTGGTGTACGACCAATTGCGGCGAATGGCGCACCGACAGCTCGGTGCGGAGCCGACGGGACACACGCTCACGACCACTGCGCTGGTGCACGAAGCCTATCTCAAGCTCGTGGAGCAGACCCGAACGCAGTGGCAGGACCGCGCGCACTTCTTCGCCATCGCCGCTCGAGCGATGCGGCGCATCCTCGTCGACTACGCCCGCCTGTATCGCGCCGCTAGGCGGGGCGGTGGACCGGACGGTCATGCCGCTACACCGGTTTCGCTCGACAGCGTCGAGCTTCCCACAGCCGAGCGCGCCGATGCCCTTCTCGCACTCGATGATGCGCTCGATCGGCTCGGGCGGGTCGATGCGCGCATGGCGCAGGTGGTCGAATGCCGCTTCTTCGCCGGGCTGACCGAGGCGGACACGGCGGCCGCCCTCGCCCTGTCGCAGCGAACGGTGGCCCGCGACTGGGCCCTGGCAAAGGGCTGGCTCTACCAGGAGCTGCGCAGTGACGTTGATTGAGTCGCACTGGGGGGACATCAGACGCGCCGTGGCCGCGGCCATCGAACTGCCGGCCGATGCCCGTGCCGACTGCCTGACGAACCTGTGCACCGATCCGGCGCAGCGTGAGGAGGCTGAAGCGCTCCTTCGCGCATGCGAGCGGGCCGCCACCAGTCCGGTTCTCGACGCGCCCGCGGCGCAGTTCGCGGCGCCGATCGTGGCCGAAGTCCACGAGCACGAGCGGGGGATCCCGGAGTCGCTCCGCACCGCCCTCGCCGGCCGCTATACGATCGAGCGAGAGCTCGGGCGAGGCGGGCAGGCGACGGTCTACCTCGCCCGCGACGAGCGTCATGGGCGGCTCGTCGCGCTCAAGGTCTTGCACCCGCTGGTGGCTCCGCATGCGGGGCCCTCGCACGGGGCGGCGCGCTTCCAGCGCGAGATCGAGTTCGCCGCTCGACTGTCGCATCCCCACGTGCTGCCGCTATTCGACTCGGGCGCCGCAGCCGGCCGCCTTTACTACATCACCCCGTACGTGGATGGAGAGAGCCTGCGCGAGCGGCTTGCGCGCACCGGCCGGCCACCGCTCACCGAGACACTGCGTGTGCTACGCGACGTGGCGCGGGCGCTCGCGCATGCCCACCGCCAAGGGATCCTGCACCGCGACATCAAGCCGGCCAATATCCTCCTCAATCAGGACGGTGACGCGCTGGTGAGCGATTTCGGTGTGGCGAAGGCCCTCGCCGCCACGGAGATCACCGACACCACGCTCGCCCTCGGGACGCCGGCATACATGGCGCCCGAGCAGGCCGGCGGCAGCCCCGACATCGATCACCGGGCCGATCTCTATGCGTTCGGCGTGGTGGCGTACGAGCTCCTCACCGGAGCCAGGCCATTCGCAGGGCGAAGCCGGCAAGATCTGTTCGTCGCGCTCCGTTCGGAAACCCCTCCCCCGGTCGCGACCATCCAACCCGAAGTGCCCGCACCGCTCGCAGTGTTGGTCGACCGCCTGCTGGCCAAACGCGCGTTGGACCGGCCGCGTGACGCGGCGGAGGTCCTGGAGGTGCTCGATGCGGTCGTTAACGGCGGCACAGTGGACTCTGTCGCGCCGTCAGCCGCGCGGGACGCCGCGCGCGGCACCGCGAATCCGGAAGCGTATCAGCTCGTCCAAAAGGGCCTCTATCTTTACAACACCCGGCAACGCGATGGCTTGCTGAGGGCGCTCCAGTACTTCGAACAGGCGGTCGCCCTCGATCCTACTTACGCGCGAGCGTACGCTGGGATCGCCGATGCTTACACGCTGCTTGGGATCTTCGGCCATATCGAGCGGCATGAGGGTCTCTCGAGGGGCCGTGCGGCGGCCAACCGGGCGATCGAGTTGGACACTCGGCTTGCTGAAGGACATGCGGCTCTCGCGCACCAGCTCTTCATCTACGAGTGGAACTGGGCGGCGGCCGGAGAAGCATTCGATCGAGCCATCGCCCTCGACGCGCGGTACCCGGCGGTGCGGATGTATTACGCCTCATTCCTGCACTCGATCGGGCGCTCCGAGGACGCGCTGGCGCAACTGAAGATCGCTCAGACGCTGGATCCCCTCGTGCCTGCAGGACTCCTCAGCGGCCGCGTATACGTCGACACCCATCGGCCCGATACGGCGATCCAGATTCTGCGGGAGATGGTCGAACTGGACCCCCGTCGCGACTTGGCTCACCAGCTGCTCGGCCACGCCTACCTTCAGAAAGGGATGCATGCCGACGCGATTGCATCCATGCAGCGCGCCGCGGCGCTGAGCGGCGCCAGGGATTCGGCGCAGCTCGCGTATATCTATGCCGCGACCGATGACCACGCCGAGGCTCGCCGAGTCCTCGATCGCCTTCGAACGGGGTGTCCTCGTCTCGATGCGCTAGGATTTCACGTCGCCATGGCTTACGCCGGCCTTGGTGATGCGGACGAGGCCTTTCGCTGGTTGGAGGTCGCGTACAGCAACCGCACCGGGTTCATGAACCTCATCGCGGTCGCCACCGGCTTCGAGTCGATACGCCGCGATCGGCGCTTCGCGGACTTGCTCTGCCGGATGGGACTCGCTCCGGCGTTGGGTCGGGTCGGGAGCTAGGCCTGCACAGGGACGCTGGCAGGGTGGGTCATCGCTTCCGCTCTGCTCACCTGGAGATGGGAAAGAGCAGCTCATTGCCGTCGGGGTCGTCGACCTGAATCACGTCGTACCCCCACCACGATGCCTTGCTCGGAACCGAGCGCTCTTCGAGCTCACGCCGAAGCTGGGCGAGTCCGTCCCGGGTCAGCTCGATGAAGAGCCGCGCTCTGTCTCGGCGAGTGGCGTCTTGGCAGAGAATGATCTCGCACTCTCCGCGGTTGACCTGGCAGACTCCGCCCGCACCATCGGCTTCATGCCATGCCTTCTCGAAGCCGAGCATGTCGACGTAGAAGTGCAGCGCGCGGCTCACGTCGGCCACGAAGACCACGGGGCGCGCGTACCACCGATGAACGACCCGGTCGTGCACGGCGCGCTCGGGCATTCTTATCTCCTGATGCGCCGCGCGGTGCGTGAGCGCTGGGCGACTGACAGGTTCAGCGCTTCCCGTAGTCCGTGAAGACGTAGTCCCGGTTCTTCACGATCGTGTGGCAGGCGAATCCACATTTGGCGTCGTTCGCCTGCGGCGGCTGGTCTTTCGTCGTGCCGGGCCTGAACGTACCGGACGCGGCCTCGTACTCGAACACGGCCCATCCCCACCCGCCACTGTCCTTGAACCTCTTGCTGTCCTTCACCATGAAGTCGATGTCGTGCAGCGTGCCCGGCACCTGTGCTGCCTCGAACGTCTCCAACTTTTTCGGGTTCCAGTGGATCTTCGCCATCTTCGACCCGTCGGGGAGCGGCTTGCCGTTGCCCGGGGCGCCGGCTCGGTAGGCTTCGATCATCACTGGGTTCGCGAGGATCGCGGCAATGAGGCCGCCGTCCATGCTGACGGAGACGACCTGCCACGACTCGTATCCCTTGAACTCGGAGAACGCGAGCCCGCCCGGCACCTTCAGCGTGTACTTGTCCTGGGCGGACGAGGCGCTCGCACTCAAGGCGCTGACGAGTGCGGTCACGATAGCAATCGTCCGGATCTGGTTGTCCTTCATGATCGATTCCCCCTTGTCGGCTTGGCCGCCTGACGTAATCCCGATGGAGCGTGAACGACCGATGCGAATGCGACATGACGAGTGTACCGAGATTGTACTGGCGGTAGCACGGTGCGTCCATTTGTCGTGATCAAATTGTTAAGGTGAAGCCGCCATCCGGCGTCACGGTTGTGCCCGTCACGTAGCTCGCCTCATCCGAGCAGAGGAAGACAATTAGCCGAGCGATCTCTTCCGAGCGCCCGACGCGCCGCAGATGAACCCGCGTCGCCAAGAGCTGGTCGTAGATCTCGTCCCCGAGGAGGCCGCGTCCGCGGCGATGCATCGGTGTCTCGATGAAGCCGGGACACACCAGGTTGACCCTGATTCCCTGCGGCGCGAGCTCCGCCGAAGCCCCCGTCGTGAGCCCAATCAGCCCGTGCTTCGAGGCGACATATGGCGACCCGGTTGCAAAGCCCAGGAAGGAATTCACGGAGCCGATGTTCACGATCGCTCCGCCCCCTTCGCCCGCTGCGCCCCCTCCGCGGCCGAGCATCGCCCGCGCCTCATACTTCATGCAGAGGAAGGTCCCCTTCAGGTTGATGTCGAGCACCCGGTCCCAGTCCTCTTCGGTCAACTCGGTAATCGGTGCGAGCTGCCCTTCGATCCCGGCGTTGTTCACCGCATAGTCGAGACGGCCGAACGTGTCGATCGCGTGGGCGACCATCCGCTCGACCTCCTTGGCGACTGCCACATCCGTCTGAATGGCTGTCGCCTGTCCTCCTCGAGCCTTGATTTCGGCCACCAGCGTGGCGAGCTCGCTCTTCCGTCGCGCGGCCACCACAACCCTCGCCCCCTTCGATGCAAACGCCTCGGCGGTCGCCCATCCGATGCCACTGCTTGCTCCGGTTATCAGTGCGACCCTGTCGTGCATGGCTGTCATCGGAATCCTTGCGTCAAAGGATGAGTGCGTCACCCTCTTCTCGTCAGGCGTCCGCGGGTATGGGCGCCATCACAGGGTGGCGGTGAGGGAGTCGCGCCGGAGCAGCGCGGCCACAACCGGCGCCGCCCCTCCACGTCGTGCATGTGCTGGTTAGGCAATCGGAGAGAGAAATTCCCAGAGCGAGCCGACAGCGAAGAGCGGCACGATCAGGAGGTAGATCTGCGCAACATCCGCGAGCGCCGGGCCCGGCAGTCGAAACCAGCGTGGGCCGACGAAGGGTCCGCGCTTGCGGAGGAATGCCCACCCGAGGTGAAGTCCCGCGCCCGCAGCTAGTGTGAAGGCCGAGAGTTGCAGGAAGAGCGTCACCAAGTAGTAGGAAGCCGAGCGCAGGTGGCGCAGCCGGCTTCGGTGAGCGCCATCGACCGAGACAATTCCTCCGACCCACCCTCGATACGCGGCCAGGCACACAGGGATGACGAGAGTCAGCCCCCCAATTGTCTCGGGTATCGCCGCCAGGCCGAGGTTCCTCGAGAAGTCGAGGACCGCTGCCTTCGCATGCGCGCCGGCGTTGTCGGCGCGCGCTGCCGGATCGCTGCGCTCGGCGCGGGCGACGAGGGAGTCGCGGTAGTCGAGGGCGAAGCGGTTGCCGGCGTGCGCCATCGCCAGACCAAGGCTCACGCTCGCGGCATAGGTGATGGCAGCAACCAGGATGCCGAAGCGCGCCTGATAGAGAGACGAGCGCAGAGACGTCAGCAGGAAGACCCCAGTGCCCGCCGAGTCGACGTCACGCCGTGGGCGCCAACCCCAGAATCGGTAGGTGGAGAGGGAAGGCCGACCGCGTTGGCCAGTGTCAACGCGAGACCATGGCGAGCATGCCGTCCACTTCCAGGCGACCACCTTCGCGTGTGCGCGTGAGCGTTCCGGCTGCGACGCCGGTGATCCTGGCGACCTCGCGCCACGTGAGGCCCTCCGCGGTACGCTTCCTGTCCAGAGCGATGAACAGGGCTCTGGTATCGAATCGCAGAAGGGCCATGCGCCTCGCAGATTACTCGCGAGCTGAAGACTTGTTGTGGGCCACGGCCTCTCGAATCAGCGCCTTGAGCGCCTTCTCGTTCAGCTTCTCGCCTTCGTGGAAGTCGATCGCACGCCTGACGTTCCCTTCGAGGCTGGAGTTGAAGAGGCGCGAAGGGTCCTTGAGGAACGCTCCCTTGGCGAAGGTCATCTTCACGACCATCTTGTACGTCTCCCCCGTGCATATCAACCCGTGGTGCGACCAGACTGGAATCGCCCACTTCCACTCCTCGACCACGTCCGGGTCTGCTTCCTTGATGAGGGCGCGGAGGTGGGCGAGCATCTCCCCTCTCCAGTCGTCGAGCTCCGCGATCCTCGCGTCTATGAGCGCCGACGCAGGCTCGGATCCCTTCGCTGCGCTCTTCCTCATGTAAGCGGCCTCGGGGCGCCGGCCGCGCGTTCCGCCCCGCGTCGTCCGCCGCGCCACTTGGTGACGTACGGCAGCACGAACATGTACAGACCGGTGAAGAGGAGCAGGGCGAGCGGGAGTAGCGGCGAGTAGGTCAGCCAATTCGGCTGCTTCCCGCCCCCTTGAGCCAGCACGACGAAGTTGGCGATGACGGTTACCGTGAAGGCGATGGACAGCCAGCGGTGCGTTTGCCGAACCCACGCGTTCAAGTTCACCCGCGCCTCCTGCGAGAACGATCCGGATCTACGCGCGCACCGCCGCCGGGCGGCGCGCCTGGATCATCTTCCACCCATTTCCCGACGGATCGCGGAAGCCCGCGTCGACGGTGCCGAAGCGTTCCACCGGCTCCTGCGTGAACTCCACTCCGCGCTCGCGCATCCGCTCGTAGTCGGCGCGGCAGTCGTCGACAACCAGCACGAGTGGCGGCATTGCCCCCTTGGCCACCATCGCCTCCAGCGTCTGCGCCGTCACCGCGTCGTGCACCGGCGGCCCCGGCCTGAAGAGACCGAGCTGGAACGACTGTTGGTCGGGGTGCTGCACCGTCAGCCAGCGATAGTCACCGTTTCGTACGTCCGTGTGGACGCGGAACCCCAGCTTCTCGACGTAGAACGCGAGCGCTTCGTCCTGATCGTGCACGTACAGACCGACTACCTCGACGCCCTGACTCATAACTCCTCCGTGTGTCTTCCGACCCCATCATAGCGGCCTCCAACCGGCGTCGCTTCTCCGAAACTGCGATGATGAGGTCGGGCCGGTGCGCCGCGCTCACGTGGCACCCGGGCACGCGGCCCAGCTCGTGCGCCGCCCCCCTCTCACGTGCCCGGATCGCGCTCGGGCTCTCACCGGTGATGTCACGAAAGGTGCGCCCGAAGGTGCCGAGGCTCTCCCAGCCCGTTTGAAAAGCGATCTCGGTGATC
The DNA here is from genome assembly GCA_035623475.1 of Gemmatimonadaceae bacterium. Taxonomy (GTDB): domain Bacteria; phylum Gemmatimonadota; class Gemmatimonadetes; order Gemmatimonadales; family Gemmatimonadaceae; genus DASPTK01. Next base: position 34,139 of record DASPTK010000059.1, on the reverse strand, counting down.
GGGAGGTCGGTGTCCCGAAGCAGCGCCGTCGCCCGCTCGACGCGCCGCGTGAGCAGGTACCGGTGCGGCGGGATGCCGAAGGCCTGCTTGAAGGAACGCGCGAAGTGGGCCTCGGAGACACCGCTCACCCGCGCCAGTCGCCGGACCGGCCACTCCTCGTGCGAGGCGGCGTCCATCCGGTCCTTGGCGCGCAATAGGCGACGCAAGAGCGCGGGGTCCTGGGTTGCGTGATCTTCCCTCACGCCACTCTCGGATGCACGATGCGCGCAAAGATGGCAGGCGATCCGGCCAGCCGAACTCGTCAGGCTGCCGCCGCCCGACTCGGCGCTCGCAGGCGACGTTGCGAATTCAGGGAGATCGGGGGCGTGGGTCGCTGGCGTCCTGAATCTTGTAGGCGTCGTGGACCTCGGGCACGGCCGTGATGCCCAACTCCTTGAGAATCGGCGCCAGAATCTTGCCGAACTTCTCGAACGATTCGGGCGAGTCGTAGACGTTGATCACTTGGAGGTCGTCGCGCGGGCCGTAGGCGACGTGGAAGAGTTGGCCGCGAGGAGCCGCTGAACCGGCCTTCTCCAGGCGGTGGATCACCTCCTCGTATTTCTCCGCGGTCGAGTTCGAAACGCGAAACTTGACGATGACGGCCATGGGTCGCTCCTTGCCCGCTCACATACGAGGCGAGGTAACATCGGTCGCCCGGCGGGACGTGTCAACCGCGGGAAATCTCCTTCCTGGCGCTCGCTCGCGAGCGTCGAGGGCCGAAACGGTTCTATGTCCCCCGACGTTGAGGCTCCTCAGAAGGACAAGGAGTGCCACCGGTCGCCTCCGACCGCCGCTGCACAAGGCAGATCGCCCGAGCGGACGCTACCCCATCACCGTCGGCCGACGTTAGGCAGCAGGCGCTCGGGCGATGAGTGCCACACGACCTGCCTAGAGACTCTCCGCAAACGCGCGCAGTCGGCGGTTGAACGCGGGGGCGTCATCCCAGAACGCCGCATGCCCGGCGTTCGGCATGATGTGGGTTTGGGCATGCGGGATGGCGGCTTTATACCGCTCTGCGACGGAGGGTTTGACCACCGCATCAGCCGCGCCGTGCGTGAGCAGAACGGGCTTGCGGATCCGCTTCAGAATGTCGTCGTTGTCGACCGCTCGGGAGAACAGCGCCTGCCGGATGTGCGGCGATACCGAAACGTTGTAGCCGAGCATGAGATACAGGTCCCCGGCCGAGGGCTGGCTGGCGAAGAACATGCGTATGAACGCCTGGAGATTGCGCACGCTCTCGTCCGCATTCGTGGCAAACAGGCCCGGTGCGGCCGTCAGTGTCTCGACGGTGAGAACCGACATGGCATCCTCGCTGCCGAGCTTGCTAATGGCACCAACCAGGTGGATACCGCTGAGGCCCTCCTCGCCGTAGTGCCTGATGTAGTCGAGCGGGACGAGGCCGTACGACCACGAACAGAGCACCGGGTGATCGAGACGCAGCGTGCGGATGACCGCGTTGCGGTCGTCCGCCCACAGCCTGGAATCGGCGTAACCTTCGGGAGGCTTGTCGGAGAGGCCATGGCCACGCAAGTCGACCGCGACGAGGCGGAAGTGAGATGCCAGATCGGAGTTCAGCTGGCGAGTCCAGGTCAACCAACATTGCGAGAATCCGTGGAGGAAGAGGATCGGACGCCCGCGCTCGTTCCCGGCCTCAACGACGTGGAGCTGGATGCCTCCGGCACCTGTGATTTGCTGACTTCTCATATGTTCCCCCGATGACGGCGGCGCGCTCGCGGCGTCGTTAGGTGCCGTTCGGTCAGCCGCCACGATAGCGGCGCACCTCGTAACGCAGTTCGACGATGCCGCTCTTGTAAGCCCTGACTCCCGCGAGGTGGAGGGCGACGTCTCGGTCGAGCTTCGCGAAGAATGGGATCCCATCGCCAATCACGATCGGCAAAATCGAATAGTAGACTTCGTCGGCAAGCCCGAGACGAAGGCATTCGCCGGAAAGCGCACCGCCCCCGACAAGCCAGATCGAGCGGAACCTGGGCCGGAGGCGCCCATTCATGAGCTGCGTGAGATCACCCGAGTAGAACTCGACGGTCTCGCGCGTCCGCGGCAGCTTCCGTGAGGTGAGAACGAAGGTCGGCTTGTCGCCATACGACCACCCCGACCCTTGGGCCTCGAAACGCAGTGCGGTCTCGTAGGTCCGCGATCCCATGACGTAGCAGTCGATCGTCTTGAGGAACGCCGCGACGAATTCAGGATCCATGGCGACGCCGCCCGGGAACTCGTCCGCCGTCTCGAGCCAGTCGACGCTGCCGTCCCTTCGGGCGATGAAGCCGTCGAGGCTGGCCGCCATGTGGATTGTGACGCGGGAATCAGGGTGTACCATCACGCACGCGCACGCGACCTCGCCGAGGGGGCCCGCTCCTTGCCACTCCCAATATGCGATGCATCAGGGGGCTGGCAGCAAGTCCGGGTCGTGCCGTTGATTGCCGGCTGTTACGCGAGAACTTGCGCGACCCGAACCGGGAGATGCGCGTGTTGATGCCGACCTGTCGATCGCGCCGGAGGTCGAAGCGATGACCGACCATGCGGTGGTGATCGCCGGAGGGGGACCGACCGGGCTGATGTTGGCCGGCGAGCTCGCCTTGGCTGGTGTCGACGTTGCGATAGTCGAGGCGCGCGCGAGCCAGGAGCTCATCGGATCGCGCTCAGCGGGTCTGCATTCACGAACCATCGAGCTTCTCGACCAGCGCGGGATCGCCGATCGGTTCCTCTCCCAGGGGCAGATCGCGCAGGTCGTGCGCTTCCACATGATCCCGCTCGACATCAGCGACTCCCCCAGCCGACACCCGTACGGGCTCGCGCTCTGGCAGAATCACTTCGAGCGAATCCTCGCCGGCTGGGACGAGGAGCTGGGCGTGAAGACCCACCGCGGGCGTGAGGTGACCGGCTTCGCGCAGGATGACGCCGGGGTCGACGTTCAGCTTTCAGACGGCGCGTCGCTACGCGCGCAATATCTCGTGGGGTGCGACGGAGGACGCAGCATGGTCCGCAAGACCGCCGGCATCGCCTTCCCCGGGTGGGATGCGACGACGAGCTGGCTGATCGCCGAGGCAGAGATGGCGGAGGAGCCGGCCTGGGGCTTCCGCCGGGATGCCATCGGCATCCATGCGATCGGGAGAGCGGAGAATGGGCGCACGGCCCGGCTGGTTCTGACCGACCCGCAACTACGACTCGACAGCGAACCCACCCTGCGTGACGTCAGCGAGGCGCTCACCGCCGTGTACGGGACCGATTTCGGGATCCACAGTCCCAGCTGGATCTCCAGGTTCAACGACATGACTCGTCAGGCGGCTGCCTACCGCGACCGGCGGGTCCTGCTGGCCGGCGACGCCGCGCACGTGCATCCCCCGTTGGGCGGGCAGGGCCTCAACATCGGTGTGCAGGATGCGGTGAATCTGGGATGGAAGCTGGCGCAGGTGATCAAGGGGACGTCGCAAGAGACCCTACTGGATACCTACCACGCCGAGCGCCACCCCGTCGCCGCGCGCGTCATGCGGAACACGATGGCGCAGATGGCGCTGCGCCGAGCCGACGATCGCACGAAGGCCTTGGGCGATGTCGTCTCCGAGCTCCTCGGCATGGACGGGCCTCGCAGAAGCGTGGGCGCCGAGATGTCCGGCCTGGACATTCACTACGACCTCGGGCCGGGACATCCGCTGCTCGGACGTCGCATACCTGATCTCGATCTGGTCGGCGCCGGCGGCCCGTTGCAGCTCTTCACCTTGCTGCACGACGCTCGGCCCCTGCTCCTCAACCTCGGCGTGCCCGGTGCCCTCGACATCTCTCGATGGGCGGATCGGGTTCGCTCTATCGACGCCAGCTTCGCCGGCACATGGGAGCTTCCGGCGCTGGGGGCGGTCGTTCCTCCGACCACCGTGCTGATTCGGCCCGATGGTCATGTCGCCTGGGTCGGACGGCAAACGCAGGCGGGGCTTGTGGACGCCCTGACCATGTGGTTCGGGCCGCCTGCCGCGGCGTAGTGCGCCGGCTCCAAGCAGTTAGGCATCCATCGTGAGTGAATGTGGCGCGCAGTTGAGGCGGTGCACGCTACGGGTCGGGACCCAGCGCTCGAGCCGCTCCGAGCTCCTACTTCCCCTCGGGGACTCTCGTCCCGCGGATGGCCACGACTCTCGTCAACGTCCCACCCACCTCACCCACGTCGCCAGTCTGGGTGAAGGACGTCGGGGTGATGTCGGACCAGACCTCGTGCCACACCATCCTCTTGTCCTTCCTCGAGAATCGGAGGTCGATCACCAGCTGTCTTCCATCCCACGTCAAGGTGGAATTCGTGTACGAATCCACGTCGCACGTCGATGGACCGGAGTTGTTGCACAGCATCCCACGGAGACGGTGCGCGCTGCTGTCCCACCATTGAATCGCGATGAGGAATTCGTCGCGTGACGCCGTCGATATGTGCTCCTCCTCGAGCAACGTGAAGCCCCCGGGGCCGGGCCGCCACACTTCCTCACCGCGCCCGGTGCTGTCTGCGGCGGTCGGCGACGGAGGCGTGAAGGCGTAGGTGGTGGCCCACCTTCCCGCCAGCGCCTTGGTGAGGCTCTGCAGCTCAGGAGAAGGCTGTGGGGAGCTTCGGCGGGATTGGCCGAGAGCGACATTGGCGGCAACACACAACGAGGCCATAGTTACCAGCACGGCCTTGATCGTGGCTGCTGCGGAGCACTTGTTAGGCCGCCGACCGGCCGCTCTGACACTAAGAGGCGGGCGGCGTGACGTCGATGACGACATTCCCTTTCTTGTGTCGCGTCTCCACATATCGGTGCGCCTCCGAGAGGTCCTCGAGCGGGTAGCAGCGGTCGATGACCGCCCTGATGGCCCCGGAGGCCGCGAGGTCCCGGAGCTCCACCAACCTCTCCAACGTCATTTTCGGGTTCCAGCCGTCTACTGAAACGTATCGGCCGCCGCTGGTGAGGACGCCGCGGCACGCTTCTGCGGAGGGCGGGTGATACCGGCCGCCGACGGCGGCGAAGACCAGGTCGTACCGGTCCCCCATCGTAGTGAAGTCCCGGCTCGTGTAATCGATCACCGCATCGGCGCCAAGCGACTTCACCAGGTCGAGATTTCGCGCACTGCACACGCCGGTCACCTGGGCGCCGAAATGCTTCGCGAGCTGCACCGCGGCGCTGCCGGTGGCGCCGGAAGCGCCGTAGATGAGCACCCGCATGTCAGGAGCGATTCCGGCCGCCCTCAAGAAGTGGAGGGCCAGAAGTCCGCCGTAGGGAAGTGCAGCGGCTTCGCGATACGTCAGATTCGTGGGCTTCGTCGCCAGCAGCTTCCCGGCCTTCATGCAGAGATACTCGGCGTATGCGCCCGCACCGAAGGGGTTCATGCCGAAGACCTGGTCGCCTTCACGGAACGAGGTCACTCCGGCGCCGATCCGGTCGATCTCTCCCGCCACCACGATGCCGAGCACTGGCCACCGCTTCGGTCGGCGGAAGCCCAGGATCGACCGCGCCACGAAGCGAGTGAATGGCTTGAGCGGGAGGGCACGCACGAACGTGTCGCTGTACGTCACGGCGGTCGCGTGCATCCGGATCCGCACCTGGTCCCGCTTCGGCTCCGGCGTCGGGAGCCGGCCGAGCTGAAGAACCTCCGGCGGCCCATAGGCGGTCCAGAGCATCGCCTTCATCAGGCGAACAGGTGCTCCGTTGCCGCCGCCGTCGAATCGTGGCGCACTCGGTTCACGATGATGTCGCTACTGTGCAGCGTGAGGCCTACCGTCCGGCCCGAACCATGACGGCCGCAGACGCCGCCGCCGGCCGTCGGCTGCAAGCACGTTGCGCGCGCGGTCAGAGCGTCTTGATGCACCGTACAGCCAGGGCCATCGCCTTGTCGCCATCGCTGAGACGGTTCAGCAGGCCTCCACCGCGACCAAAGTTGTAAAACCACGCCTGGTCGGCGTCGGATTGGGTGGCGCTCCAGTAGAAGCCATGCTGGTCGATTCGCGCATAGTTGCCACCCAGGTCACGACCGCCGCCTTGTAGGGCACTGAAACCGGAAACGCCTCCCCGCAAGAGGGCGGCGTACGCGGATTGGCCGTTGTCCTCGGAGTCACCTCGCACGCCGCCGTAGCGCCTCGCCAGCTGTCGCCATTCATCGTCTGTCGGCAACTGCCACCCTTTTCCAAGTAGACGACAGGCGTCGACAGCGGCTGCCCACGTGTACAAGCGGCCATAGCGCTGGCACTCCGATGCCGAGTCCTGGTAGCAGTACGAGTCGGGGTGAACGAGCCTCAAGTTGTCGGTCATCCACGTTCGGCCATCCGGCATGTCCTTCAGAACATAGGTGTTGCCGTCTGCATCACGAAGGAGGCCGTCGCGGTCGCCGCAGCCAGTGGCGGCGATCGTGACTATGACTGTTAGGAAGCCGACTGTCCGCATGCAAATATCAGTCGGCCTCGTTGTCGGCCCACGCGGCCCACGCGGCCCACGCGGCCCACGCCCTGCTACGCTGCGAACGAGTCACTTAGACCGCGCAGCGCGAATGCGCGGCTTCGTTCCAGCAGGCACAGGAGCAAGGGCGCGGATTGAAGTCGCGGCGGACCGAAGAGGGTGAGGAGCACCGCGACACCCGGTGCCGCCTCCAGCCCGCAACGGCATGTCGGACGGCACCGGTTCTCCCGGTACCCGACTCACGCCACAGTCGGCCGGCCCTTGCGAAACCATATGAGCTCGACGGGAGCCCCGTCGACGACGATCATGGCGGCCCGGACCCCGTCTGACGGCGAGCTAGGTGGAGAGATGACCTGCTGACCTATTAGCGCGGAGTCAAGGTCGTCTACCTCGAACGCAACATGAGGCAGTGATTTGATGAGGGGATGAAGCGGCGAACCGGCGTCGAAACGCATCCACTCGATTCCGTACGGGCTTGTCGGGAAGCCGGAGACGTACAGGCCGAACTGCTCGAGGTAGATCTCGCCGGCCCGAGGGACGTTCGTAGGGATGCCGATATGGTGATATCGCCAGCCCTGTCTGGCGATGACACCGGGTGGTTCGTGGCTTTGACGGAGGCGGGCGGCTGCCTCCGGGTGCTTGGAAGCTGATTTCATGAGTCCATTTGATTCAACTGCGCCCGCTACGCGGCTGCAGGAGCATGCGCGGGCTTTCATCCACCGGCCACTGGTTGCCACAATTCGACCTTGTTTCCCTCAGGATCGATGACCCAGGCAAACTTGCCGAACTCGGAGTCATCGATCTTGTCGAGTACGTTGCAGCCTTCCGACTTCAGCGCCGCGACCAGAGCGAGAAGGTCTTCGACGCGGTAGTTGACCATGAACGATGCTGTGCTTGGAGCAAACTGGTTGCTTTTCTCCGGAGCAATCAACCAAGCGGTCGTTCCGCCGGTGGGCTTGCCATCCGAGTCGGCCCAGTCGAACGCGGCACCACCCCACGCCTGGACATCGATGCCGAGGTGGCGCTTGTACCAGGCCTGCAGCGCAGGCGCATCCTTCGCCTTGAAGAAGATGCCGCCGATGCCAGTGACTCGCTTCATGTTCGACTCCGGTGTGCGATGGTTGTCGGGTAGCGCTTCTTCTGGAGCCTAACGCCCGCGTTGACCTGCGAGCGAGTCAAACAAGAGCGAGCGAAGGGAGCAATCCGAAGATCGCTCGACACTCCCCAGTCCATGTTCTAGATGCGTCTGATTGTCCCGACCCAGGCAGGCGCGCCGTCGTCGTGAATTCCCGTTTGAAGTCGGTCCGGTTCGATGGCGACCAGATTCCATCCATTCTTAGGACTGAACGTCGCTCTCAGGTCTTCCCGACTGATGGGGTGCGGGCCCAGATCGGGACCCTCGTCACTGAAGCACAGCACATAGAGGGTTCCATTGTGCTCGGTCACCGAGGCTAGACTCGCCGCGTAGGCTGGTCGCTCGTCGCCGTCGAATGTGTGGAAGAGTCCGCAATCCAGCACCGTCGCGAACCTCCGGCCCAAGCGCTCGAGGTGGAGCGCGTCAGCCAGGCCGAACTCAACTTCGACCCCCCGGTCATCTGCCTTCCTGCGGGCGATCGCGAGTGCTGTCCCGGCAACGTCAACCCCCAGAACCGCAAGTCCCCGCGAGGCGATGTGAAGGGCGTTCTCGCCGGTCCCGCAGCCCGCATCGAGCACCGGCTCGGCGAATCCGCCTTCGGATGCCAGACGCACGACCGCCGGTTGCGGCCGGCCAATATCCCATGGCGCGGGTCCGTCGCGGTATGACGCATCCCAGGGTCGGCCGGCCATCCGTTCGTGACTGGTTGGAGTCCGACCCCCATATGGATCCTCAGCGGTTCCCGATCGCTCCGACATCTTCGTCCCCTCGCTGCAACCGCGTCATGGCAGGCCCAGCCACTGGTCCTGAGCGCTATTGAGTATCAGCGGAAGCGACGCGCGTGGGCGGCGAGATGCGATCGGCCGTTGGTCGCCTTGAGTGTAGTGACGCGATGCCCACTCGCGAGACGATCGTCCCTGGTCAGGAGGTGGGGAAGTGCGTCACGGCGCACAGCGCGCGCTCGCGATTCAAACTCACCTGAGAATGCCGGTCGCCGTCTAACGTACCAGGCTTAGCCGGTGAACACTCGGTTGCCCCAAGCGCTCTTTCTAACGAAGCCCAAGGCGATGGCAGTCGCGCGATTTTGACTCCACCGCTCGTTAGGGCGCGCCCGATTCTCCAGCGAAGACGTGCTCGTCGAGCCAGCCACTCAGCAATGCATCCAGTTCCGCCGGGTCCTGCCCCGCTCGATGTGGGATCGCCAGCCAACGCTTCCCCGCGTTCATGAGGAACCAGCTCGGAGGCACGGCAAGCTGGAGCCGGGCAGGGTTCGCAGGCTGCTCCTCGTACGAGACGAAATGGAAGACGCGGCCGCGGTGTGTGAGTCGACGCTGCTCGATCTTGTCTTTGCTCACCGCGAGCCCTGGCTGTAGGAGGTGTCGCAACGCCGCGAGGCGACGCCTCGCTTATACACAGAAAGCTAACCTGGGGGCCGAAGAAATGCGTTGGATGTGAGAACGGGGTAGTTGCCCCGCATCCGCGAATTCGCATACTGAGTGCGACGCGGCCAAGCACCCGCTGGCGGCCCGATAGCAGGTAAGGCGACCCGGGAGAGCGTGGACTTCAGTCCCGGTGGTTACCTACTCGGCTCATACCGCAGCGCCACCGCCCCCGAGCCGAACTCCAGCCGGCTCACGAGCTTCAAGTCGACATGCTTCGATAGCCCCGTGAATAACGTCGGCCCGTGGCCCGCCAGCCTGGGCTGCACCACGAACTCGTACTCATCGATCAATCCCAGCTCCGCCAACGCCAGCGGGAGCGTTACGCCTCCCACGAGCAGTCCCTTACCCGACTCTCGCTTGAGCTGCCGAACGGCCTCCCCCAGATCCCCGAGCACGAGCTCCGCGTTCCAATCGACCCGGCGCAGGGTGCTCGACACGACGTACTTCTTCGCCGCGTCGATGGTTCGGGCGAAGGGTTCCATCCACTCAGGCCTCTCTCCGGTCCGCGCCGGCGGCCGAAATGCGGCCTCCATCATCTCGTAAGTCACTCGGCCGAAGAGGAGGGCATCGGCCCGGTCGAGGTTCTCGACCCCGTGACGATGCAGCTCCTCGTCCGCGATCATCACACGGTGATCGCAGCAGGCATCCAACGTCACGTTGATGGAATACCGAAGGGGTCGCATGAGGTAAGTGTATCGCCGATGGCGTCGCGTAGCGGACTATGCTCTTCGGCCCAACGTGCGGCAATCAGGGGCGAGACGCCGATGGCTGCACCGATCGCACTGGATCTCGCCGGATACCGACGGCGCTGATACACCAAAGCCTACTGCGAAGCTGGACTCGTCTGCGGTTCCCAGAGCTCGATGGGATTCCCTTCCGGATCCGCGAGGTGCGCAAATCGCCCATTGGGGTACGTCTGCGGATCCACCTTCACTGCGGTTCCGCTCGCCTCGAGCTGCCTCACCATCGCATCGAGGTCGCGGGACGCGAAAGTTGAGCATCCACTGATGATCACGCGGGAAATAGTTCGTGCTGTCGGTAAATGGCATGAAAGCCGTTGGTCCGGCTTGCTGTTGCCACGGCTTGGCCCCGGGGCTGGTTGGAATCAACGAAATGCCGAGGTTCTGCTCATGCCATTGCGCGAGCGCCTTGGGGTTCCTCGAGCGGAAGAAAAAGCCGCCGATGCCGACGACTTTTCCTTTCCCGGTCCGCCGGGCGTTTGGGCGGCAACTGGAAGCGATACGACGACCAACGCGGCGAGCAGCAGTACGCGCTTCATCGATAGCTCCTGAGTGGTTGGTCTGTCCGAGTCCCGTCCAGCCTCCGTATGCGGTCGCTGCGCTCCGGGCGGGGGGTCCGTAGTGTAGAGTCTCGATTGTGATCTCACGCGACCGCAGGTTTGCCGATGCGGGCGGATCCAGTTTGGACGGCGCTGTCGATGCGTGCTCCGTGAAGTGTCGCGCGAATTGCACCGAAGGTCCGTCGCGGCCTAACGCTGGCGATCACGCTGGCCCGTCAGGTGCATCGCGTTGACGGGCGTGATTCAGTCGCAGCTCGGCGCCTGCTACCCGAGCGATGAGGAAGGCTGAACGAAGGAACACCGCGCAGATAACCGCTCCAATCGCGATGTCGGGCCAGGGCGAAACCCTCACCCACACGGCCCACGCGGCTACCAGTACCCCGACATTGGCGATGAGATCGTTGCGTGAGCACAGCCACACCGACCGCATGTTGATGTCTTGGGCACGGTGGCGCAAAAGCAAGGCAAAGCAGCCACAGTTCACGGCGAGCGCGAGCGCTCCCACGACGCCCATTGTCCGGAAGGTCGGGAGCTCCGGATTCACGAGCTTGTGCACGACCTGTCCGAAGACGACAGCGCCGAACAGGCCCATCACGGCGGCCTTCGCGACGGCGGCCCTGGCCTTCCACACGGAGCCCCGATCGACAACGTAAAGGCTGAACCCATACACCAAGGCGTCGCCGAGCATATCGAGCGAGTCGGCAAGCAACGCAACCGACCCGGCGAGGAGGCCGGAAACAAGCTCGACCGCGAACATGCCGGCATTGGCAACCAGCACGACACGCAGGGTGGTCGCCTGGCGCTCCCGCAGCTGTTCTACGGCATGTGCCTTATCGATGCAGCAATCGTCCATGGCTCAATCGCGACTAACGGCAGTTAGGCAACCGGCTGGGAGCTGAGGGGGCCACTCTCAAGCGAAGGCGGCGATCAGTACAAAGGCGTGCAGTACGAATCCCGCTGCAATCCCGGGGCGAAGGCGCCTGGTTGAGTTCTGCGAGCGAGACGCAATGCCGCTGCGCAAGGAACGGGGTAGAGCACGAGCGCGGTAACGAGGCCGGGTGAGTAGCTCTGGCGACCAGGGTTCCGAGGCCATGAAGACCGGCGTTGGCGACGAGCAGGGTGGAAAGCATGGCGGCGAGCCACCGGAGGCGTGGCTTCGTAATAGCCAGAATTGAAAGAAGGAGAAATAACGGCCATCCGAACAGGTTAATCGCAGCGTAGCGCTCGATGCTCAGCGGCGAGCCAAAGAGCCGTCCTGTCCACGCTGCGAACCCCTCTCCCGCGAATAGCTCCTCCGCGATGTGAGCGAGAAAGAACAGGGGAAGGGCCAGGAGCCCCCACGGCTGTCCGTGCCCTGGCTCGGCAGGGCCATCATGCTGAGGTCGGAGTGGCGAACCACCAGCGGTGCCCTTCAGGATCACTGACACCATACTCCCGTTGCCCGTACTCTTGATCCATCGGCGCGGACTCGATCTTGGCGCCCGCTGCTCGGACTCGCTCGAAATGTTCGTCCACGTTGGGCACTCGCACCACGAGCCCGCCATGGTTCGCCGGCATGCCCTGGGGCGTGTCCAGCCGGTGGTTGGGAGAGATGGCGTGCAACCATATGGTCGTGTCGCCTGCCGTCACCTCGCCGTGCACGGGCCGTCCCGCCCCATCGCACGCAACACCACCTGCGTCGAACCCGAAGACCTCGACGAGGAAGTCATGCGCACGTCGTATATCGGCATACACAATGACCGGAATCAGCTTCGTGACGTTCATCGTGCCCTCCTGCTTGCACCGGCGAGCGACAAGACACTGCGATCATACTCCCCACTGCACAACCTTGGCGCCACCCGGAGCGCCTAACCCTTCGCGGCAACCCCGTCATCGCATGCAAAGCCGCAGCTAGGAGTATTTGCTCGCTCCGAATGACCGCGATCCATGCTGCATTCCAGCGCGCGAAATGAGCCGCGCTGGTCGGCAGACGATCAGTTGCCCCTGCCGGACGGAAACCGGCTCCGATGCCCGGCCGCCGTCAACTGCATCGCCCTGTTATGCGCGCCTGGTGCTCCTCGGTCTCCGCTTCTTCGACTCCGACTTGATGACCATGCGGGTCGAGCGGGTGCGCGGGAAAGTCACCCCGGAGTGCTTGATCGCGGCCTTGACTAGTGCCTGGATATCCCCGTGATCGAGGTCTGATGCGGCCTTGAGAGTAACGCTGCGCACTTTGCCGCCAGAGCCCTCGAGAAGACCCTTAGGGTCGGGGAGGGACTTGTCCAGGTACAGCCGGACCCCGCGCGGAGAGATGGCAAGGGCGACGATGGCCTCGTATCCACGCTCCGACATACCGAACGCCACCACGAGAGAGTTGGAATAGTCGTAGACGAGCTGATTGGAGCCTGGGAAAGCGCGGCGGAGTTTGGGCAGACACCCCTTTGCCAGCGCGATGATCTCGGGGGGGAACCGCAACAAGAGCGCGGCGAACTGTGCGTTGGGGCTGGGCTGGCGAGCGGTCACGAGTTTGCTCTACCTCAAGAGAAAGTGGGCAGGCCTAACGCGCGATCTCACCGCCAAGGGAATCATACACGCGCGCGGGGCAAAGCCTGCAATCCCAGCGGCGGACGCTGCCGCTCAGTCGAGTCGGGCGGATTGAGCCTCAGCCGTACGTGAGGTCGGTGCTCTGTCCGACCTCGATGATATATCCGTCGGGATCGCGGATGTAGCAGCGCGTCTCGCCGTATTTTGGGATCGGCTCCGTGATGAACTCGGCTCCTCTAGTCTTCCATAGCTCATAGCAAGCCTGAATATCCGCAACCCGGAAATTCATGAAGCTGCTTATGTGATCCGGATCGGGGAGGCTGAGCGTTACCGTCGGCTTATCCGGTGTTGGCCCGCCGCCGACGTTCAGAATCATCCAGATATTGGCGAGCTGAAGGTACCCAGGTGCGTTGCCATCGCCCAGGCTCAGAATCCGAGCGCCGAAGACCGCCTCGTAGTAGCGAGCAGATCGCTCGATGTCCTTCACGGTGAGAAAATGCGCGATGCTGATCCCTTCTCGCGGGGGCATCTCATAGCTCTTCTGTTCGATCTGCACGTTGGTCATCGACGACTCCAATCCCTGGAAGCAGCCGCTGATTTGTCGATTCCTGGTTCTCTCAATACGCGGTGAGGCTTCAGCCTGATGAGGAGGCGAAACAATACGACCAGCGTTCCGATCTCTGGTTCAGCTTGCAACAGCCGTTCCGAGGTCCCGCGCGCGCCGGCTGCGGCGGCCGGTTGGACCGCAATGCGTGTGGCGCTAGGCCGAGGGTTGAATGACCGCCTCGGGCGCCGGGAGTTTCGCCGGATCGAGGTACAGAACCTCGAGCAGCGAGCCGATCTCAGGAAAGTGGAAGTACCCGAGATCGAACGCGTCCCCACCGCTGGCCTCGAGAACCAGCTCTCGCCCCTGACGCTGAAGCTCGGCCTTGGTCTCGCGCACAGCCGCCAGACTCGGGTAGACGAGGCAGGTGTGGTGGAAGCCCTCGCCGTGCTTCTCCAACTGCTCGTCCAAAACGCTTCGACCACTGTGCGGCGTGATGAGCTCGAAGGTCCCTCCGCCGACGGTCGCCAGCGCGATGCGGAACGAAAATGGGCTCACTCGTCCGCGCACCTTGCACTCCGCCGGTGTGATGGTCCAGGTGTGCCATGGGCCAACGCCGAGTGCGTCGGCGAGGCGCTGGGCGGTTCCTTCCAAGTCACGAACGAGGAAGCAGGTGTGGTGCAGAGCTAGTGGAATCGCTCTTGTCATTGAGGCTCCAATTCGGATGCCGTTGATCGTTCGAGAACCGCCTTGCACCTGGCCTCGGCGTCTGTCGGTCTGACGCCCACCTTCTGCTGGGGGCGAGTCAAATAAGAAGCGCCTGCGGAGCAGGCGCTAGGCGGCTGCGTCCGAGAGCCGGGCCAGGCGACCACGTCGATCGAAGCGCTCCATTTCCTCGGGCGCAAAGGGATACGGAGAGTCCTTGTTTCCGAGCAGGCCGTAGCCAATCGCTTTCATGCCGATGCCCGCGAACGCCGCCATGTAGGCAACACCAAACACCCAGTTCCACGGCGATACCGCGCTCGTGGAATAGAGCGCGATCAGATACCAGATCCCCAGCGGAATGTGGCCGAGTACGACGGCGGTCAATCCGGGATTGTAGAGCACCCGGAGTTTGCGGTTGGTGCCGATACCGTGCATCCCGAACTGCGCAAACCCGAACAGGGTAGGCGCCAGCCCGAGCCATACGGTGTTGGGGAGGAACACCGGAGCGAGGTAGAAGGGATAGGCGAGGACGACATTGATGAAGAACGCGTTGTTCTGGTTGAGGGGGTACCGGTCGGCGGGCCCGCCCTGCGCCAGCATGGCCTCATTGATGATCCATGGTTCCCCACCGGGCCAGCCGTACTCTTCGAACTGATGTAGCAGGAGAACCACGAAATTGAGCAGAAGGATGACCTGGATGGTGCTCAGCGAGCCCAACACGGCCCATAGCACGCCGAGAGCGGCGACAGGAAGACCGAGATTGTACCACTGTCGGCGTACGAACCCCATCGCCGCTCCGTGAGCTGACGTGTATCGCGCTGCCTAACGCCCAGCATACAGGCGCAAGCACGACTCCTCATGACTCCAAACCATGTCCTCGCGCGCTTGCCAGCGGCAAAATCGTGCTAGGATGCGGGCTAAGCGTGCTCACGGCCCCGGTGCCTAGCTAGCGGCCGGAGCGCCGCTAGGGAGGCGGGGAGGCGAGTCGGGGTCCACGGGCCGTCCGCTGCGTGGTCTGTACCAACAGCGGTAACGGTGGCTTAGGGCGTCGAAGCGGCGCGTGGAACAGTTCACGCGCCGCAGATTGTCGCGCGACGGGGATCAGGGCTTTGCCAGGATCTGTCCCGCGCTTACGAGCGCTTTTTTCACCGCTTCAATACTTGGCATGCCGGCGACCTTCGCTACCGCAATGTAGGCATCGCCTCGAACGACGATGCTGCCGTCGAACGTCTCGCCGTTGGCGCTTGGTCGAGCCCAGCCGGTCGATCCGGAGCCGACACCCGGCGAGAACTTCTGGACCGCGCCCGGCACGTTTTCATTAGTCAGACTCGAGAACACACTCTCGAGATCTTTCGGGATGGGCGTGTAAATGAAATATGTGAGTGTTCGCGCCAACGGATCAGGACTGACCTCGGCATAGGCGCATCCTAGGACGTCCATGTTGTCCGGCGGCTGCTTGTTGTGACGTCCGCTCGAATTGTCGCGCGTCTTGGGCACACCGAGCACGCTGGCGGCCGCGCTGGCGTCGATTTTGGTACAGTCGGGGGCGGCGGCGCGTGCGGTCCCGGCAGCAGTCGACGCGAGAAGCGTCGCAACCACCGCCGCGATGGCAGCGGGCCGAGCAATCCCGTATCGCGACATCGTCTCACTCCTGCGGATCGGTTCCAAGCAATCTACGTGAGCGTCAGCCAAGCCGCCGCCAACCGATAGTTCGCGCGACTGGAGCGAGCAATCGTCAGCGAGCCCTATACCGAGGCCAATTGACGGACTACTCGGGGGGCCTCTACGCGGCCCCGGCAGGCCCCGAGGGTGGCGACGCGCGGCGTCCAAAGAGCTCCCGCAGCGCGAGGATTACGGTCAGCGCGCCTGTGGTGCCCACGGCGTACAACGTCCACACGAACCGAAAAGCGCCGTCGGACATGGCGAAATCTGGCGGGTAGTGTCCGTTCAAGTGCATGACCGGCATCGCCACGGCGATGAGGCCGCCGAGAAGAAGAATGATCCGTCCGATCAATCGCTCGCGGAACAGGAGCAGGCCGCACGCCCACACCACGAGAATGAGAATCCCGTACGGATTGTTGACCACGCCCTTGTCGAAGCCATGGACGTAGTCGTCGGGAACGTGAATCGAGACCAAGAGGAGCGAAATCAGGGACAGCAGCGCAAGCGGGTCGTTCTTTTTCATGGTGTCCACCACTGATCAGACACTACCAGTTAGGCGCTTGAGGCTACGGAAGTCGACGCGCTCGAGCGCGGTGAGAGTGTCGCCGACCGGCCGGTCTCGCCAACGCGTTAGCTAAGCTGCGAACGAACAAATAGAGCGCGCGGCGCAGCCTCGCGCCATCCGCGCTAAGTACCGACACCCGAAAGTTTCGCGGCGATCGCTGCCCAGTTCGCGCCGGTCCAGAAAACAAACAGCGGAACGAAGACGGCGATCGCGGACAGGCTAAACCCGATCCACGTCGCCGGGTGGACATGGCCGTCGCGGCGCTTGTCCCAGATGAACAGCGGAATGAAGAGCGTCAGCCCCAGGAGCAGAAGGATCGTGATCCCGACGCGCGTCGGCGGTGCCAGCGGAAGACGCCCGACGGCCGGGCCCATCATCACCAGGATCCCTGCCGATAGCAGCAGGCGCTTGTGCCACTGCGCGCGCTTGCGGTTCTCCCAGCCAAGATAGACGAGGATCGCGAACGGAACGATCACCGAGAGCGGCACGATGGTCCACGTGAGCGGGTCGGTCATGGGCGGCTGGTTGGCGCGCGGTACTTCCCACACCGTGGTCAGGTACATCACCGGGATCAGTAGGATCGCGAAGATCATGGACGCTTTGCCGAGAGTCATGTGAACCTTGTACTGTCCCCCCGCGATCAGCTGCGTCTGTGCAACCAAGATGCCCATCCAGATTGTGAACAGGCCTCCGTGCAGGATGACCCACCACGGAAGCGTCGGGTTCGGCCTGGGATAAGGCGGGACGATCCCGCGAAGGTAGAAGCTCGGTGCGAACCCGAGGAATACGAGTCCGACCAGAAGCAGGGCCATGCGCGTGTAGAACTTTCGCTCGGCGTTCTGGCGTTCTTTCACCGGTGCCGCGATCGTGGCCACGACGCTTCCCCCCGAACCTGGTACGTCCGGAGATTCTATGCCTCCCGGACGCAGGCCGAAAGCCAGCTGGCGCTTGCACCGGTAGCGCACAGAGCCAGCATTGGTAGTCTTGTTGGCCTCGCAGGTACGGCCACGGCCAGGGCGACGTCCGATGGCGAGGCGACGTCCGATGGCGAGGCGCCAGCCTCGTCGCTCAGCCTTTCATGCGACTCGAGTCGCGAGCGCAGCCGATCGATTTGGCGCTGCAACTGCGGCGTGGCCCTCCGGCCCGTTGCAACCTTGCGCATGACGCCGCCGAGCAGCCGATGGCGATCGGGCTCCACGGAATGAGATCGATCCCGAAATTGCGCAGCGCGGGGATCACTTCAGCTCGATGGTTCACTGCGTGAGATTGTGGAGACTCTGCTCCGAGGCCAGCCCAAGCGGACTGCGCAACGCCGCCGACGCCTGCGCGACCGCGATGACCCTCAGGCCGTGAGCAGGGCCTTGATTGCCCGGCGTTCATCCATCGCACGGTACCCCTCGGCGGCCCGCTCCAGCGGCAACGTCAGGTCGAAGACCTTGCCGGGGTTGACCTGCTCCCGCCACACGAGGTCGATGAGCGTTGGGAGGTAGCGCCGCACAGGCGCGGGACCGCCGTGCAAGTGCACGTGTGTGAAGAAAAGCTCCGCGCCGTCGAGCGTCACACCGTGCGGCACACCCACGTAACTCGCGTGGCCGCCCGGCCGGGTGGCGCGGATCGCCTGCCACATCGACTCCTGCGTTCCCACGCACTCGAGCACCGAGTCGGCGCCGACGCCGTTGGTGAGCTCCTTGATGCGCGCCACGCCGGCATCGCCGCGCTCCGTCACAATGTCGGTCGCGCCGAACTCGCGCGCGAGGCGCTGCCGCGTCTCGTGGCGGCTCATGGCGATGATCCGCTCGGCGCCCATCCGCTTCGCCGAGAGGATGCCGAGCAAGCCGACGGCGCCGTCGCCGACGACGGCGACCGTCGAGCCCGGGCGCACATTCGCCGCATCCGCGGCAAACCAGCCCGTGCCGAAGACATCGGACGTCGTGAGGAGGCTGGGCACCATCTCGGGGGTGGGCATGCCCGGCGTCGCCACGAGGGTGCCGTCGGCGAGCGGAACGCGCATCGATGGCGCCTGCGCGCCGCCGACCAGCTCGCGGTTGGCGCACGACGACTGGTAGCCGTAGCCGCAGTGCGGGCAGGAGTTGTCCGACGCGAAGAAGGATCCGATGACGAACTGCCCCTTCTTCACGCTCTTGACGGCGCTTCCGACCTCCTCGACGACGCCACAGTACTCGTGGCCCATCGGCGTCGGGCCGTCATAGCGGGACGTCCCGCGGTAGGGCCAGAGGTCGGACCCGCACACGCAGCTCGCCGCCAGGCGGATGATCGCGTCCGTCGGCTTCACGATGGTGGGCTCGGCGCGCTCTTCGTAGCGCACATCCCGCGGTCCGTACAGCACGATGCCTTTCATGGTGAGTTCCTCGATGCGGCGAGTGCCAGCCTCAGGGCCGTGAATTCGTAATGAACGCCGTGAGCTTCTCCCACGGAATCAGGGTGGTGCGGTCGTAGAGGTCCACGTGGCCGGCGCCCTTGACCCAGTAGAGCTTCTCGGGCCTGCCGCGCGCGCGTACGCCTCCTCACCGAGGCTCTTCGACTCGGCCCGGTCGCCGGCGGCACGGGTTCTTTCGTCACCCGGTCGCTGCTGTAGAAGTTGTCTGCGCCGTTCGACGTGTCCTGCGCCATGGCAATCAGTGGATAGTGATGGTCAGCACCTCGACCGGGATCCACACGGCGTGCCGAACTAGTTGCTGGACGACATCCATGACTACGCCCTCCGGGCCGCGAGGCGGCCGTACCCGGGCTTCTTGTAGAGGCGGTCCTGGTGCGCGACGATGTCGGCGTCATAGACCTGGCGATCCCAGTCGCGAGGTTCGATTTCCTCGAATGCGATCGACACCGATTCCGGGCCGTAGTCGAGCACCCGCTGCACGTCCGCCGAGACGGCGTCGGCGAGTCGCTGCTTCTGTCGTTCGGACTTGCCGGGCCAGAGCTTGATGATCACGTGCGGCATGGTTTCCTCCAGTCACGCTGTGGTGGTGCTGCGAGCCGTTGGCTGGAACCTCGGCATTCGCACGTGCTCGCGATACTGGACAAATGCGCATGCCGTGGTGCAGAATGTTCACCAATGGCGCAGGATGAACTCGGGGCCCTTTCGTCCTTTCTCGCGGTGGCTGAGGCGCGGAGCTTCAGCCGCGCGGCGACGCGCCTTGGCGTGTCACGCTCGGCGCTGAGTCATTCGATCCGCGGGCTCGAGGAGCGGCTTGGCGTCCGACTGCTGGCGCGCACCACCCGGAGCGTCGCGACGACCTATGCCGGCGAGCAGCTTCTCACGCGTCTGCGCCCCGCAGTCGCGGACATCAACGGCGCCCTGGGGCAGATCACCGAGCTTCGGAGCCGGCCGGCCGGGATGGTGAAGCTTGTCGTATCGCCGCTGGCGGCGATGACCGTGCTCGCGCCCAAGTTGGGCGAGTTCGCGCGGAAGTACCCGGACGTCAAGCTCGACGTGACCATGGACGAGCGGCGCGCAGAGCTGGTCGCCGGCGGTTATGACGCGGGCATCCACCTGATGGAGTACATCCAGCAGGACATGATTGCGGTGCGGGTGTCGCCGGACTTACGGGCGGCCATCGTCGCGTCGCCGAAGTATTTCAAGTCACACGCCAAGCCCGTCCAACCGCGAGACCTGCTAGAGCACCAGTGCCTCAACTTTCGGCACGGCGACGACGTCTACCGGTGGGAGTTCGAGAAGGGGAAGCGTGAGGTGACGGTCGCTGTCAACGGGCCGCTCGTCGTGGACAGTGTGGACATGCTGATGCGGGCGGCGATCGATGGCGTGGGCATCGCCTTTATCGATGAAGCGCGGGTGGCGCGACAGCTGGCGAGCGGGGAACTCGTGCGGGTTCTTGAGGACTGGTGTCAGCCGTTCGCGGGGTTCTACCTGTACTACGCCAGCCGGCGGCAGGTGCCCGCAGCCCTGGGCGCACTGGTGGATACGCTGCGGATCGAGAGTGGGCGAAAGCGGGGGTGAGCTTCGTCGCGGCGCCTGACGCCACCTTCTGTTGCGGGCAGACACACCATCGCGAGTGCAGCAAGCGTCCGCAATCCGCTAGTCAACAGCACGCACCGTGAGGCGGCTGCGCGACATGCGCAGGAATCCCCGGTGCAGCGCTGGCGCGGTCTGGCGCTCCGCGCTATCGTCTTGCGCTCGCCATCCTCGAGGAGGCGCCAGCCATGACAGGAAAGCTCACGTGGATGTCGGGACTGCTGCTGGCTGCCGTCTCCAGTGGCCAGAACGCCTCCCCGAGCGCCGCGTCGCACCCGGTCTCGAGCTGGACCACCTTCGCCGATCCGGCCGAACAGGCCTTCACAATCAGCGTGCCCACGGGTTGGAAGATCATCGGGGGCACGTACCGCTTTGGCGTGCTTGATCCGCGGATCATGGTGGACATGGTATCTCCGGATGGGCAAGTGGACATCCGCCTCGGCGACTATCGCGTTCCCCCTTTCGCGCCGCTCACTCCGACGATGCGCAGTCTGGGATTCACCGAGGGACGTCGCTACAATCCGCGGAACGTGGCGCAAGAGGTCGTGGCGGACTACAGGCCGGGGTGGGTGTTCGCGGACGTGTATGGACAGGCGCGGTTCTCCGGCGCCTGCACGCCGTTAAAGCTGAAATCCATGGAGCGCGAGACTCCGATTCATAAGAGCGGGGAGAACCAGACAACGACCGCCGGGCAGGTGGTGTATCGCTGCGAGTCGAGCACGGGCACCAAGGTGGCGTACGTGTTCGCCGAAACGCAGTACACGCAGATGCAGGGGTCGGGCGCGTGGATGGTGACGTGGCTGTGCAGTTTTCTCGCGCCGCAAGAGCGCGCGGCGCAAACGCTGAATGCGATGCTGCACGCCCTCAGCACCCTGGCCATCAATCCGCAGTGGGAGGCTCGGCAGCTACAGGCGAACGGGGGCGCCGCGCAGGGCGCTATGGGCGACTTCCAGCGCGGCATGGCCGCGATCCAGCAAGACTACCAGCGGCGCACGGCCGCGTCGCAGAGCCAGTTCGACGAGATGGATCGGGCGCTGCGTGGAGTAGATCTCACTACGGATCCAGTGGATGGCAAGCAGCGTGAAGTCTTGAGCACAGGCCAGACGCACTGGATCAACGGCATGGGCAACATCATCGATTCGCCCACGGCGCCCGGCGGCGATGTCCGGAAACTGAATACGGTGCCTTGACAGCGTCGAGTACACGTCGGCCGTGTCGGCAGCGGAGCAGGCATCTGGGCGTTGCGCGGCGACGGACTCGACCTCGGGGCCTCAACGCTGCACAGCCTGACGCGGCGATCCGGAACCGCCAGGTGGGCGAGCGCGTAGCGCATCGCAATCCAAAGATCACCCGTCGGCTGCAGTGCAAGTTAGGCTGACCGTTTGCGATCGCAGTAATATGCGGCGGCTCCCTACGATGTCGGACAGGCACTCTCAATCTTCTCGCACGAATCGAGACACGGTCGAAACGACTTGACCCGTCGCGGTCAAGTGAGCGAAGTGGCTTTCACCATTGAACTCGGCAGATCGAACCTTTGGCAACGTCCTCTCTAGCGCGCGAGACGCTTCGATATGATGAGCAGCCGTTGCCGTACCGAGCAGCAGTAATGTTGGCGTGGTCATTCCAGCGAAGCGCTCCACTCCGAACTCAAGGCGCGCCATGACCTCACATTCGCGGACCCACGTCGGCGTAAGCGCAGCCATGGCCGACCAGAGGGCTGACTCTTTCAGCTCCCCAAGTTCGCTTGCCGAAACCCTTACCATGTCCCGCAAGCCGATCGTCAGAGCTGCGTCGAGATCGTTCTTGGCAACGGCAGCACGAACATCGTCGAACGCAGGACCGATTACTGAATGCTGAATCGGAAGCGGAGGCTCGTACAGCACCAGTTTCGGCACAGGTTGTCTGTTGGCCGCTTCGAGCGCGCAGATGGCGCCATAGGAATGGCCCAGCAAGCATGCGCCGGACCCGGCAACATCAAGCAGGGACTTGATATCCTCGCATTCTTTCGAGAGCGAGTAATCCTGTGAGTCTCCGCTCCGACCTCGCCCGCGACGATCCATCAGATAGCACGTAAAACCCTCAGCGAGTCCACTTGCGACCGGCAGCCATTGCTCACCCGTCGTCAAGCTTCCATGGACGAACACGATCGCAGGGCCCGATCCAAGCTTTAGGAATCCCACCTGCGTCCCATCCGCTGACCGCACCGAGCCTTCGCTTTGGTCATGGCTCATGTATCGCCCCTGCCGATCTCCCATGCTACGAAGTCCCGATACTTCGCTAGACGTTCTGTGCCGCAGAACGCATCGTGCATATGCTGCGCATCAGGGCGGCCATAGACAAGAGAGACCTCCTCCGACAGGTGTGGCCGCCCTGGCGCGACAGCTCCATGCACTGGTTAGGCAGCCGCATTAGCAATCAGACGGCCCTGCCTCTGCGTGTCCGGCGCGAAATGCTGCGGCACGCTCGGCCGCCGAGAGCGTCTTGGGTTTCTCTCCGGGGACCGTCGAGACAGCTCGTAGCACCTGCTCAAACCCGGGGAGGAAAAGATGAACACGTTCGTAAGCGTGTCCTGTCCTGCATTCGCCAGCGCTATACAAGTTCCCTGCGGGATGAACACAGTGGCGCCTGGACCAGCAGTGTAAGAATTCCGACCTAGCAACACCCGTGCGGTCCCGCGCAGGATCAGGATGATCTCGTCCTCCTGAAGATGTCGGTGCACGCCGTTGGCATCCCCAGGCGGCAAATCGGAGCTTCCACGCACCATGCGCTGGGACCCGGTCGTCAGCGGATCGACTTTGATGCGGAGTGGCGCAACGCCCCCGCGCAGAAACCGCAATTCACCCTCGCCGGGCCGCGATGACTGCCGGACCCGGTTGTACGACGGCTTGTCGGAGCTCGCCGGAATGTGACAAGCCGATGGAAAGCGCGAGGGCTGCAAGAACTACGGCCGCGACTCGAAGTAAAGTGGTCATGGAAAGTGTGGGATCATGGTTTGGCGGCTGCCTAACGCCTTGAGTCAGCTGCGAGCGGGGCGGGCGGATGCGGGCCCGCCCGTCAGGTGCAATGGGTTGTTGGACAGCTCGGTCCGCTCCAAGGCTTACTCGCCGGCTCGACCCACTGCATCGGCGGGGTTATGCGACGGCGCTCAGGCCCGGCTAATCCACGCGCACGATGCCCGGCATGTTGTAGGTCCAGTCGATCAGCTTGCTCTTCGGTCCATAGAACCGGAACGCGAAGCGGAAGCTGCCCTAGGGCGCGGGAAGCCAGTTCTTGAGTTGATTGGGATCCCTCGGCTTTTCGTTCTGGATGTAGATGACGAGCTTGCCGTCGGCGGCATGCAGCTCGCCGTGGTCGAGCATGAAGCTGTTGATTGAATAACGGCTGATCTCGTTGTCGATGAAGTACCCGCCGTCGTCGTAGATCGGCAGCTCCGAGAATTCGGTGACCGGGGGCATGTCGTCAAGCTTGAATGCCATCGTGTATTTCGACGTGCCCACTAGCGGCTTGTGGTCGGGGTCGGTGAAGCAGAATGCGGCGGAATGGGAACGCTTGGGTATCGGCGCGCCGATCGTCGTCAGGCCGTAGTACCCCTGGCGGACGTAGTCATTGATGTCCTGATCCATCTCGCTGTAGCCGAGCCAGCCGTTGCGATCGATGAACGCGGACTGCACGTGTTTGGTGCTTTCCGCCTTCGCTTCGGCGAACGCTGAATCAACCACTTGTTTCTGCGCATCGGAAATCGATGACGGGTCGAACTTGACGCCGGGCGCCAGCCCCAACTTCGCGAGTTTGGCCAGCGTGGCAATCTCCTTGGCGGAGTCGGTGCGCAAGGTCATGGTGGGATCGTTGAGCACCAGGCTGACGAGTTGAAGAAGGTCGATGCTCGTCAGCTTGTTGGCGATTTCGAACGCACTGAGAGACAGGGCGTCGGCAAAGAGGGCCGCCGCGATGCGGCCGTTCGGCTGGGACGTCGTCGCAGTAGAGGCAGCGAGGGTGGTCTGACCGGTCACGGATGCGCGCGCTCTGCTGAGATCGTCGAACGCATCGTTCTTCGCGGCCCCCCTTGCGTGCCGCGAACGCGGGCATTAGATACTGAACCATATGGCTCAGTATATGCCGGCCAGACTCGATACGTCGTTCGCCGCGCTCTCGGACGCCACGCGGCGTGGCGTTCTGGAGCGGCTCGGACGAGCCGACGCTTCGATCACGGACCTTGCCGAGAAGTTCCACATGACGCTCACGGGCATGAAGAAGCACGTCGGCGTTCTGGAGCAGGCGGGGTTCGTCACCACGAAGAAGATCGGGCGCGTGCGGACGTGCCAGCTGGGCCCGCGCCGATTGGAGGCAGAGACGGCGTGGCTCGAGAGGTACCGCCAGCGCTGGGAGGAACGCTTCGACGAATTGGACAAGGTTGTCGAGGAACTGACACGAAAGGAGAAGAGCGATGAACGCAAGAATCGAAAGTAAGCCGGGCCCCATGAAGAACCGCACCACGGTGGAACGGACGTCGGACCGCGAGGTGGTTGTCACTCGGACCATCAACGGCCCGGCGCGGATCGTGTTCGAGGCATTTACCAAGGCCGAGCTGCTCAAGCGTTGGTGGGTGCCCAAGTCGATGGGAATGACCTTGCTGTCCTGCGAGGTGGATGCTCGTGTCGGAGGCAAGTACCGATTGGTATTTGACCACGACCCCGAGCCGGCCGCGTTTTTCGGAACGTATCTCGAAGTGAAGCCGTATTCGCGCCTCGCGTGGACCAATGAGGAAGGTGGCGAGGGCGGGCCTGTCACCACGGTGACCTTCGAGGAAAAGGGCGGCAAGACGCTGGTGGTCCTGCGCGAGACCCATCCTTCGAAGGAAGCGCTCGACGCTGCCGGCACCGGAGCAGCCGATGCCATGGGCGAGACGTTCGATCAGCTGGACGAGCTTCTCGTCGCCCTGGGTGAGAGCTCGGGACGGTAACAGAGACGTGGATCTCGCGGTCGGTCGTCCGATAGTCCCGGCTCACGCTGGCCGGGGCTATCGGGTCCCAGTTTAGCCTTTAGTCCAGAACGAGGACGAGCTCGGTGGCGCCTTCGCCGGCGTCTTCGACGCTCTCCTCGCTCTCGACGCGGAAGCCACACTTCTCGAGGACGCGGATCGAGCCGACGTTGTGTTTGGCCACGTGCGCGTAGAGAGGACGTTCGGTCACCAGGTGCAGAAACGCGGTGAGCGCTCGTGTCGCGACACCCTTGCCCCAATGCTCCTTGCCGAGCCAGTAGCCGACGAGGCGGACACCGTCCTGGGGCCAGCTCCCGATATTGCCCGCGACCTGGCCGTTGACGAGGATCGTCTGCTTTGCGGCCGCCGGGTTGCCGAGGACATTTGTCGCCCAATGGGCGTCGAAGGCTGCGCGGTCGCGGGAGGGGAAGGCGGCCATGCGCGTGGCGTCGGCGTCGAGCTGGTGCTCATAGAAGATGGGCAGGTCCGTGGGCTCGATGTCGCGAAGTTGTACGTCGTCGCGCATTTCTCTATGTCCAGACAGGGGTGTCGGTCCGGCACCTCATGCGTCTAGCGATCTGCGAAACCGCCAGTGAGTCAAATGGCGCCTAACGCTCAGCATCAGCGGCGGCGCGCAGCGCCTTCCGCTGCATGCTGTTGGTAGAGCGCACAAGCAATGTCGTTAGCCTCTCGAGAGCGGCATTGTGATGACGACCTTGCCCTTCGCTCGCCCCTGCTCGACATAGGCCATCGCTTCGAGCGTTTCGTCAAAAGGGAACGTGCGGTCGAGCACCGGGCGCAGTGTGCCCACATCATAGAGAGCGGCCAAGGTTTTCAGTTGCGCGCCATTGGCGCGCATGAAGAAAAACGAATAGCGCACACCCAGCTTCCTGGCCTGCGCCCGGATTCTGCGGCTGATCAGCGCCATCACGGGCTTGAGTATTGGGCGACCTACCTGCGCGGCGAAAGCAGTGTCCGGTGGGCCGACGACGCTGATCGCCAAACCACCAGGTTTGAGTACGGTCAGCGACTTCGCGAGATTGTCGCCGCCAAGTGAGTCCAGCACGACGTCGTAGCCAGAGAGCGTCTCAGCGAAGTCCATCTGCGTATAGTCGATGACTTCGTCTGTGCCAAGGCCGCGCAGCTTCGCCTCGTCGCTGCCGCGTGCAGTGGTGGCGACGTATGCACCGAGATGCTTGGCGAGCTGGATGACCGTCGAGCCCAGTCCACCCGCGCCAGCGTGGACGAGGACTTTCTGCCCCCGCTTGACCTGTGCGAGGTCGACCAGCGCCTGCCACGCGGCCAGCGCCACCAGCGGGGCTGCCGCAGACTCCTCCATGGTGAGGGACTTCGGCTTGAGGGCGATGTCGGATTGGTCGATCGCGATGTACTCGGCGAACGTACCGATACGCAAGTCGCGAGGTCGGGCGTAGACTTGGTCGCCGACCCTAAAGCCCCGCACGTCGGGACCGACGCGGGTTATGACGCCGGCGACATCGTGTCCGAGCACGAATGGCGTCTTGTACGCCAAGAGCAGCTTGAACTCGCCGTTGCGAATCATCTTGTCCAGCGGGTTAATGCTGGCAGCACGGATCTGGACTAGAACATCACGCGGTCCGACCGTGGGTTCCGGGGCTTGGGCGGCACGCAGGCCGTTCTTGCCATAGCGCTCGACGATAAATGCGTTCATGTGCGCTCTAACGAACCTTGGTTCAGCTGCGAGGCCGCGCGCCCCGGGGCCGTAGACCGCGCATGCGCGAAGCGAGGGCGCGGACGCCTCACTCCCGATGGTCGCGCCGACCGGACGGCAACACAAATCGGCCCGCGCGCGGCATCGTCAGCTGCAACCCCGAGTTGGGCAGCACGTCACTCGCGCAGACTCACTTTGTGGAAAACAGATCGAAGATAATGTCAGTGAGAACCTCCGCGGCCATGAAGCGGACATAGGCTTCGGAATCTTCAGCAGCGACCCGCCCGACCAACCTTACGAGGTCGAAGAAATCTTCCGCAGTCAGGTCTCGCCACGCGCCTCGAGTCACGTCGATCGCAAACATTGCTGCCCAGCGCACGCCGGCATCGGAGTGTGATGCAAGCCGCGGCGCATGCCGCATCGACCACTCGGCCGGCAGGCAGCGGGAGCCATCGATAAGCGCTAACCGAATCCGTTCGGATTCATCAGACGCAATATCGGCGTCTCCTTGTTGCGCGGTGATGATTTGTGCTGGCCTGAATGTCGGTCTCTCAGACATGAAGACACCCTAGCATGCCAAATCGAGTCCAGCAGGTTCGATCCAGGAACTCAGGGCGCCGGGCGTTCCTTCTTCGCCCAAACCACGAGCCAGGCGGCGCGCCAGCATCGCGCTTGCACAGAACGACGACGCTTACCGGCGCGTTCGCTTGAGCGAGAGCTCGGGAAGCTGCCCGCACTGCGCCAGTCGATCAAACCGCTGCCTTTGTCCCTGGTCTGCATCCGTGGGTTCACCCTCATGAGATCCCAATGCCTGTACCTCGATCCAGCAGATAACCTCCTAAGGTGTCTCGCCCAATGCGATGCCTGAACCCGCGTCCATAACGAGGACCAATCTGCCAGTTGATGTGCACGGCGGCGAGATCATTCGTAAAATAGAACCACCCTATCAGCATGTCATAGAACATGCCGTCGATCTTGGGAGACCGAGGCTCTTTGATCGACGAGAGTTGCACAGCGTCTGGTGATACAAACCAGGCGGCGATGGGCTTTCCGGCCTCATGCGCGTTCTCTGGGTATTCCGTTTGTTCCACATACCCGCGCCTGGGGGCTGCACCGCTTGTGGAGCCCCGATAGGCTTCCAGGTTCCTTTGGAGCGTGCGCTGGAACTCGCTCAATACAACTTGGATGAGCTCAGCGGCGGGCGTCATGGTCATAGAATCGCCGACACAAGTCAGGTCGCGCGGACTAGCGGACACCGACGCCGGACGGCGCGCGTGGCAGCGAGGGCGGGGTGCCTAGTCGTGAAGAACGTGTGCTTACCTGAACGGCTAACCTCCTGAGCTCAGTTGGCGCGCGCACAATAGAAGCGCCGGAGCACGACTCAGCCTAGTCCCCAGCCCCTCGCACGCTTGTCAGCCGGCGCCCCGTTGTGAACGTGAACGCAATGCTCATCGTCCAATGCGGGGACTGCGATACAGGATAATGCGGGCACTCTGATACAGGATGTAGTCCTCGACCAGTGCCGCGACTGAGACGCCTGCCTCTCTTCGAGAGGTCGGCCACTTCGATCCCGCGCCGCGCAAGATTCCGCGCTTCAGAGCCGCGCTGCAGCCGAGACCGGTGCGAAGCTTGGTCTGCAAGCCCAGTGTTAGCCGTCGCGTCCCAGTTTGCGCAAGACGTCGAAGGGGTCCTCTCCATGCCGGCTACGCTGTGACCAGTATGTTTCGGAGTTCATCGTCGCAACGAAACGGCCGCCTTGAACCGATTCCAGCACACAGCGGCATGCAAACCGTTCCTCGCGCGCCGGGTTTGGAACCTCGAATTCCAGATTCGCGGACGATACATCGCCGATCCGGAATCCCTCTTTGGTGAGAATGTCGAGGAATTGCGATTGGCACGCCTCGGCAGCCATCTGGAGAGGCCTTGGATGCCGTGTGTCGGTCGAGGCCGCTGCTGGAGGAACAAGATTGAGAAGAACTCGGCGTTCGCCAACGGCTGCACAGAACGAGACGACGTGGGGCGTCAAGAACCCGAGGGCCGCTCACCGCGTGGTCCATGATGTTGTGAGCGACGCTTTGTAGCTGCTTTTTCTTTGGCACGGGTCTTTGTTCCTTCCGCGCGGCTAACGACACAGCTCACGTGGCGGCAGGGCTGAGGGAGCTATGAACCGCGAAAAGCCTACATGCCCCGCCGGTCAGGTGCAGCGTCTGGTTCGGCGCGCCTTGCTGCTTCGGCCTTGGAAGTCATGTAGGCCCACAAGGAGTCGCCTAGAATCTCGCCGTATTCGCCGGCCTCCTCTGTTGACATGTCGGTAAAGAAGGAGTCGTATTGCGTCTGCCGCTCGTGTGCCAAAGGCGTTGGGCAAAAACACTTCTCGTACCATTCCGCCACGCCCGGTCCGGTCAGCACTGCTCGTTTCATGGAGGCAACGATTTCCTCTCCGTCGGGGCGTTGTTTGGCGACCGTCCCATCCGTCAATCTGCGATAGAATTCGCCGATCGCTTCGTCGATGACCTTTGCTTTCACTCTGTAGATCATGTTGCCCCCAAACTACCATCAACCTCTATCGACTACCTTCGGCCCGGCAGTTCGCGGAGCGCGCGGGTCAGTGTGTCCACGACTTGGTCGGCGTCGGCAAGCGAGAGCGGCATCGGGCCGCGGATCTTGATGACGTTGTGGTACGGCCCGTCGGTGCCTACGAGCACGCCGCGCTGGCGCATGCGATCGACCACGAAAGTCGCTTCGTCTGGTGCCGGCTCGAGGGTGTGCCGGTCACGGACGAGCTCGACGCCGAGGAAGAGGCCCGATCCACGCACATCCCCAACGATCTCGAACTCACCCATCAAGGGCTTCAGTCCGCTCAACAACCGCTCGCCTACGAGGAGAGCGCTCCGCTGGAGCTCCTCGTCGAGCGTCACCTGCAGTGTCATGCGGCCGGCCACGCACGCAGCCGTGCTGCCGCCGAAAGTGCTGAAGAATTCCATGCCGTTGTCGAAGCTTTCGGCGATGGCGCGCGTGGTGATCACCGCCCCCATCGGATAGCCATTCGCGATCGGCTTGCCGAGGACGACGATGTCGGGCGTGACGTCGTGGGCCTCGAAGGCCCAGAAGTGGGTGCCCAGACGGCCGAAGCCCGTCTGGACCTCGTCCGCGATGCAGACCCCGCCGGCCGCGCGCACGCGCGCGTACACGTCGGCCAGAAACCCCTTCGGAAGCATGATCTGCCCGCCCACGCTCGGGCAGGTCTCGGCGATGTAGCCCGAGAGACGTCGTCCCTTCGCGGCGAGATCGGCGATCACCTCCCCGACCCGCGACGCGAACCAGGAGCCGGGGTCGGCGTGAGCGCCGCGCGCGCGGTAAATGTCGGGGAGCGGCGACCGGTGCACCCAATCCGGTGCGCCCTCGCCGTCCGGGCCCGCATGCTTGTATGGGCTGATGTCGATCAAGGTCGTGGTGTGACCGTGATAGGCCGAGTCCATCACGATCACATCGCGCGCCCCGGTCCGTGCGCGCGCGAGGCGAAGCGCGAGTTCGTTGGCTTCGCTACCCGAGGCGGTGAAGTAGCAGACGCTCAACGACGCCGGCAACATCGCCGTCAATTGCTCCGCATACGCGGTGAGCTGCTCCTGCAGGTAGCGGGTGTTCGTGTTGAGCACCGCCAGTTGGTCACCGACGGCGCGGACCACGCGCGGGTGGCAGTGGCCCACGTGCGCCACATTGTTGTACGCGTCGATGAAGCGGTGTGCCGCATCGTCGTACAGGTACTGTTTGTAGCCGCGGACGATGTTGAGTGGGTTCGCGCCGTACGAAACGCGTACGTTGCCGCCGATGTGCGCGTGACGCGCTGCCACGATGGCCGACGTCGGTACCTGATGCGGGAGCTCCTCCATCCGAATCCCAAGGATCAGGTTCGGATCGGGACAGAGGCTTTTCCACACACGCCGCTGGCTCGCGCGAACGACGCCGTCCACGTTGCACGGGACGTCGAGGAGGTCGGTGACCAGTTGGACGTGTACGTGCGTCCACCAGTCGCCGTTGGAGGGTGCGCTGCCGACGCGGGCGAACACCGCGCCCTTCGCGATCGGTTGTCCGACCCGGAGTCCCTCGAGCGAGTCGCACGACAGGTGCCCGTACAGTGAATAGAACTCCACGGAGTCCGGACCCTCCGTCCGATGGCGCAGGACGATGACGGGCCCGTAGTCGTGGTGGGCGGCAGCGTTCTCGAATCCATGCACCACACCGTCGAGCGGCGCATGGAGTGGGGATCCGGGAGCCAGCGAGAGGTCGAGTCCGATATGGATCGTACGCGGCTCGGTTCCCGTCGGCTCGCTCGGCCAGGCGTAGATCAGCCGGGCCTCGTCGTATCCCCCGGCACCGACCGTCGCGCCGCGCTCGGCGAGCCGGCGCTGTATGCGGCGATCGAGTTCGGCTGGAGTGTTCTCGGACGGTTCGCTGGAAACCAGCGCGCTGCCGGCGCTGAGATCGATCGGTGCCACGGGAGTCGTGCGCAGATCGCGGCCGATCAGGGGTGCGAACCGTCCCGATTGCTCCGCCAGCCAGGCCGTGACCCGCGGAGCATACGGCACGGGCGGCAGGCCACAGGCATCGCGAAAGGTATAGTGCGCGAATCGTGGATGGATCGCCGCGAGGATCGGCAACGTCCTGGCGAGGGGTCCCTGGCTGATCCGAAGGTAGTCGTCCCCGGGGCGTTCCGCAGTCTGCTTCGCCGCGACGCACACGCTCATGCAGAGTCGCATGCACATCAAGCTGAAGAGTGCCTGCAGCTCGGGCTCGGTCAGCGGGCGCGTCTCGTGGTGACCGGCGACGACCGCTGCGGCCGCCGCCAACGGATCGGCGGCACTGAGGGCGACGTACGCCATCGCGATCGCGACGTCGTTGACGATGTGGCTGTACACCATGTCGCCAAAGTCGAGGATTCCCGTGACGGACTGGCGCGCCTCGTCGATGAGGACGTTGTAGTCGTTGGCGTCGCCGTGGATGACGCCGCGCCGGAAGTCCGGGAGCATCGGGGCGACATGGGCCCGATGGTACGCGACAAATGCTGCGATGCGCTGGGCGAGCGCCGCGTCGGCGACCAGGGGCAGATACGTGCCGATGACGCGCTCGGCGTTCGCGAGGTCCCAATAGAAGTCACGATGGAAGGCCGGATGATCGAAGCTCGTGAGCGCGCGGCCCAAGCGACCGACTGCGCGACCGAGGTCCCGCCGCACGGCGTTCGTGTGGAGACGCGCCGTTCCGTATGTCGTGCCCGGCAGCACCGAGATGAGTCGCACGAACTGGGGACCGTGCATGCCGATCGCGGAGCCCTCGACGGTATGGATCAGTCGTGGGGTGAGTCCGGTCGGCTCCAGATGGAGCATGACCGCACATTCGGCCTCGAGCACCTCACGCCGTTCGGCAGGATTGGCCAGTTTGAGGACGAAGCGCTCCCCTGACCCGGACTCGAGGAGGACGTTCTGGTCGCGTTCGGACGGAAGGTCGAACGCCATGGCCCGAACGTGGTACAGCCGCTCGGCGACGGCGCTTGCCTCGGGTAACGAGAGGCGTGCGCCGCTGCGACCCAGCAGAGAATGAGCGCTGTCGATGTTACCTGTCGATCGTGTCACGGGGTGGCGAGCCGCCGGTTGAGTTGGGTCGCGGCCATGTAGCCGGGTGTTCCGGCGATCGACCCGCAGGGATACGATCCGGCACCGCAGTAGGTCAGGTTGCTCCAACCGCCGAACCGGTAGAACTCCTGGGCGGGGTCGGCGGCGAACTGCCGATCGGCGAATTGCTGGCCCCCCGTCAACTCGGTGTGATCCAGGTTGCCGCCAGGGAAGAGAAACAGCTCCTGGAGGTCCTTCGGTGTCAGGAGCCGGCTCCAGACGCAATCCTCGGGGTTGGCGACGTGGGCGAGCAATTGTGCGGTCACTCGTTTCTTGACGTCGTCGAGCTCATCACCTGTGCGGCCGAGGCCCAGGTTCTTGAAGAACAGGGTGAGCCGATCGTATGGCTCGGTGAGCCCGAGCCGGCGCATCGCGGCGCCTTCGCAGTAGACCTGGATGTATCCTGGCTCGTAATCGACGTCGCCGGGTCGGACCCGGACGGTCGCCCGCTCGAAATCAGCCAGGGTCTCGGTCGAGAAGATGAACCGGAACGCGGCGTCTCGATCGGCGTCAGGCCCGTCCTTCCAGCGAACCGGCTGGCGGAAGAACAGGGTGATCTTGCCGCTCGAGCCGAGGACCCGCTGCTTGGCGATCCGCTGGACGGTCTCCTCGTCACCGACCATCCGGGCCGCCGCGGTCGGGTCGGTGGCGAAGACGAGGTGGTCGAAGGAGCTGACCCGGTCCACTCCATCGTTGCGGTAGCGGACGGTGCCCCGTTCCGGGTCAACCCGTTCGACCCGGGCTCCGAGCTTGAATTCGATCCCGATCTCGCGATCGATCGCCGCCAGCTCCTCGGTGAGCCGCCAGATTCCCGGCTTGACGAACCCGTAATACCCGCCGAACACGGAGCCGGAGTCCATCAGTGGCAGGGTGAAGGCCGAGGATGGCTCGGCGAGCGAGACGGGGCCGCTCTCGGTGACGGTCATCGCCAGGTAGATCTTGGTTCGCTCGGCCGTGAAGTAGTGGGCCAGGAGGTCAGCCGCGCTCCCGGTGATCCACAGGCGGGTCAGCTCGTCCCCGAGTGCGGCGCGGGCAGACTCGAGATCAGGCGGGACTGCGGCGCGGAATCCCTGCTGGAGAAAGGCCACCACTCGGGCCTCGTCCGCTCGGAACGCTGCCGCATCTCCGGTCTCGCCCCACCTCTCCTTGAATTCCTGGTCGAGCCGGGCAGGGTCACGGTAGATCCAGGCGCTGGCGCCGGCGGTCGGGAAGTAGACTCGCTTGGCGGAAGACGGCACGTAGGTGTCGAGCCGGTCGGCGAGTCCCGTCTCGCGAAAGATGAAATCCGGCATCAGCCCGAGCACCGAGGCACCGAGCGCGTAGCTCTGGGTCAGCCCGTCGACGGTGGCGGTGGCGCTGACACAGGCTCCTCCGGCTCGATCAGCCCGGTCGAGAACGGTCACTGTGTGGCCGGCGCGCCGCAGGTAGTGAGCGGCCACCAGACCGTTGATTCCCGCGCCGACAACGACGACGATCATGG
>DASPTK010000058.1:0-6896 GCA_035623475.1 Gemmatimonadaceae bacterium | reverse complement strand
GTCCAAACCGTAGCGCTGCTGCAAGGCGCGCAATTGCGCCACGTAGCCGCCGAATCTCGTTTCGTCGATCGCCGCCGCCGGCCGCTCATCGCGATCGAGCCGCGCCGTCAGCGTGACGTGTCCGCGCGTCACGCCGCGCCGGAGAGCCTCGCGCACCTCCCCCTCCCACCGCCCGAGCGCTGCCGGAAGCTTGATGCTCGGGTTGAAGAAGCGGTGGTTGACCGTCCGGAGCTCCACCGTGACGCGCTGCGACCCGACACGCCCGGACGCCGTACCGAAGCCAGTCATGCTTCGAAGCATGTGAAGCCTTGTAAGTTACGGTGCTGCAACGACCTTGTCAATTCCAGAATTGCCACCGCACTCCGTACAGCGCGCGCTGCGCCGTCTGAAGGTAACCGGGGACGTACTCGTAACTGGTGGGAGAGATACCAAAGGACGCGTAGTAGAAGGCCACCACGTCGAGAATGCGGATCTCGAGGCGCACTGCCAGCACGTTGCTGAACACGGTCACGACGCTATTCGTCGTGATGGCTTCGGTGGCGCCGGTGACCGGGAAGAGCATGTCCGATCGATACTCGTGCGCGACGGAGGCGAGGAGACCGAAGTGGCCGCTCGGAAATTGCCGGAGCCACTTCGTGTCGAGGTAGAGCTCTTCGCGCGACTGAAGCTGCGGCCGATAGAAGCCTGGGCTCGACCATCGCACGCCCCAGATGTCGACGCCGATATCTCGCCAGATCTTTCCGTTGATGGTGCCGTAAAAGCCGTTCGATCCCGCCGACTGGGCGGGGACGAACGCCGTGTCGAGGCCCGGAAGCCCGGGCACGACCACCGCGCCCCGGTACATCACTCCTCCGGTGAGCGTGATCTTGGCGAAGTGGATGCCGAGCTCTCCGCGCCCCGAGATGATCGAGCCGTCGGTGTCCGATCCGCCATGTCGGCGGGTGACGGCTCCGAGCACGCTCAGGAAGGAGAACGGCGAGACGCGAATTTGCGCCTCCTCCGTCGAGCTGCTGTCCTCGTTGCGGTGCTCGCCGTGGAGCGAGAGGGCGAAGATGCCGCGCTCGTAGGCCAGCCGTCCGGAGAGCGCGCTGAGTGTCCCTCCCGGGAGGAAGTGCATTCGCTCGGTGGCGCTCAGGCGCAGTCCCCATCTCGTGAGTCCCCCGGCGAAGACGAGCTGTGTGACCGCGGTGGTGGTATCCGCGCTGTCCGCCGGCAGCACGCCGCCGGGGGGATTGAAGGGGCTGTCCTCGGCGAAGATCTCACGCGCGGCCATGATCTGCCCCCAGAGGCTCGAATCGGGCTGGCCGTAGCCGAGGCGCAGGTAGGCGTCCGTGCGAGTCCGGCTGAGGGCGGCGATGGTGTTTGTGAGTCCTGCTTGCGGTAGTGTCGCTTGCTGCTGATCGAGGTCACGGGAGTCGCGCGAGATGAACACATCGGCGCTGAACTTGTCGTTCGACCATCCGAAGCGGCTGAAGAGGCCAAGGTCGCCGCCGCCGCCGAAGCGCGGATCATCGGTGGTGCCGTACGCTTGGGCGCCGAACTGGAAGATCATTCCGTGCGCGAATCGCTTGCCGAAGAATCCGCGCACCATGTTCGTGCTGAGATCGCCCGTTTCGATGTCGATGCGGCTGGATGCGCTCGTGCGAGTGACCGACCAGCTGCGCGCGTAGATGCGCATCTCGTCGGCCCCGCGCTCGAGAGTGACGCTCTCGAGCGCCCAGATCTGGATCTCGTAGGTGTCGAGCGCCGGGCCGGATCGCTGGTCGAGCGGATCGATCTCGAGCCCGTCCAGAAATATTCTGATGCGCGCGGGGTTGCCGAGGTACGATGCATGCTGCTCGGAAGGGAGCCAGCCGGCGCGAAAGGCAGTGAGACCGGGGACGCGCTGCAGGAGCTCGAAGAGTGTGGTCGCGCCCGTGGCGAAGAGCTCGGTGCGGTTCCACGTGTAGCGCTGTCCGACCGCGAGCACCGGAGGCACTTCGGCCTGCGCGATCGGCGGTGCGATCGTGTCCTTCGGGACCTTGGTGGTATCGGAGAGCGTGTCGTGCGCCGTGGTGTCGCCGGCGTGGAGGGAGTCGAAGTGTGCGCGCAGGCTGTCGAGATGCGCGGAGGTGTCGACCGCCTGCGCGGCCGCTCCGTGCCCAGCGAGGGCAACGGCCAACGCGAGCCCCACGCCGATGCGACGCGGGGAGACGCTCAACGTCAGCGCGCCCGCGATCGTGCGAACGCCACGAAGGTTCCGACGGGGACTCCGGTGGGGCCCTTCGGGAGATGACCGAGGTCGGTCTCGGAGTAGGCGGTGCCGGCGATGTCCAGGTGTACCCACGGGAAGCTCTCGGCGAACTCCTTGAGGAACATCGCGGCGGTGATGGCTCCTGCCGGTCTCCCTCCGGTATTCTTCAGGTCAGCGACGTCGCTCTTGATCAGGTCTTTGTACTCGTCAAGCAGTGGGAGTTCCCACCCGGTCTCGCCCGATCGCTTCCCCGCTGCCAGGACGTCCGCCACCAGTCCGACGTCATTGCCGAAGACGCCGCTCGCCGAGTGCCCGAGGGCGACGACACAGGCGCCGGTGAGCGTGGCCGCGTCGATCACCGCGGTGGGCTCGAAGCGCCTGGCGTAGGAGAGGACGTCGGCGAGCACGAGCCGTCCCTCGGCGTCGGTGTTGATGATCTCGATGAATTTTCCCGAATGGCTCTTCACCACATCGCCCGGGTTGATGGCGGTGCCGGAGGGCATGTTGGTGGTGCTCCCGATGAGGCCAACGACGTTGATGGGAAGGGCGAGTCGCGCGATCGTCTCCATCGCGCCGAGAACGCCCGCGGCGCCGCACATGTCGAACTTCATCGCCTCCATCCCCTGGGCGGGCTTGATGGAGATGCCGCCGCTGTCGAAGCAGAGGCCCTTGCCGACGAGCGCGATCGGCTTGGCGTTGGCGGGACCGTGACGATACTCGAGGGTGATGAGCTTGGGGTCCTGCGGCGTTCCCTGTGCGACGGCGAGGAAGGACCCCATCCCCTCGCGTTGCATCTCGGCGCGTCCGAGCACGGTGACGCGGAGGTCGTGGCGGGCGCCGATCTCGCGGGCCGTCTCGGCGAGATACTCCGGCGTACAGAGGTTCCCCGGCATCGTCGCCAGGCGGCGGGCGAGGTTCATGCCGTCGGCGATCGCGTTGCCGCGGGCTGCCGCGGGGGTGGCGATATCGAGATCGTTCGCGAGGACGACGGCGCTGGCGAGCTCGGGGCGCCGCTCATCGGTCGGGGGAGGCGTCTTGAGGTCGGCGTACTCCCAGGCCCCGAGCGCTATGCCCGTCGCGGCGGACTCGATCACGTCGGCCGACGACTCGCCGTCCCACCAGGCCATCGACGCCGCCCCGATCTTCCGCGCCTGACGAGCGGCGAGACTCGCGGCTCGGCGGATCGCGGTCGGCAGGTCCGCGCCGGCGGGGGTGCCGAGGCCGACGAGGAGGACATGCTGCGGTCCGGACGCGGCGCCGGCGAGGTGCAGCACCTCATCGCGCCCGCCGCGGAAGTCACGCCGGGCGAAGAGGCGACTCAGGGCGCCTCCCATGGCCGCATCGAGCGCGGTCAGAGCGGCGGGGAGGGTGGCATCCTTTCGCAGGGCGATGGCGAGCAGAGACACGTCGGCCGCGGCAGGCTCGGCGCGGCGCGCTGATACGTTCACTGGCATGTGGTGGCTCCGTGCGAGAAGCGGGTGCGGAGGGTCCGCACCCGCTGAGAGCGACGCCGGGCAAGTTAACGCGCGCTCAATTCCCGCTCTAGAGGCTCAGCGATCAGGGTCGGAGCGTGCGGTCGGTGCCCGGACGGCGACGCAAGAGAAACGAACGGTTGTCCGGACCCATCACTTCGCGAGCGTCACTACGGGCGCCTTCCAGGTCCTGTCCAGGATCGTTCGGTCGGGCCAATAGGCGCCGATGTAGAGCGAGAACGCGCCGTTTTGTGCAGGGAGCCAGTGGTCCTCCTTGCCCTTGCCCGGGGAGTTGGCGCCGGCATACAACGTCGGCGAGCCGTCCGCGTTAGGCTAGAGGTTCTTGCCCTTGTTTCCACGGTGTCGCGGTGAGCGGGGTCGGAAGTCTCTCGGAAGTTGCTCGATCGGCCCGGTGCCGTAAGCGCAGCCATCGCCCCCCGGCGGGCAGACGCAGAATCCCGGGGCCGCCGGACACGGTGGCGCTGGCGGACTCAGTGCCGTCCCCCGAGAAAGCACGACCCAGGCCCTAGCCGGCCGGCCCCGACAGTGGCAAGTATAGGCGTGAGGTAGTGAGACGACGCAGGCGGTGGCTTCATGGCGACATCTCCGTCCGGCCCGACCTTGCGATCGGTGCGCGACTTTCGCCTCGCGGATCGCGTGGCCGCATGGCTGGTTGTGACCCTGGGCGCGGTGATCGGCACCGTCGCCATGGGCGATGCGCTGCGCGACGCGAAGTTCCTATTCTTCTGGGTCGCCGTGCTCTTCGCCGCGTGGGCCGTCGGGTTCTGGGCCGGCATGGTGACCGGCCTCGTCGGCGTGTTCACGGTGGACCGTTTCCTCGTCGCGCCACCCGGGAGCCTCGGTCCACTCTCCCCAGGTGAGATTGGGACCCTCGCGATCTGGGTACCGGTCTGCGCGCTCCTCAGTTGGTTCGTGGCCCATCTGGCGGACCAGCAGAAGCACCAGGCGCTCTTCGCCCAAACGCTGCAGGCACAATCGCAGAGCCTCGTGGCGCAGGTCCTGGACGCGCGCCGGCTAGAAGAGAGCGGCCGCCAGGCCATGGAGCGGTCGCTGCGGTTGCAAACGATCACGTCTGCCTTCTCTCGCGCGCTCACCCCGGAGGAAGTTGCCGTTGTCGTTGTCGAGCGAGCCTTCCCGCTCGTGGGCGCCGCCGTGGCGGGCATGAGGCTTCTGAGCGACGACGGCGCGGAGCTTGTGCTTGCGCATGCGAAGGGGTACGCGCCCAACGCCATGTCGCACGTCCGAATTCCTGTGGACGATCGGAGTGGCAGCGGGGTTGTGGTCCGCACTCGCGAGCCGCTCTACTTTCCCGACCGTGCGAGCTATGCCGCACGCTTTCCGCAGAACGTCAGGGCGATCGCGGACATCGGGGCCGAGGCGACGGCCTTCCTGCCGCTCGTCTTCGAGAACCGGGCCCTCGGATCTCTCTCGCTGAGTTTCTACGACGCTCGCGTTTTTTCCGAGGCCGAGCGGGAACTCTACTCCTCGATTGCGGCGCACTGCGCGCAGGCGCTCGAGCGCGCGCGATTGTACGAGGCGGAGCACGCTGCGCGTGTGGAGGGGGACCGGGCGCGCGCCGAGGCCGAGCGTGCGAACGCGGCCAAGGCCGAGTTCCTGGCGATGATATCGCACGAGCTCCGTACGCCGCTCAATGGAATCGGCGGATATGTGCAGCTCCTGCAGATGCAGCTGTACGGCCCGGTGACCGAGGCGCAGTCGAATGCGTTGAGCCGGATCGGGCGTGCGCAGCAACATCTCGTCAGGCTGATCACGAACGTTCTCAACTACGCGAAGGCGGAGCGAGGGTCGCTCACGTACGAGCTCAAGCCGGCGCTGCTCGATGACATCGTCACAGAAGCCAGCGCGCTGGTGGCGACGCAATTCGCGGCGAAGCAGGTGCGCGCGACCTATGATGCCGCGCCGGCTCTCCGGCCGATATGGGTCTTGGCGGACCGAGACAAGGTGGTGGAGATCCTCACCAACCTCCTCTCAAACGCCGCGAAGTACACGGCCGAAGGCGGCTCGGTCACGGTGAGCACCGTGGCGCCTGACGATGACGCGTCGGCGGCGCTGATCCACGTGCGTGACACTGGCGCGGGGATCGCCGAGGGAAAGCTGGAGGCGATTTTCGACCCCTTTGTCCGCCTCGAATTGCCCGGGCGCACGGGGGTGGAGGGAACGGGGCTGGGGCTGTCGATCAGCCGCGAGTTCGCGCGGGCGATGGGCGGCGATGTGACGGTTGAAAGCGCTTCCGGCGTGGGGTCGACCTTCACCGTCCGCCTCAAGCGGACGGAGGCGCCAGCCAAGGGAAGCGAATCAGGAGCGGCGAGCAGCGGGCGACGGGAGGGTGCGATCAGACGGCGCCGCCATCGGAAGCGCTCGAGCGGACCCACTGCGTGAGCGAAAAAATCGGATAAAGACGCTAGTACCCGGGGCGGGACTCGAACCCGCAAGGCCCGAAGGCCGGGGGATTTTGAGTCCCCTGCGTCTACCAATTCCGCCACCCGGGCAGCGTGATGAAAGCTAAGCGGAGGCAACGACTCCGCCAGTTCGGTCGCCGCCGGCGATCGTGCGCCTAACCGCTACTTCGACAGCCTC
The DNA here is from genome assembly GCA_035623475.1 of Gemmatimonadaceae bacterium. Taxonomy (GTDB): domain Bacteria; phylum Gemmatimonadota; class Gemmatimonadetes; order Gemmatimonadales; family Gemmatimonadaceae; genus DASPTK01. The sequence goes on along the minus strand of DASPTK010000058.1, from coordinate 572 downwards.
GAGAGGACGGCGGCCGCAGCGATCTTGAGCGCGGCGTCGGTTACCTGGGGGTGTGTGCCGATGCTCACCAGCACGGCGCCCTTGCGAAGGCAGATGGCGCTGATCTTCAGGTCGTTCTTGCTGCCGGTGTCGTTGGTGTGTGTGGTGACGGCCTCGTCACCGACTCCACTCACGTCTGTCACAGTGCGCGTCGGCTGTGTCCGACCACCGGGGTAGGCCCAGGAGGGGAACTTCGTGTGGGCCGCGTCGTCACCTTCCATCGCCAGCACCTTGAGCTCGACACCATCCGGAACGTCCATGGAAGGCGCTTGGCCTGTCCTCGTGTAGGAGCAGTTTCGAGCCGTTTGCCGATTGAGTGTCACGTCGAAGCCAAGCAGCGTCTTCGCGTCCTGGACTGTGAGCAGATCGCAGGGCGCGGGCATGGGGGACGGCTCACGCCAGGCGACGACTGCTAACACGAGTACGAGAAGTGCGGTGCGTCGTATGCCACGCATTCTTGCCCCTCCTGATCGGTCTCGCGTTGGAGCGAAGCTAGTGCCGGCGCCGGCACGTGCTCCGCCCTTCGGCTCGAC
>DASPTK010000057.1:0-51522 GCA_035623475.1 Gemmatimonadaceae bacterium | reverse complement strand
CGACAGGGAGTGGGGGTCGGTGAAGCGAGCAGTGCCGTCAATCGTCGTGACGCCATTCCGCTTGAGCTGCGCCCGCACGACCGCGGTCTCGCCCTCCAGAATCTGGCGGACGCGAAGGCGCAGGTCATCCGCGGAGATCGTGTCTTTCACGCGGTAGTCCTCGCCGTAGAAGGCGCGCTGGTTGATCCCGGAGAGGTAGAGGATGGCCTCGCGGAGCGACTTGCTCGGGATCGTGCCGAGGTGAACGGAGCACCCCCCGATCATCTCTCCACGGTCGATGACGGCGACGCGCTTGCGGTGCTTGGCGGCGGCGATCGCTCCCTTCTGTCCGGCCGGGCCGCTCCCGATCACGACCAGGTCGAAATGATTGTCGAGCGGCATGCGGCGTCCGATCGAGGAATGAGCGCGCGATGTGGCGAGGCGACTAAGATATCGCCCGCTCCGAGTCACGCCATTGGGTGAATCGCACGGCGTACTGCGTGTATGTAGCGGTGACGTCGCAGTCCGTTCCAGACCGCTGCCGCGTGGCGCATATTCAGGTCGACCCGCCGGACGCACTCCGATGACCGCAGCGATCAGTCCAGAGCAGCTGACCATCAACACCATCCGCACCCTCTCGATGGATGCGGTGCAGGCGGCGAACTCCGGTCACCCCGGCACGCCGATGGCGCTGGCGCCAGTGGTGTACACGTTGTGGCAGAACTACCTGCGTTTCGACCCCGACGACCCGATTTGGCCGAATCGTGACCGGTTCGTGTTGTCGGCGGGACATGCCTCGATGCTGCTCTACTCGATGCTCTTCCTCACCGGCACCAGGAGCGTCAACGCCAAGTACGAGAGCCTGAAGACACCCGCGGTCTCCCTCGAGGACATAAAGCGGTTTCGTCAGCTCGGGAGCAAATGCCCGGGCCACCCGGAGTATCGACTGACCTCCGGCGTTGAGACCACCACGGGCCCGCTTGGCCAGGGCGTCGCCACGTCCGTTGGAATGGCGATCGCCTGCCGATGGATGGCGTCGTACTTCAATCGGCCGAGCTTCCCGATGTTCGACTACGACGTCTACGCCATCTGTGGCGACGGCGACATGATGGAGGGGATTTCGTCCGAGGCGGCCTCGCTCGCCGGCCATCTCGGCCTGGCCAAGCTCTGCTGGATCTACGACAACAACCACATCACGATCGAGGGACACACGGAGCTCGCATTCAGCGAGGATGTCGCCGGGCGATTCTTGAGCTACCACTGGAACGTGCTCCGCGTCGGTGACGTGAACGATCTGGCGATGCTCCGCCGAGCGTTCGACACCTTCCGACGCACGACCGACCGGCCGACGTTGATCATCGTCGACTCGCACATCGGCTACGGTGCGCCGAACAAGCAAGACACGAGCGCGGCGCATGGGGAGCCGTTGGGTGAGGAGGAGATTCGCGGCGCGAAGCGGTCGTACGGCTGGCCCGAGGACGCCAAGTTCTACGTCCCACCGGAAGTGATGCCGCACCTTTCCTCCGGTGTCGGGGCACGGGGGCGCGAGACGCACTCGGCGTGGATGGCATCATTCGACGCCTATCGCGCCGCTCATCCCGCGCTGGCCGATAACCTCTACCGGATGCAGCACCGGCGTCTTCCGGATGGGTGGGACAAGGACCTGCCGTCCTTTTCTGCTGACCCCAAAGGACTGGCGGGGCGCGACGCCTCCGGAAAGGTCTTGAACGCGCTCGCCCGCAACGTTCCCTGGCTGATCGGCGGCGCCGCCGACCTGGCGCCGTCAACGAAGACGCGTCTCACCTTCGAGGGCGCCGGCGATTTCGAGGCCAACACACCTGAGGGGCGCAACATGCACTTTGGCATCCGCGAGCACGCGATGTGCGCGGTCCTGAACGGCATGGCCCTCTCGAAGGTGCGCGCCTTCGGCTCCGGCTTCCTCATCTTCAGCGACTACTCGCGCCCGTCGATTCGCCTCGCCGCGCTGATGGAGATCCCGACGATCTACATCTTCACCCACGATTCGATCGGCGTCGGCGAAGACGGTCCCACCCACCAGCCGGTGGAGCAGCTCGCCTCGCTCCGAGCAATCCCCGGTCTCCTGACGATTCGTCCGGCCGATGCCAACGAAGTGGTCGAGGCATGGAAGGTCATCATGCAACTCACGCACGTGCCGACGGCGCTCATTCTATCTCGCCAGGCACTGCCCACCGTCGACCGCTTAAAGTACGCGTCGGCGGAAGGTGTGGCCCGGGGGGCCTACACGCTGGCCGGCGATGGCACGCCCGACGTGATCCTCATCGGCACCGGGAGCGAAGTGGCGTTGTGCGTGGCCGCGCACGAGAAGCTCGCCGCCGACGGGATACGGAGCCGCGTCGTCAGCATGCCTTGTTGGGACCTCTTCGAGCAGCAACCGGCGGATTACCGCGAGAGCGTTCTCCCGGAGGCGGTCAGGGCGCGCGTCTCGGTCGAGCAGGCGGCGACCTTCGGCTGGGAACGGTACGTCGGGACGAGCGGTCACAGCATAGGGATGACGACCTTCGGTGCCTCGGCCCCCCTCGTGGAGCTCCAGAAGAAGTTCGGGTTCACTATCGACCAGGTGGTGACGGCTGCGCGCCAGCAGCTCGGGCGATGACGGCACTCGTACGCGCGGCGATCTTCGACCTCGACGGCACGCTCGTGCAGACGGAGGTTCTCAAAGCCCAATCGTACGCCCGCGCAGCCACCCTGCTTCACCCCGATCCGGGAGTCGAAGGCGCCGTGCTGGCCGCTTACGATGACATGGTGGGGAGAGCCCGTGACGAAGTCTCCGCGGCGCTGATGGAGCGCGTCGGGCTCACCCCGTATGCGGAGGCGAAGCGCATCGAGCTCGGGGCGCGATCGGCGCAGGAGGCCTTCAGCACCCTGCGCCTGCGCATCTACGAGCAGATGATCGCCGATCCCCAGCTGCTTCGCCGCCAGGAGTATCCGCGTTCGACCGCTCTGCTGAGAAGCGTGCACGCCGCCCGCGTTCCGGTGGGGGTGGCGACGATGTCGCACCGTGCGCAGGCGCGCACGCTGCTGCACGCGCTCGACCTGGACGGCGAGATCGACGCCCTGGTGGCGCGCGATGACGTCCGTAAGCCCAAGCCGGATCCGGAGATCTGCGTGGTAACGGCGGAACGCCTCGGTGTCGCCCCGACGGAATGCGTGGTGCTCGAGGACTCCGTGCCGGGGATCGTGGCGGCACTCGCTGCGGGGTCGCTCTGCATCGCCGTCACGAACGCCATGACGCGCCGTCACGTGCACGACAGCGGACTCCTCCCGGCGGAGCGCGTCGTGGATGACCCTGACCGATTGAGCGCGGTGGTCATGCCCCTCCTGCACCTAGCGCCGCCGGTGCAGGTCTAGCGAATCTTTCGCTATGGCAGAAACCGATCTCAGTATCGAAGTCGTGGCCGACGGGGCCACCTTGGCGATGGCGGCAGCCGAGCGCATTGCCGTCGCCGCGCGTGCCGCGATCCTTCGCCGGAAGCGGTTCACGATCGCCCTCGCGGGCGGCCAGACACCGGCCGCCCTCTACCGACTGCTGGCCGCCGAGTACGTGAGTCGCATCCAGTGGCGACAGGTGGTGGTCTTTTTTGGCGACGAGCGCAGCGTGCCGTCGCACGATCCGGCGAGCAACTACGCCATGGCGGCGTCGACGCTTCTCTCGCACGTGCCGGTCTCGCGACAGCACGTGCATCGCATCGCCGGTGAGGTGCCGGCCGCCGATGCAGCGCGGATGTACGAGAAGGTGCTGCATCGCGAGTTCCCGCGCGCCAACGAGCCGGCCTTCGACCTGGCGTTGCTCGGTCTCGGCGCGGACGGTCACACCGCGTCGCTCTTCCCCGGAGGGAGTGAGGTGGAGGAGAAGGCGCGATGGGCAGTCCCGGTGGAGAGCCCGGCGGCACGTCCGCCTCGCGAGCGGGTGACGCTCACCCTCCCGATCCTCAACCGGTCGCGTGAGGTGCTCTTCCTCGTCTCGGGCGGCGCCAAGCGTGACGCGGCCACGCGCATCCTCGCGGGCGGTGCGAGTGCCGCCGAGCTCCCCGCATCGCGCGTGCGCGGCGTCGAGCACACACTCTGGCTCCTCGATCGCGACGCGGCTCCCGCCGGGCTCGCGGGATGACGCACTCGTACGGAGCGCGGGACGGGGAGGCGGGGGACGGCGCCCATCACGACCCCGAGGCGGTACGGCTGGACGAGGATACCCGGCGGATCCGCAACTGGAAGCGGTGGGGCCCGTACCTATCCGAGCGCCAGTGGGGGACGGTTCGCGAGGATTACTCGGCGAACGGGGCGGCGTGGGAGTACTTCCCGCATGATCATGCCCGAAGCCGCACCTACCGGTGGGGAGAGGACGGACTCCTTGGCATTACCGACCGCCAGTGCCGGCTCTGCTTCGCGCTCGCGCTCTGGAACGGGCGCGACCCGATCCTCAAGGAGCGGCTCTTCGGACTCACCAACTCGGAGGGGAATCACGGCGAGGATGTGAAGGAGTGCTACTACTACCTCGAGAGCACTCCTACTCACTCGTACATGAAGGCGCTGTACAAGTATCCGCAGGCGGAGTTCCCCTACGGGAAGCTCGTGGCGGAGAACCGGCGGCGGAGGAAGTCGGAGGGCGAGTACGAGCTGCTGGACACGGGCGTCTTCGATGAGGGGCGCTACTTCGACGTCTTCGCGGAGTACGCCAAGGCAGCGCCGGACGACATTCTGATCCGCCTCACGGTGGCGAACCGGGGCCCCGACGAGGCGACGCTCCACCTCCTGCCGACACTCTGGTTGCGCAACACGTGGTTCAGCGGCCGCACCGGCGACTCGTACTGGCCCCGCGGCACGATCGCCAAGACCGCCATCAACCGACTGCGGGCGGACCATCCCTCGTTAGGCAGGTACATCCTCGTCGTCGGTCCGGGGCCCAATGGCGTGCATCCGCCATTCCTGTTCACCGACAACGAGACGAACTTCGCGCGGTTGTTCGCGATATCCAATCCCGGCCCCTACGTGAAGGATTCTTTTCACGACTACCTGGTGGACGGGCGCGACGATGCGCTCAACCCGGCGTCCGTCGGGACCAAGGCCGCCGCGCACTACATCCTCCGCTTGGGCGCCGGCGGCGCGGTGACGCTGCGCCTCCGCCTCACCAAGGGCGCGGAGCACACGCCGGCGCCGCTCGACGACGACTTCGATCGCGTCTTCGCCGATCGCCAGCGCGAGAGCGAAGAGTTCTACCGGAGGCGCTCTCCACCCGGCGCGACCGAAGAGGAGCGGCGCGTCCTCCGGCAGGGTTACGCCGGGCTGCTCTGGAGCAAGCAGTTCTACAACTACGTCGTGCGCGAGTGGCAGGAGGGGGACCCGGCGATGCCACCGCCGCCGCCCTCGCATGCCGCCACCCGTAACGCTCGATGGGAGCACCTGTACAACCGGGACGTTCTCTCGATGCCTGACGTGTGGGAGTTCCCCTGGTACGCATCGTGGGACCTCGCCTTTCACTGCGTCGCATTCGCCCGCATCGATCCGGAGTTCGCCAAGCAGCAGCTCCTGCTCCTGATGCGCGAGTGGTACATGAACCCGAGTGGACAGATCCCGGCGTACGAGTGGTCGTTCGACGACGTGAACCCTCCGGTGCACGCCTGGGCGGTGTACCGGGTGTACAAGATGGCGGCGCCGGCGGGCCACCGTGATCGGCTCTTCCTCGAGCGCGCCTTCCACAAGCTGCTGCTCAACTTCACCTGGTGGGTGAACCGGAAGGACCTCGAGGGGAAGCACCTCTTCGCCGGCGGCTTCCTCGGGCTCGACAACATCGGCGTCTTCGACAGGTCGCGCCCGCTCCCAGGCGGCGCGATGCTCGAACAGGCGGATGCCACGGCGTGGATGGCCTTCTTCTGCCTGTTGATGCTGATGATCGCCGGCGAGCTGGGGCTCGAGGATCCGGCCTACGAGGATGTGGCGTCGAAATTCTTCGAGCACTTCGTCGCGATCGTCGATGCGATGAATTCTCTCGGCGGAACGGGGCTGTGGAGCGAACAGGACGGGTTCTACTACGACATGCTCCACCTCGATGGGCAGTCGACGTATCTCGCGCTGCGGTCGATGGTCGGAATCATCCCCTTGTTCGTGGCGGCGCTCCTTCCGGAAGAGACCTTGACGCGCTTCAAGGGCTTCGCCAAGCGCACCGAGTGGTTCCTCAAGAATCGCGTCGATCTGGCGCAGCACATCGCGTACATGGAGACGGCGACTGCGGGTGTGGACCGGCTGCTCGCAGTGCCGTCGCGCGAGAGGTTGGTGCGGGTGCTCCGGCGCGTGCTCGATGAGTCGGAGTTCCTCTCTCCGCACGGTGTCCGCTCGCTCTCACGAGCCTATGCCACGCAGCCGTACGCCCTCCCCGGCCTCCCGGATGCAACCGTGCGCTACTCGCCGGGAGAGTCGGAGACGGAGCTCTTCGGCGGTAACTCGAATTGGCGCGGGCCGGTCTGGGTGCCGCTCAACTACCTCCTGATCGAGGGACTCGAGAGCTATCACCGATTCTACGGAGACTCGCTCCGTGTCGAGTGCCCGACAGGCTCGGGGCAGCTCATGACGCTCCAGGAAGTCGCGCGCGACCTGACGCGAAGGTTGGCGACTCTGGTGCTTCCCGACGCGCACGGGGCGCGCCCCTGCCATGGCGGAGAGTCGCGTTATGCGACCGATGCGCACTGGAAGGACCTGGTCCTCTTCTACGAGTTCTTCCACGGGGACACGGGACGAGGCTGCGGTGCCAATCACCAGACGGGCTGGACCGCGCTTCTCTGCCGGTGCATCGAGGACGTGGCGCGTGATCGGGCCGCGGTGCGACGCGCGGGTGGCGACTCGGCGGATGTTTCCGCGCCCGTGAGCGGGGCGACGCCCTGAGATGCCACGAGGTTTTCCAGCATCTCGGGCCAACCGTCACGCCTCCGACAGCAACCGTCACATGTGGGGAAAATTGGCCTTGCGGCGGGTCTGAGCGGCTCCTAAAGTAGCCTTCCCTCGCCGGGAGAGCCCCTGATTCCGCTCGTCGCACGAACCGGCAAACCGGATACTCCGGATCATGCCGGGGAACCTTCCTTGTCTCCGAGCGCCGTACCGCGGCGCCCGTGGGTTGCGCCCGTTCTCACGGAGCTGCCCCGCCTCACTGCGCTGACGTTGCAGATGGGCTCGCCGATCGGGGGCGGCGGGACGGTCTTCTAAGCGCGCGGCCGTACGGCTACGCCGTCGGCCCTCCCGGGCATGCTCCTCGGCTTCGCTATCACCCAACACTGCAATCTCCGTTGTCCGCATTGCATTCGCGACGACGTGACGACAGTGCGTTCATTGGAGGCGGATCTTCTCCTCCGGGTGACCGACGAGGCGCGCCAGCTCTTCGGAGAGGTCACCGTCAGCCTGACGGGGGGCGAGCCTCTTCTGCACCCTGAGCTCGAGACGATCGTGGAGGGTCTCCGCGCGCGCGGTGTACCCTGGCGATTCGTCACCAACGGTTGGCACCTGGCGCGTGCCCTTCCGTTGCTCGACCGCCACCCGCCGCAAGCGGTGCGGCTCTCGCTGTCGGGCGCGACCGAGGCGGTGCACGATGCGGAGCGTGGACGGGGGAGCTTTCGGCGCGTGATGCTGGCGGCTGCGCTGCTCACGAGCCGGCGCATTCCGATGGTCTTCTCGATCGTCATCGACCGTCGGGATCGCCACCAGCTGGCGGCGGCGAGCGAGCTGGCGGAGGGGCTGGGTGCAGTGCGCCTGCAGGTGATCCTCCCGCAGCCGGTCCCGCAGAGCGTGAGCCGCGTGTCCGACTTGGAGCCTGACGAGTGGCCGGCTGTCGTACGAGAGGCGCGCGTGCTGGCGAGCGTTCCGGGGCGGAGGACGGCGATCACCGTCGATTACGGCGCCCCGCCGCTCGACGGCGAGGCGCTCGAGCGTTGCGAGACGTACCGGCACCAGCGCCTGTACGTGAACGTGAGCGGAGAGCTCTCGCTCTGCTGCCAGCTCTCCGACTACGGCGCGACGAACAGCGATGTGGTGGTCGATCTCCACCACACCCAGCTCGCCGACGCCTATCGCGAGTATTCGGCGCGGCTGATGGCGCTCGAGGCGGACTCCGCCTCGCTCGGCGCCGATGACCCGCTGGCCGGCCTCCCCTGCCTGCGCTGCGCCCGCGCGTCGGGCAAGCTCGACTGGCTCTCCCGAGGCCCGGACTCGACGTGGAGGCGGGCGGCGCTGCCGCTGGTGCATGCCTAACATCCGGCGTTTCCGCGCAGCACATGGCCCGCTTCTCGGGGTGGCCGCCTCGATAGTGGCAGCGGCCTGCAGCTCGAGCACCGGTTCGTCGCCGCCGACCGTCCCGGTCATCTACTTCGATGCCGTGAGCCAGGGGAACCGCGACGTCTACTCGGTGTCGCTCGATGGATCCAACCTCCACCGGATCACGACCGATCCGGCGGATGATCTCCATCCGGCGGTCCATGGCGGCGTCATCTACTTCGTGTCGTTCCGCACGGGTAAAGGGGCGATCTTCACCGTGCCGACGGCCGGCGGCTCGGAAACGGAGCTGATCGGCGGGAGCTACACTGCGCTCGATCCAGCGGTGTCGAAGACGGCGACCGTGGCGTACTCCTCGGATGCCGACGTCTTGCCGAAGATCTGGGTGATGGGGACGAGCTGCCCGAGCGGGTGCCGCTTCGAGCCCGCGGACTCGGGATTCAGCGGGGCGATCGAAGCGGGTCCCGCGTGGTCGCCCGATGGGACCCGGATCGTCTACACCACGACGCGCGACGGGAACGCCGGCCTGTACGTCGGGACGCTTGGTGCCGATACCGGCTCGGCCACGGCGCTCCTCTCCGGCGACGGTAACTCCAATGTCGAGCCCTCCTGGAGTCCGGATGGCAAGCAGGTCGTCTTCACGTCCGATCGTGACACGCTCACGCATCAGTCGGACCTCTACCTGCTCACGGTGGCCACGCGCGACGTCAAGCGCCTAACGACGATCGGGAACGTCGGCCAGCCCTCGTACCTGGCCTCGGGTCAGGTGGTGTTCACGGAGTTCTCCAACGGCGGCCCGTCGCAGCTCGCGTGGCTCGACCCCACATCGCCGTCCACCATTCACCCGATCACGACCAGCGGCATGTCGTCCGAGAACGGGACGGGGGAGCGATGAGTGCCCCCGCGGACCGCGTGAGCTCGAGCAGCGGGGCGACCCTGGCTCATGTGACGGTGACGGCGGGCGCCCCGACGGCCGGGCTCCCCCCGACGCCGCTAGTCCGGCTCTCGCTCCTGGCGCGCAGCCGATTGGTGCTCGACATTGACCCCGGCTACGCCGCGGCCTTTCGCGAGATCCTGCCTCCTCCAGTGGAGGCGGGGCATGCACAGCCGGCCGCTCACGTGCGCGTGGCGCGTGACGCTGGCGCACTCGTTCCGCCGGAGGCCCCGGGCCGGCCACCCGTCCTGCGGCTCGGGCGTGTCGGACTCTGGACGTCGGCCGCGGGCGCGCCCTACGCGCTCCTGCGCAGCGACAACGGTCGCGTCAGCGGGACGCTGGAACTGGAGTCGCGTCGCTCACGGATCAGCATCGCCGAACGCGCTGGTGACCTGCGCGATGCCGTCTCCGCCTTCAGCATCGCTGTGCCGTTGCTCTTGGGCCGCCTTGGCCATGTACTGGTGCACGCCGGCGCGGTGATCGCTCCCGACGGCACAGCGTTTTTGGTCGTCGGCGACTCGCGGAGCGGGAAGTCGTCGACGATCGCGACCCTCATTGCGGGTGGTTGGGACTACCTCTCCGACGACCAGCTGGTGCTCTCGCCGGGGCCCGACGGCGACACGGTGGTGGTCGAGGGCTGGCGGTCCACCTTCCATCTCGACGCCGGATGGAAGGATCGTGTGGTCACCGGCGACCGAGTATCGGTCGACCCCACCACGCTCGGTGCGGGTCGCTGGCGGCGGACCGCCGTATTGGGTGGACTCTTGCTCTCGCAGGTGGTCGACGACTCGACACATCTCCGCGCCCTTGGCTCGGCCGATGCGTTCGCGGCAGTCGTTAGGCAGAGCCCCTGGGTGATGGCGGACCGGGTGGTGGCGCCTCACCTGGTCTCCCTGTTGCGTCGGGTCGCCGCGATGCCGGCGGCGCGCCTCATCCTCGGTGAGGACAGCTACGCCCATCCGGAGCGGCTGATCCCGATCGTGCGCGCCGCGCTCGGGTCATAACGATCGCCCGCGGCATCCCTCAGCTCGCGGTGCCCGTCCCGCGCGTGCTGCGCTTCTTCCGCTCGTAGTGGCGTCGCGCCTTGGCGCGGTTGCCGCAATCGCGCATGGTGCACCACTTGCGGGTCCGATTGCGGCTTGTGTCGACGAAGGTCCAGCCGCAACGCTGATTGCCGCACTGTCGCACCAGGCGCGACTGGTCGGATGTGAGGAGCCCCAGGGTCGACCACACGATCGGCCAGAGCATCCGGTCGAGATCGACCCCATCGTGTCGCCAAGTCCAGCTGCAGCCGCAACCGTCGCCTGTCGAATCGACCGCCAGGTGCCCGAGCGCGTCCGGCAAGAAGCCGTTGAGAGCGCCCAACGCCGACGCGGGTGGCGCGTTGCCTCTCGCCAGGCTGGCGAGAGCCTGGTGGACCACCGCACGGAGAGACCTCGCGCGATCTAGGGTGGCGGCGGCGCGCGCGGGGTGCGCGGCGGCCTCGCGTAGCATCGGGTTCGCCTCAGCGACCGAAAGTATCCCGCTCCGGAGCGCCCAGTCGACGAGGCGCGAGTAATCCGTCAACCGCTCCTCGATTGGCCCCTCGGGGGGCCAGGAGGCGGTGTTGGCGTAGTCCGCCGGCAGGGCGTTTCCGACCCATTCGAAGGGGTCTGGGAGGCCGGTGGAGCCCTCCCCTCGATGATCGGCTGGCTGCGGTGCCATAGCCGATATTCTAACCTCTAAAACGGAGTTGACAAGTCACACTCGCCTGGTTATCTAACTATCAATCGTCGGGATACAAGTTATAGAGCCGCACTTGGCCCGTTGCATGGATTGCAGTGGGGCAAGCGCTCCTGAGAGAGGCTCAGCTGTCTACCTAACGGAGACCGTGTCCGCGCACTCCCTGGTCTGAGTGCCGGCGTGAGTCTCATCTCCTGTTGCCCGGGGGAGAGAGATGAGAGAGCACGCATTCCATCGGTTGTCGGCGTTTCGCGTTCGCCGCGAGAATGCCCGAGAGTTCGAGCTGATCTTTGGACGGCGTGGGGCGTGGGAGGCGTTGCTGGCAGGGGCGCCCGGTTTCGTCCGCAGCGAGCTATGGCGTGACGCCGAGGATCGGACGCTTTACCTGACGAGCGACCTCTGGCGCTCACGTCGAGAGTTCGATGCGTTCAGGCGCCGCTGCAGTGCCGAGGTGGCGAAGGTCGAAGAGAGGATCGCTCGCCTCGGCCAGCTCGAGATGCTGCTCGGCCAGGAGCGGGTGCGGAAGTCCGTGGCGTGAAGCCGTACGTTTCGGCAGGTATCTTGTCACCGGCGCTCGAACGAGCGCCCGCCGTGGGAGAGGTCGTCCCCCTGGGACGATCGAGGCGTTGCCCAATCGGCCCCCCGCGTGCGAACTCGAACAATGGGAGATCGCCATGTCCGTGAATCCGACGTCTCGCGTGCCACGCAGTGCCGTGATCGTGATCGATCTGGCGAACGACTTCGTCCACGCAGGCGGAACGATCGCCGATGCGGGTGGTCCCGCGTATCAGCAACGTGCCAAGGGGATCATCCCCAAATTGGCGAAGCTTCTGGCCGGCGCGCGCGACAACGACATCCTCGTTGTCTACACGACGGACGCCCACACGCCGGCGGATGACGAGCTGCGCAAGTGGCCGCCCCATGCGATGGCGGGGACGCCGCAGGCGAGCATTGTCGCCGAGCTGGCCCCGCATCCGGGCGACGTCGTGCTGCCGAAGCGGACCTACAGCCCGTTCGTGAGCACCGAAATCGATCGCATCCTGCGCGAGCGGGGTATCACCCGGCTGTACATCACCGGCCTGCACACCGATTGCTGTGCGCGCCACACCTCGGGGGATGCCTTCCAGCGCGGATATGATCTCGTCTGGGTGACCGACGCGCTGGACGCGTTCACCGAGGACGCGCACCGATCCGGTCTCGAGTACTTCAAGGCGTGGTACGCCACGGACGAGAAGGCCCAGTTCAAGACCGTCGACCAGCTGCTGAAGGAGTGGCAGCGGGAGCGCGCGCCGGTTCCTGCCTGACGACGTGCGCGTCGGCCGGCACCGAGGCTGAACGTGATTGTCGCCACGGTGCCGCAACTCTTGCAGAATGTGGAGGACCACTGTGTTTCGACTCACCGCAACCGCTACGCTTCTCCTTTCCAGCCTGGCTTTCGCGGCCGTCGGCCAGGCCCAAATGTGCGACACCTGCATGCGTGGCATGCCTCGAGACAGCGCCTCCCGAGCGGCGATGCGCTCTCACATGCAGGAGCAGCTGTTCGCCGGCATTACACTGACGGACGCGCAGAAGAAGCAAATCGATGGCATCAATGCCAAGTACGATCCGAAGATGCAGGCGCTGCATCCGAGGGAGAACCCGGATGATCGGCAGACCGCTCGAGATCTCATGCAGCAGCGGATGAGCGACATCCGCGGGACGCTCACGCCGGATCAGCAGACGGTTTTCGACAAGAACGTGGCGGCCATGCGCCAGCAGATGCGCGGGCGCGGCGGGCCGCCGAATAGCTGAGTAGGGGCTCGCAGAGTCTCTCATCGGACGCCAGTGAAGGAACGGACATGAGTCGCGTCTTGCGCTTGAGCTCCGCGGGGGGCGCGGTACCGGAGCCGGCTTCGGACGGTGTCGATGCCGCCCTGGCCGGCCAGGCGGACGCGGAGCTGTTGGATGCGTATTCGGCCGCGGTGACCCGCGCCGTGAACCGTGTGAGTCCGTCGGTCCTCTTCATCGAGGTGCGCGCCACGCGCGGAGGTGGGGGATCACGGCCGTCGCGGCGACCTGCACCGTTCGCCAGCGGATCGGGATTCGTGTTCACGCCCGACGGTCTGGCCTTCACCAATTCGCACGTCGTTCACCGCGCGTCGCGCATACGGTGCACGCTCACCGACGGCCGCGAGTCCGACGCTGATCTGGTCGGAGACGATCCGGAGACGGATCTGGCGGTCATCCGAATCGCGTCGAGCGACCTGGTGCCCGCCGAGCTCGGAGAGTCGGCGCGCCTGGCGCCGGGCCAGCTCGTCATCGCGATCGGCAGTCCGCTCGGTTTTCAGACCACAGTCACCGCGGGTGTGGTCAGCGCCCTCGGACGGTCGATCCGCGCCGCCTCGGGGCGTCTCATCGACGACGTGATTCAGACGGACGCGGCGCTCAACCCGGGGAATTCGGGGGGCCCGCTCGTCGACTCGCGCGGGCGGGTGGTCGGCGTGAACACCGCCGTCATCCAGCAAGCCCAAGGCATCTGCCTGGCGATTCCAATCGACACCGCGAAGCGAGTCGTCTCGCAGCTCATTCGATATGGCCGCGTGCGGCGCAGTTGGATCGGCGTCGGCGGGCAGAATGTGCGCCTCGCTCGGCGGTCGGTGCATCTGCACGCCCTTTCGGCGGAGGGCGGTGTACTCGTCACCGCGGTCGAGCCGGACAGTCCTGCCGAGCAGGCCGGTGTCGAGACCGGGGACATCATCGTCCACATCGGCGATACCTCAGTCGCCGGAGTGGACGCCTTGCACAAGTTCCTCACCGATGAGCGGATCGGCACTCGCTACGACCTCGGATTGCTGCGGCATGGCCGCCGCCTGACGCTGGGGGTCGTGCCGGCCGAGGGACGGACGTGACGGACAGGGGGCCGCTGCTTCGCCGCGCGGGCTGGATCATGCTGGCGGCGCTCTTCCTCTTCGCCGGGCTCGCGGCAGCGGAGCGGATGGGCGCGCTGCAACCGATCCGCTCGCAACTCGCTCGCGGGCCCGCCGGTGAGGCGCTCATGGGCTGGCTCGGCGGAGACACGACGGCGATCGCCGATCGGGCGTATGCGCGCTGCGCCCGGAAGGAGGGCGCGGCGAAATCCGCGTGCTACCAAGCGGTGCTTCTCCCGCTCGTCAATGGCACAGGCGCGCGCACGGCGATGGGAACACTGCACCGCCTCGGCGATCGCGACCGCGACGTCCGCTTCAACGGCCACGAGTACGCGCACATGATCGGCATCGCCGCCTATCGCGCGCACCCGGAAGTGACCGCGACATTCGCGACGTGCACCGAGATCTTCCAGTCCGGCTGCTATCACGGCGTCATCCAGACGTATCTCCGCAGCCTCCCGCACGTCGGGCACGACGAGATCAATGCCGTGTGTTCCCCGTACACGGCGCCGGATGCGGATCGCTGGCTTCGCTTCCAGTGTGTGCACGGGATGGGGCACGGCCTCACGATGTTCTACGATCACGACCTGCGCGCGAGCCTCGCCGGTTGCGATGCTCTGGACGAGGAGTGGGACCGGAAATCCTGCTACGGCGGCGCCTTCATGGAGAACATCGTCCACGCCACGAACCCGCACGACGACCACGACCCGCTGTCGGTCGGGAGCGGTTCGATGGCGCGAATGCCGATGGGGAAGGATGGCTCGGCCGGGGCGAGCACATTTCGCGCGGTGGATCCGTCCGATCCGCAGTACCCGTGCTCCATCCTCGGTGCCCGCTATCAGGACGACTGCTATCAAACGCAGCCGGCGGTGATGCTCACCATCAACAGCGGGGATTACGCCAAGACCTTCACCTGGTGCGACGCGGTCCCGCCCGATCTTCGACGCCGCTGCTATCAGGGAACGGGCACGACGATCAGCGGCGAGACGCTGATGAACCACGCCGAGTCGGCGCGTCTCTGCTCGTTGGGCACGCCGGCCTATCAGCCCTGGTGCTACGTCGGCGTGGTGAAGAACTACGTGGATGTCACCGCGAACCCGACCGATGGCTTCTCTTTCTGCCGAGATGTTGCGCCGGGCGCGGGCCGGGTGGCGTGCTACAACGCGGTCGGAGAGGAGATTGCAGTTCTCCGAGCGGCGACGCCGGCGCGCGAGCAGCTCTGCGCTCTAGCGCCGGGCGACGGGCTCGATGCCTGCCGCTACGGGGCGCGCCTATCGACGACCACTCCCCGAGGCCTGGAGCAGTAGGCAAGTCGCGTCGGCTCGCTCAGCGCGTCGTGGCAGCGCGTCCCCGAGGGAGAGTCTCCTCCAGGTCGGCCACTCCGTAGGCCAGCACGGCCAAGGCAGCAACGCAGCGAGCCATGTCCGCCGGGTCGAGCTTGTCGACCATGTCGGCCTCGCTGTGGTGGTACCAGAAGTAGCGAGAGCCATCCACCTCGAGGGCAGCGGTCGGCACTCCGAGCTCCGACAGCGGAGAGACGTCGGCCTCCGGCTGACCGGGCTCCGCGGTGGTGACACCGATGCGTGCGAGCGGAGCCATCACGCCGCGCACCGCCGTCATAGCTCCCTCCGTGCCGTTGACGCGAATGCCGGTGGGGCGAAAGACACCGTTGTCCGATTCGATGGCCAGCACGTGGCGATTGATCTCGGAGAGGTGCGCATCGCGATATCCGCGGCCACCGGCGAGGCCGGACTCCTCGTTGGTCCAGAGCACGACTCGAATGGTGCGTTTCGGTCGCGTCCCTAGGCGCTTGATCAGGCGCAACGCCTCCCATGTGGCCACGCTGCCTCCACCGTCATCCATCGCACCTTGCCCGACGTCCCACGAGTCGATGTGGCCCCCCATGACGATCACATCCCCGGGGTGCGTCGACCCGTGCACTTCGGCGACGACGTTGCGCGATGGGGCGGGGGAGAGCGTTCGCGCGCCCATCTTGAGCGTCACCACCATCCGAGTGCCACGGTCCTGCATGCGGTGAAGCATCTCCGCGTCCTCCACGCTCACCGCAGCCGCCGGGATGTGCTTCACTCGCCCCGTGCTGTCCCCGTAGTGCATGGCGCCAGTGTGCGGTGAGCGGAGCGACATCGGAGTGACCGACCGAACGAGGATGGCGACGGCGCCGAACTGTGACGCCGAATCCGCGCCCGATCCGCGATACTGCACGGCCTCCCCGTACGCCTCGAAGGGCTTCTTGTCGGGGTCGAAGGGGAAGTCGTAGAGCACGATCTTCCCCCGCGCCTCCGCGGCGCGGGCTCGCAGGTTGGCGAAGTCGGTGACGACCAACACCGGCGCGGTGATTCCGGCGGGCGGGGTACCGACGCTCAGGCCGAGGCCGAGCATGGCGAGTCGCACGTGGCGAGGCGAAGTGAGCTCCGCCGATTCCGCGCCTCGCTCCCAGTGCGGTACTCGCACCGGCTCCGTGTGGACGTTCTCGAGCCCGTCTCGCTTCATCTCCGCTACCACCCAGTCGATCGCGCGCTCGAGGCGCTCCGACCCGCTCGGCCGGTTGCCGAATGTGTCGACGAAGAGCGCGAGCCGGCGGTACGCCGCGCTGTCGCCGACCGCGGCGTCGATGAGCTGATCGGCCGCCGCCGCCGCTTGCGCGGACGCGGTGCCGAGCGCGAGCAAGGCGCTCGCCACGCCGACCGGTGCGCACCACCGGCGCCGTGTCATGAAGGTTTTCCGGAGCGGCGAGCGAGAAGAGCGTCCACGCTGAAAGGGCCGGGCCCGTACGATGAGATGAAGAGGAAGACGAAGCAGAAGAGCACCGGTAGCTCGCCGTGATTGAGGATCGGCCAGAAGCCGTTCTTGATGTGCATGAGAAAATACGCCGTCGCCATCTCGCCGGACACGAGGAACGCCGCTGGGCGCGTGAAGAGGCCGATGAGCACGAAGGGAGTGACGAAGGTCTCGATCACCCCGGCGGCTCCGAAGAGCGACCAGAGCTCCGCCGTTCCATGTTGTGGGCCGAATCCTCCCAGGAGCCCAAAGTGCTTCTGGACTCCGTGCTGCAGGAGGAGGAAGGGCGTGACAATCCGTAGCAGGGTGTAGGCGATTGTCTGGAACTTCATCTCGCTCACCGGTGGTGATGGACGGTGCCGTGGGATCCGGTTGTCGCGGGCAGCTGCTCTGCGCCGGAGACGCTACCTAACGCGCGAGCGAGCTGAATCGCTGCGCGAGCCATTCGCGAGCCGTGTTCACATCGCTCGCCGTGAGGTGGTGGCCGGCATCCGCCCAGTGCATGGTCACATCGGCTCCGGCATCCCGCAATGCCGCCGCCAGCCGCTCCGTCTCTGTCGCCGGCACGATCGGGTCGCGAAGACCGGCGGCGAGGAGGGCGCTGCGGCCGCCGAGTCGCGGTGCCTCCTCTGGCGCGATCACCGGCTGCGCTCGGAGGAGCACACCGCCGCGGAGTGTGCGCGGCTCGAGGAGCATCACCGCCCCCGCGATGTTCGCCCCATTGGAGAACCCGACGGCGTAGATACTGTCTGCGTCCAGCTGGTATTGGAGGACTGCTTCGCCCACGAACGCAGCCAGCTCGTGCGCGCGCCGCCGCACATCTTCGACATCGAACACGCCCTCGGCGAAGCGACGGAAGAAGCGCGGCATCCCGCGCTCGAGCACTCGTCCGCGGGGGCTCAGCAGGCCCGCACCCGGTGCCAGCTCGCGCCCGAGAGCGAGGAGATCGGTCTCGTCCCCCCCGGTGCCATGGAGCATGAGCAGTGTGGGCGAGCCGGCGGTGCGGGCAGGCTCGTATCGGTGAATGAACCCGCTGAGGGTCTCGCTCACGGTACGGCGGTCTCCCGGTGCGCCGGCGAGTGAATCGGCGGGAGAGTCGCCTCGAGCATTGCGCGATCCCGCTCGAACCAGGGTGGGAGCATGAGCTGGGTCCCTAATGTGGCGAGAGGCTCATCGCGGTCGAACCCGGGGCCGTCCGTCGCCAACTCCAGGAGCACGCCGCCGGGCTCGTGGAAGTAGACCGACTTGAAGTACTGCCGATCGATGATGTCGGTCGCCGGCACCCCGCGCCTCGCCAACTCGTTGCGCGCGGCATCCTCGACGTCCGTGTCGGGCATCCGCCAGGCCATGTGGTGCACCGTACCGACTCCGATCGTACCGCGCCAGAAGCCGGTGGCATCGCGCACATCGAGCAATGCACCGGGGCCGCCCGTTCCGGTGGCATAGCGTGTCACGGCGCCCTCTCGACCCGCCTCACGAAAGCCGAGAAGGTCGATGAGCATCGCGCCAGTCGCCGTCTCGGCATCGCGCCAGATGGTCGTCGAGTGAAGTCCGCGGATCGCGTGAGCCGCGGGGACGGGCCCGTCCTCCCACGGTGCGCGCTCATCACTCGTGGCGACGAGCTCAATAACCAGGCCATCGGGGTCGCGCACCGTCAGCACCTGTGCATCGAACCGTTTAGCCGGGCCTTCATGCGGGATCCCGTGCCGCACCATGCGCTCGAGCCAGTATCCGAGCGATGCGGGCGGAATCGAGAAGGCGGTGGCGTTGATCTGCCCTGTGCCCGCTCGGCCTCGAGGGGCGCGCGGCCAAGGGAAGAAGGTCATCAGGCTCCCCGGAGCGCCCTTCTCGTCGCCGTAGTAGAGGTGGTAGGTGGTGGGATCGTCGAAATTCACGGTGCGTTTGACAAGGCGAAGGCCAAGGGCCCCGGCGTAGAAATCGACGTTCTTCTGGGGATCGCTGGCGATCGCCGTCACGTGATGAATCCCTTCGAGTGTGATGGACATGATGAATCTCTCCTCAACCGCTCACCGAAAGGTGGCGATGCGTTCGGTCGGATGGCGGTGATGTGCGCGTCCCTGCTCGTCCGCAACGCCAAGGGCGACGAGCGCAGTCACGGCGACGTCCGCGGGCAGGCCGAGGACTTCCTTCACCTTCACCGCATCGAATCCGAGCATCGGCGACGTGGCGTAGCCGAGCGACTGAGCGGCGAGGAGAAGGAAGCCGAGCGCGATGTTGCTCTGGGCGTTCGCCCAGGCTGCCTGCTCGCTCGTGGTCTTCGACGCGAAGAAGCGGGCGATGCTCGATGATGTGGAGGCCCGCCGGTCGCTCGTCGCCGTCGGATGGATGATTTCGTCGACGTGGGCGAGCACATCGCGGATGTCGGCGTACACCACAATGACGACAGGGGCGCTGAGGATCTGGCGTTGGCCGTTGGCGGCCACCGCCAGCTGCGCCTTGAGCTCAGGGTCGCGGACGACGATGAATCGCCAGGGCTGGGCGTTCCACGCCGACGGGGCGAGGCCGGCGACTCGGATGATCTCCCGCAGATCCTCCTCGGGGACCGCGCCGGGGGCGAAGCGACGGATCGAGCGACGGCTCTCGGCGGCCTCGCGTACGCTCAGGGATTCGGTCTGGTTGGGCATGTCGGCTCAGCGGACTCTGACATCAAGGTACCAGCGTGGATGACGATCGTCGACGCATGTAATTCAAGTATGTAATGTCCGACGTCGAACAATCGTTCCCTCTCTCCTCCCCGGCCGAGCCCGCTTTCCGCCTACGGCAGCTGACCCCGCCCGAGCTTCCGGCAGAGGCGACCCAGCGTCTCCTGTTCCCGCACCGTGAGCACACCCATCCCCCGCGTCAGGCGCTCGACGTGAGCCGGAAAGATGCGCTTGATCAGCCGCCGCCCCTCGTCGCTCAGGTGCACGACCTGAACGCGCCGGTCCTCGGATCGACGCTGGCGGCGCACCAGGCCATGCCGCTCGAGGTTGTCCAGCACGGTGGTGAGATTGCTTCCACTCGTCAGGAGCTTCCGGCTCAACTCACTTTGGGAGAGAGGCCCGAGGTGGAGGAGGGCCTCGAGCACGCCGAGTTGGCTCTCCGTCACCCCCTCCTCGAGGGCCAGCGGGCGGTAGAGCGCCGCGGCAAGGGCATTCTGCGCGCGGGCGAGCTTGATGTACGTGTCGAGCGCCCGCACCTCCCGCGGCGCGCCCCGATATCGTGTCGGCATGACCCCTGTAACCTCGAGTCCGAGATGCGGGTGGCGGTGCGGGCGCGCCGCACCGGATCCTCAGAACATCACGCCGACCGCGATCGGCACGATGTAGACGTTGTCGCTCGGGATCGGACTCTCGCTCACGAAGATGTTGAGGAGCGTGGTCACGAAGTGCAGCTCCACCCGCTTGAGGGCGACGCTCAACCCTAGCCCGGCATCGAACCCGAAGCCGGTGGCGTTGGAGCTCAGATTGGCGCCGCCGCGGGTGACTCCGTCAGTCGTCAAGTTGAATGCGCCCAAGCCGACGACGAGGTAGGGTTTCACCCTCCCGCCTTCGAGCAGGTTGAGGCGAAGCCCGGCTGTTCCGCCGAACGTATGCGCGCTGCCGCTCTCGAAGCGCCCCGACGTGACGAACCCGAAGTGCTCGTAGCTCAGGTCGACGCGCAGCGCCGTCAGCTTGTCGAGGTTGAGGAGGAATTCGCCGGTGACGTTCCATCCGATGTCGAGCACGTCCGACGAGACATGCGCGGGGATGCTGACTCCGCCCAGCACGCCCAGGGAGACGGCCTTCTGTGGCGGAGGCTCGTCCTGAGCGACGCCCGCTCGTGACAGCGACACCGCGAGGCCCACCGCCATGGGAACATGCCTGACGAGCCGCTTGATCGCGTCGCGCCGCAGGGAGCGCGCTGTTGCCCAGTGATGAAGGGACGGCATCGCCGGGGGAACATACCGCGCGCGCCGTTCACCCAACACCGGCGGCCGTCGAAATCACGGAGATGGGGCCATCGGTGCTCGCGCACGAGCGCAGCACCCTGCACCCCACCGGGCGCACGCTTAGCGGGCCGGCCTAGTTTCCCGCTGCGAGTAGATGACGTGCCCGCGGCCGAGCCGCTCGATGTTCTGCGCGAAGGAACGCGCGACCGCGCTCGTACGGTCACTCACCAGCAGCTCCACGCGAGGCGTCACGCACCGCGGCTCGACACTCGTGCCGGCGAAGAGCTTCGCGCCTCCCGTGTATACGCACTCCCCATAGAGCGGTTCGGTGTCGAAGAGGAGGCTCGTCAGCAACGCCGCCATCCGCTCGTCCCCGCCCTCGTGACGCCGCAGGTCGATCACCAGCACCGTTGCGTCGGCGAGCAGGCGCAGCGCTGTGATGGCGGTGGTTCGCGCCGGCTCGCCCGAGGGGAAGGAGCGTATCTCGATCAGGCCGAGCCCCTTCGGGAAGAGCGCCACGCGCTCGATCCCGTGGCGCCCGATCCATCGCCCGCGCTCGGGCGCGGCGGCGGCGGCCTGCCACATTCCCCCTTCTCCCCCTGGGGAGAAGCCTCGTCCGGCACCACTACGTCTCTGATCCACCATCGGTCCCCCCTCGACTGATGATATGACACCGGGGAGGACGCCGATGGTTTCTTCACAGAGTCGTGACGTGTGGTGCAGCCGGCGAGCGCGAGCTATTCTGGGTGCGCCACCGTGCGTCGGGTCCCGACCACCGTCCACCTTCCACCTGAGCACGATCATGCAAAGCATCTGGACGGACGTCCTCGTCTCGGGCGTGCCGATCGCCGAGAAGATCATTCGCGTCGTCATCGTCTATTTCTTCCTTCTGATCGGGCTGCGGCTGGCCGGGAAGCGCGAGCTCGGCCAGTTCAACCCGTTCGACCTCGTCGTACTCCTCGTCCTGTCGAACACGGTGCAGAACGCGATCATCGGCAACGATAACTCGGTGCTCGGCGGAATCATCGGAGCGGCGGCCCTCCTGATGCTCAACTACATCGTCGTCCGGTACCTCTTCAGTCATCCCAAGCTCGACCGCGCTGCCGTCGGCAAGGACGTCATCCTCGTGCAGGATGGCAAGGTTCTGATGAGAAATCTCCGGCGGGAACTGATCACCCGCGGAGAGCTGTCATCGGCAGCCCGTCGTCAGGGGATCCCCTCGCTCGACTCGGTGGACTGTGCCCGCCTCGAGGTGGGAGGCGCGCTCACCTTCGTCCTCAAGCATCCAACGTCCGACGAGGCGTGGCGTAAGGACATCCTGGCGCGGCTCGACAAGATGCAAGCCAAGCTCGACGCCCTTCACGCCTGACGCCGCCTCAGGTCAGCTGAGCCACGCGTCGAGGTGCTCGGCGACGAAGTCATCGTCGTTGAGCTCGGGATAGGCGGCGAGAACTCGGTCGATCTCCTCTCGCTGGCCGGGGGAGAGTACCTCGGCGGGGTCGAGGCACCAGGTGCCCGTCAGGAGCCCTTGGCGGCGCAAGACTTCGTGGATGCCGGGGAGGCAGCCGGCGAAGCGGTGAGGCGCGTCAAAGATCGCGCCATTGGCATCCGTCAACCGGGCGGCGCGCTCGAGCCAGCGCGGGTCGAGCGGGGCGCCCCGTGCTCCCCGGATCTCACCGAGGAGCTCGACGGCACGACGCGTCCACACCGCCCACTGGCCGAGCAAGCCGCCGTCGAAGCACCGCGGGCCCTTCTGGCCCGAGGCGGGGAAGCGCGCCAGGAGGTCGAGAACAATGCTGTCGTCGTTGCCGGTGTAGAGGGCGATTTCGTCGCGCCCGGAGGCGGCGACCGCCCGCATCACATCGATGGTCGCGTAGCGATCGAAGGGCGCGACCTTGATGGCGACCACACGGTCGATGCCAGCGAACGCGCGCCAGAAGGCATACCCGAGCGGCCGCCCTCCGACGGCGGGCTGCAGGTAGAAGCCGAAGAGCGGAATCACCTCGGCGACGGCGCGACAGTGGGCGAGGATCTCTTCGTCGCGCGCGTCACGCAACGCGCCTAACGACAGAAGGCCGGCGTGGTAGCCGAGATCGTCCGCAAGCCGGGCTTCGGCCACCGCCTGATCGGTTCGCCCGCAGATGCCGGCGACTCTGATGGCGGGGCGGCTGCGCGCGGCGGCCGCCTCGTCGACAGTGCGCGATGCGAGCTCGAGCACCGGCCGCAGCAGCCCGTGCGCCCGATCTCGTATCGCGAATTGAGTGGTGTGGACACCCACGGCCACACCGCCGGCGCCCGCGGCGAGGTAGTAGCGCGTGAGGGCCCTCTGGCGTCGCTCGTCGAGGCGGCGATGTGCGTCGAGGGCGAGCGGGTGGGCGGGGATGACGTGTCCCTCCCGCAGAAATGCGGCAATCTCGGCGACTGACTGGAGGGCGGGCGTCAGGCCACGCACGCCCGCTTGATCTCCTGCCCCAGCTTGTGCTGGTCGTTGATGATCTTGTAGAAGTCGTCGTAGTACTTCGTCGTGCGCTCGGCGCGCTGGGGCTCGAGGAGGGCGGGTGTGGTGTAGAGAGCGTTGATGTCCGTGTGCTTCTGGTTGAAGAGCGCGATGGTCTTCTCGAGATCGGCCGGGGGCATGCAGTAGCCGCGATACAGGCGATCTTCCACCGTGCGAATCGGCAGCTGGGGATCGGGCCGTGCGTACCGTGGGTTCACGGCACCAGACCAGTCGAAGTCGTATGGCACGGGGAAGGTCACGCCGAAGACGTTGGGGAGCCGCACCAGTCGCACATTGTGCAGCCCCGAGATCGACCAATCGGTATTGGCGATCAGATACTCGAACATCGAGAGCGTGTTGACCAGCGCGGTGTCGACGTCTTCGCGGTGCGCGTTCTTGGCCTTGAGAACCGTGCCGCCGTTCCGTGCCGCCATCGCGTCCTCGTTCTCGATGAGGAAGGCCTGGACGGCGATCGGCTTCATCTCATTCTTCACATCCTGGTACGTGACGTTCGCCAGCCGGACACGGAAGCTGAACGGTGTGAGCGTGTTGTAGACCCGATAGAGCAGGTACTCCTGCAGGATGTACTGCTGATAGTCCGCGTTGCCGGGCTTGCAGGGGGTGACCAGCTTCAGCTTGTCCTGGTGCGCGAACACGGTCTCCTTGGTGTGTCCGCGGAACTTGATCAGCACCGGCGGGAAGTCGCAGTTGGATTTCTGTCGACGGAAGTGTCCGCGCGACTTGATGCCGACCTCGATCGGCGCCGACCCGTCGCCCCCCTCCGATGCCGCGCCGGCGATGGTCAACGTGGCCGGCGTGTAGTCGGCGGTACTGTCCCTGTTCTTGACGAACGCCTTGAGGTCGGTCGCGATCGCGATCGTGACCGGCGCGTCGGCTGTGAAGAGGGGCGCGTTGGCGGCGGCGTGTTTGGAGGAGACGGAATCCTGCGCCTGCGGGCTCGACGGAGCCGCGATCGCGGCGAGCGACCACGCCAGTCGAAGAGTGCGCCGCAGGGCGCCCATGTCAGCGCACCTCGCAATCGAGAACGAGCGCTCCGCCGCGAGACCGTATCTCGCTCAGGAGGGCGTCTCGCGCGTCTTCGCTCTCGAGCTGCAGGGTGTACTCCAGAACGTGCGTGCCGTCGGGATCGTGCAAGACGCCGCCCAGTCGCCAGCGGGAGACCCGCTCGGCCATCACCGGGTCGACCAGCTCGCGGCACGCCCCCGCGTCCCCGGTGCGCACGCGAACGAGTGCGTCGTACTCCGTCCGCTCATGATCCTCGAAATCGGGGCTCATCCGCTTCCGGCGGCGCCAGGCCCGATCGGCGAGCGCGTCGAGCTGGACCGGCGACATTGCCTTGAGCAGCTCGTCGTCGAGGTGCGCGACGAAGGAACTCGTGCGACTGAGATGCTCGCGCGCCTTCTCGAGCTTGGCGGCCGCCCTGGCACCCTCGAGCGCCGCCGGCGTGCTGCCGAAGTCCGTGTACCAGAGCAGCACCACGAGCGTGTTGAACACGACCGAGAGGACGCCAGCCACGGTCACCTGAACGCCTGACGCGAGGCCGATCGCCGTCGCCAGAAAGATGTAGACGGCGTCTTTGCTGTCATCGAGGTTGTTGCGGAAGCGCACCGCCGCGACGATACCGGCCAGGCTGAACGCGAGCGCCAGGCTGTGCTTGACGAGCACCGCGACGCCCGCCACGACGAGCGGGAGCATGACGAGCGTTTGGACGACCGATTGCCGGTATCCCTTCTTGGAGCGAGTGAGCGTATAGACCCAAGCGACAGGCAGCGCGAGCAGGAGGGCGGAGATGATCGCCAGGAGCGAGGCCACGAAGAGCGTGCCCTGCGGGGTAGCCTGCTGGACCTCGGTGAGAGCCGCACGACCCGCCGCGCGTCCCAGTCCGCCGCCGCCGGTGATCTCCGCCCACGGCTCCGCCAACGCGGTGGCGACCGACGCCGGGATCCAGTACCAGATCGCCGCGATGGCGAGGGCCAAGAAGACGTAGTAGAGCACGACCCGGAGGAGGATGTCGTGCTCGAGACGCCTGACTGTGAAGGAGCCGGTCATTGGCATGACGTCGCACTCGCCGACTGAGCCGGACTCAACTTGATAGCGCGGTCACCGGCAGGCAAGACACTCGCCCCCGCGCACCGCGTGGATTTTCTCTGTTGGCTCAGAAGCTCCCTCCGCGTTCACCGAAGTGGGTCGGACGACCCAAGAGCTCACCGCCGTGCTTAACCCATGATGCGGTCCACTCGATGAGGCTTTCGGTGCTCACAACCGGCGGCCCGAAGAGGGCTTCGGCACGCGCGGCGTTGCTCAGCAGCGCATCGGGCGCCTCTTCCCCGACGAGGACAGGCTCGCGGCCGAGAAGTTCTCCGAAGCGCTCGGCGATCGACCGAACCTCGAGCGTCGTCGCACCGGTGACATTGAGCACGAAGGGCGGTTCCGTCGCCCGAGGGAGGCACTGGAGTGCCCACGCGTTGGCGTCCCCCTGCCAGATGACGTTGACCGCGCCCATGGCCAGCTGGATCGGCTCTCGCCTCCAGACGGCGAGGGCGATGTCGGTGAGCACGCCGTAGCGCAGATCGTTGGCGTAGTTGAGCCTCACGACTGCGAGCGGCGCGCCGAATCGGGTGGCGAAGTGCTCGAAGACCCTCTCGCGCCCGACACACGAATAGGCGTACTCCCCCACAGGCCCCAGCGCATCTCCCTCGCGCGATCCGCCGCGGGAGATCGGCGTGAGCGGATAGACGTTGCCCGTCGAGAACACGACGAAGCGCGCCTTTGAGAAGCGCTGGGCCACGATCGCCGGCACCACGACATTGAGTGCCCAAGTCGTCGCTGGCGCGGCCATCGTGCCGAACTTCTGACCTGCCATGAAGATCACGTTGGGCGCGTCGGGGAGAGCGGCGACGGCGCCCGGATCGAGAAGGTCGCAGTGCACCGTATCCACGCGCGCCGATCGCAGGCGATGCTCGGCGTCCGCATTTCCGAATCGCGACGCTGCGACCACCCGGGCGTCGGAGCCGGCCTCGTCCAGACCGCGGCGGATCATCCGGGAGAGAGTTACCCCCATCTTCCCGCCCGCGCCGAGCACCAGGACATCGCCCGACGACTGCCGAAGCGCATCGACCACCCCCCCTGTGGGGCGCGAGAGGCGCTCCTCCAGCTCCTCCACAGAGGCGGGTGCCTCGGACTGCGCTCGTCCGGACGTTAGGCGGCGCTCCGCTCGATGTCGGCGGCGTAGCGCTTCAGGCGCTGGACCATTGCGTTCAGGCCGGCCTCGCGTGCTCCGAGTCCGATGTTTTCCATCATCGTCCGCACGATGTCGTTCGGGATGGCGAGCGTGGTCGATGGCGGCTGATCGTTGACGGCGGAGAAGAGAATCGACAGAAAGGCCGCAATCGTCGGCGACTGCCGCGTATTGACGTCGGCGTAGAAGTGCACGGCGCCGTCATGAACCTCCGGGAAGATGTCGACGCGCGTCTGGCACTCCGGGATGGTGAAGTTCGTCCGATCGATCGCCAGATACCTTGGCGGGAGAGGCTCGAGCTTCTTCGCGTACGAGACGAGCGCTTGCATTTTCTCCTCGCGACCGAGCGCCCGAAACGACTTGAGGATGCGCTCGATAGAGGGAGGGAGGGGCACCGGGGAGGTCTCGGTATCCGGCATGGCTGAAAGAAGCGGGCACGCAAAGCGCGGCGTCAAGACTCGCTCCCTCGAGCGAGCGACCCGCTGCCCGACGTTGCCACGACTCTTGTGCGCAGAGATCTTCTCTCCACCTTCCATGTGAGAGCGTAGCCGATTCACGTTCCGGCTGCATATCAACATTTGCATGAGGTGAGCAATGCCGACGCGGAACGCGAGCGCCGTCTGGGAGGGCGGGCTCAGGTCCGGCAACGGACGCTTTGAGGGAGAGAGTGGGAAGATCGCTGCGCCGTATTCGTTCGGATCCCGGTTCGGGAATGCGGGCGGGACCAACCCGGAAGAGCTAGTAGCCGCCGCCGAAGCGGCGTGCTACAGCATGGCGCTCGCGGGCGCGCTCGAGGGCGCCGGCAAGCCCGCCACACGGGTGGAGACGAGGGCCGCGTGCACTGTCGAGAAGGTTGGCGACAGCTTCGAGATCACGTCGATGAAGCTCGTCGTGCGCGCCTCCGTGCCTGGGATCGACGCGGCTGCCTTTCAGAAGGCCGCCGAGGCGACGAAGGTGGGGTGCCCGGTGTCCAAGGCGCTGAAGGGAATCCGAGTATTCGAGCTTGACGCCGCGCTCGTTTGAGCAGCCAGCCATCGAGCCGATGCGGGCTCTCGTGCCTTGCGGCGGGGTGGGGAACGAGTGGCCGCGTCGCGCCGCCGCGCTGCTCGTTCTTTGCCTCGCCATTGGCTGCCGGCGGAGCGACCCCGACGTGGTCGAAGCGACGGGTACGCTCGAAGTCGCAGAGGTCGACATCTCGCCGCTGCTCCCCGCCCGGATCACGCGAATGTGGGTCGACGAGGGGATGCGGGTGCGGGTCGGCGACACGCTCGTCTCTCTCACCACCTCCTCAGTGCTTCCGAACATCGAGGCGCAGCGGGCGCGCGTGTCTTCGGCGGAGGCGACACTTCGCGACTTGATCCAGGGAGCGCGCCCTGCCGAGCTCGATCAACTGGCGGCACAGCTCCGAGCGGCCGAGGCGGACGCCAAGCAGGCGGCGAGCGACGCGCAGCGCTCCGCTCCTCTCGCAGCGAAGGGAACGATCAGCGCTCAGCAGTACGATGCGCTCCGCAGCGCGGCGACGGCCGCCGCTGCGCGTCGGGACGCGGCCGCCGAAGCCCTCCGCCTCGCGCAGGAGGGGACGCGCCCCGAGCGGATCCGAGCAGCCCGCGCCGAGCTGGCCAACGCCCGGGCTGCGCTGGCGATGGCGGAGGGGACAGCGAGCGATCTGGTGCTCACCTCGCCCATCAACGGCTCGGTCATGGCACGACATGCGGAGCCGGGCGAGCTCCTCGGCGTCGGCGAGGCCGCCCTCACTCTCGGTGATGTCTCGAGGCCCTGGGTGCGCGTCTACGTCGATCAGCGCCTCTTCCCGCTGATTCACATCGGCGATTCCGCGGTCGCGCGGCTCGATGCATTTCCCAACCGTCCACTCATGGGGCGTGTGGTGGCGGTGAGCGACAAGGCGGAGTTCACGCCGCGCATCGCGCTGACCGAGCGCGAGCGCGCCGACCTGCTCTTTGGAGTCAAGGTGCAGTTCCAGGACACCACCGGCCTCCTCAAGGCGGGGCTGCCTCTCACGATTCGGTTTGCTACGCCGGGAGATCGAGGCGCGCCGACCGACCAGCCCGCGCGAGTCCCGATCACGAGCCGCCCATGAGCGGGCCGACGGCGCCCGTGCCGGCCGCTACGGCACCGACGTCGGATGTGCCCGTCGCCGTGCGGACGGTCCAGCTGCGCAAGGTGTTCGGCGAGCTGGTGGCTGTCGAAGGGCTCGACCTCACCATCAACAAGGGCGAAGTATTCGGCGTACTCGGGCCCAACGGTTCGGGGAAGACGACGACTATTCGTATGCTCTGCGGCCTGATCGCGCCGACATCGGGAACGGCGACGGTTGTCGGCTTCGACATCGTCACTCAGGCTGAGCAGCTGCGCCGCCGCATCGGCTACATGTCGCAACGCTTCGGGCTCTACGACGATCTCACGGTGCGCGAGAACCTGCGCTTCTACTCGGCCGTCTATGGCATGCGCGGTGCCGAGCTCGACGCGCGAATGACGGAGCTGATGGACAACCTCGACCTCGCCCCGCTGGCGAGCCAGTTGGTGAGCGAGCTGAGCGGAGGTTGGAAGCAGCGACTCGCTCTGGCGTGCGCCATCGCCCACCGCCCCGACATGCTCTTTCTCGACGAGCCGACGGCCGGCGTCGATCCGGCTGCGCGGCGCCACTTCTGGGAGATCGTCCACCAGCTCGCCAGTTCGGGAACGACGGTGCTGGTCACGACGCACTACATGGACGAAGCCGGACGCTGCGACCGGGTCGCCTTCCTATCGCGGGGGAGACTGATCGCGCTCGGCACGCCGGCGGCGGTCTCGGAACAGTTCGGGCTATCCAGCATCGAGGATGTCTTCATCGAATTGCAGAAGCGGGACGAGGGGGTCACCGTATGAATCTCGCGACGCGAATCAGAAGCTCGCCGCTCTGGCCGATGCTCTGGAAGGAATTCATCCAGATGCGCCGAGACCGCCTCACGCTTGCCATGATGGTCGTGCTCCCGGCCATCCAGCTGATTCTCTTCGGGTTTGCCATCCGCACCGAGGTGCGCCACCTGCCGACGGTGGTGCTCGACGAGTCTCGAACGTCCGAGAGCCGCGCCCTGCTCGACGTCATGCGCAACTCCGGCAACTTCGATCTCATCGCCACGGTGAACAGTCGTGACGACATCTCACGGATGATCGAGCGAGGGGCGGCCGCCGCCGCGGTCGTGATCCCGCCTGACTACATGCGGGAGCTTCGGCGCGGGCGTACCGCTCAGGCTCAGGTGATCGTCGACGCGGCGGATCCGCTCTCCTCGCAGAGCGCGCTCTCCGGCGCGGCCCTGGCCGGGGCGGCGAGAACGGAGGCCCTGCTGACCGGTCGCCTAGCGGTCCCGGTTCCGCTCGATGTGCGCGTGCGCCCCTGGTACAACCCGGACCTCCGGAGCGAGGTCTACATCGTTCCCGGACTGATCGGGATCCTTCTGTCGATCACGATGATCCTCATCACGAGCATGGCCATCGTGCGGGAGCGTGAGCGCGGCACCCTCGAGCAGCTCATCGTGACGCCGATCGACAAGACGAGCTTGATGCTCGGAAAGATCCTGCCGTTCGTGATCGTCGGCTATGTGCAGATGTCGGTGGTGCTCTTCCTGGGGCGCATTCTCTTCGACGTCCCGATCCGCGGCAGCATCGGGCTGCTCTATCTGATCGCCGGCGCCTTCATCATCGCCAACCTCGCGGTGGGGTTGGTGACCTCGACGCTCGCCCAAACGCAGGTGCAAGCGATGCAGATGGGCTTCTTCTTCATCATGCCGAACTTCCTACTGTCGGGGTTCATGTTCCCGCGGGCGGCGATGCCGGTGGCGGCGCAGTGGATCGGCGCCGTGCTCCCGTTGACGTACTTTCTGGACGTGCTGCGCGGGATCTTGCTGAAGGGCGCCGGGCTGTCGGCGCTCTGGCCGCAGATGCTGGCTCTCTTTGCGTTCGCCGCAGCCTTGATCGCGGTGAGCGTGCGGCGGTTCCAAAAAACCCTCGAGTGACGCGAGCGCGTCAGCCCACGCCATCGACATTCGGAGGACGACGGAGCCAGCTGCTCGGAAGGAACTCGATGTGACGCACTGCCCGGTGCGCCGCATCGAGGCGGCGCGCGTGGGCATCGAGCAGATCGCTTCGGGTCACGATCCCCAGCACGGTCCGCGGCTCGGAGCGGCTGACGACGGGAAGGCGCCCGATCCCTTCGTGCACCATGCGGTCGGCTGCCTGACGAGCCGTGTCGTCCTCGAATATCGTGATCGGCGGCTGGCGTACGAGCTCGCCGACGCGCGAATCGATGGGTAAGTCGAGATCGAGCAGATTTCGCCGCGTGACCACGCCGACGAGCGCGCCGGCCTCATCGATGACCGGGAAGCCCTGGTGGGTCGACCCCGGAGCGCGCTCGGCCATCCAATCCCGGATCTCCTCCACGGCGTCTCCCGTGCGGAGGACGACGACGTCGGTCGTCGCGATCTCGATGACGGGGACCTGCTCGAGGTAATCGACCGAGTAGTCGGAGCCGACCCGAACGCCGCGGCGGGCGAGCTTTTCAGTCATGATCGTGGTGCGCATGAGCTGGAGCGAGATCAGGTACGCGGCGCTACAGCCGGCGAGGAGCGGGAGGAGGCCGATGGGCTGGCGCGTCGTCTCGAAGGCGAAGACGACCGACGCGAGAAGCGCCCGCGACGCACCGGCGAAGATGGCGGCCATGCCGACGAGCGCCGCCACATGCGGATCGACGTGGAGCGCCGGCACCGAGAGTGCGGCGACGCCGAGGAGAGCGCCGAGTCCGCCGCCGATCGTGAAGAGGGGCGCCAAAGTGCCGCCGGACGTGCCGCTGCCGAGGGCGATCGACCAGGAGACGAACTTGAGCACGACGAGGGCCACGAGCGCCTTGCCGGCGATGTCGCCCGAGAGGATGTGCGAAATGTTGTCGTAACCGACCCCCAGGGTCCTCGGCTCCGCGAAGCCGACGACGCCGACGACGATGGCGCCGAGCATCGGCCACCACATCCAGTGGAAGGGGAGGCGGTCGAAGGCATCCTCGATCACGAAGATCGCCCGCGTCACTCCCACCGATGCCAGTCCGACGATCCCGCCGATGGCGATGTACGCGGTGAGGGCGAGGCCCGTCGGCTGGGCGAGCTGCGGGATCGCGAACATCGGGACGCCGCCGCCGAAGGCGAAACGGACTCCGGTGGCGGTGGCGGCGGCGAAGGCGACGGGGATGAGCGATCGCGCGCGGTACTCGAAGAGGAGGAGCTCGACCGCGAGCAGCACGGCCGAGACGGGGGAGCCGAAGGTCGCCGCCATGCCGGCGGCGCCGCCGGCGGCGAGCAGGGTCTTCCGCTCATCGGCCGTGATGCGGAGGAGCTGTCCGGCCACCGAACCGAGCGCACCGCCGGTGGCGATGATCGGCCCCTCGGCGCCAAAGGGGCCGCCGGTGCCGATGGAGATGGCCGTCGATAGTGGCTTCAGGATCGTCAGGCGCGGCGAGATGCGGCTCTCGTTGAGCAGCACCCGCTCCATGACCTCCGGGATCCCATGGCCGCGAATGGCCGCCGATCCGAACCGGGCCATCAGCCCGACGACGAAGGCGCCGATGAGCGGGATGATGACGACGGCCGCACCGAGGTGATTCGTCGCCGGCGAGGCCGGGGCGAAGGAGAGATGGCCGAAGAAGCTGAGATTGGTGATGAAATCGATCAGCGCGATGAGAACCTTGGCCGCCACACCGGCGCCTGCCGCGATCAGGACCGCGATGCCCGTCAGGACGACGATCCGGCGCTCGGTTGGCGGCGTGGGTGGCGAGGTCATCAGCCGACCGTGCCTAACGAATGGAGATGAAGGGGAAGCCCGTTCCCACGACGACGACCCACTTGCCCGGCAGGGCGTCGTTGGCGAATCGATACGCCAGGTCGATCCGAGTGGCGCCGTTCGTCGAGGCGAGTCGGGTCGCTCCGAGACGAATGCCGGCACCGGCGTCGATGCCGGTGCGCACCGGCGAGCCCGAGTACCACGCCCCGCCATAGTCGGCGAACGCGGCGAATCCGATGTTCAGGATCTTGAAGACGTCGGTGAATGTCGTGTGACGGACCTCGGTCATTCCGTAGAAGTAGCGATTGCCGGTGAAGGCGTGCAGCGGGAAGGCGCGGGGGCCGAAGAGGAGGCCGAGATCGAACTCCTCGCCGGGATATTGATTGTCTTCAAGGCCCCCCTCGAGATGAAAGACCGCCATCGCGCGGTCGGTCGGCTGCACTGCCGCGGAGCCGATGAGGCGCACGTACCCGGAGTCGAGCCCCTGCGAACTCCAGAGTCCGTTCGCCGTCCCCTCGAGCGAGTAGAACCCGTGCTCATGGCCCGCACCATAGTAGAAGTATGTCTCCAGGCCCGCCCCTGTGGCGGGGTATCCGAAGAGCGATGGCGCGAGGGTGAGGCCGACATGCCACGTCGTGCTCACGTCGAAGTCCTCCTGCGGCCCCATGTTCTCGTAGTTGTGCACGACCAGGAACTTGGCCTGACTCGACTCGACGAACATGTCGGTAGCGCCGGTGATCGTCTGCGGCACGGGGCCAGCGAACGGGATCGGCACGAAGTCGTCGCGACGCACCTGCGCCTGCATCCCGACGCGAAAGTATCCCTCCTTGCTCGCGCGCAGGGCGTACGTGCCGCCGAGCAGAAAGAGCCCGTACTCGCGGTGCAGGGAGTCGGCCGCGGTCGTGTCACCGCCGACGAACTGCAGGATCGTGCCGTCGAATCCGCGCGCCGAGGCGAAGTACGACTGTATCTGGTCGATCGAATAGAAGGGATAGGCGATCATCCCCTGCCACTCGGTGCCATCCGAGAATTTCTGGCCGAATCCGCTCAGCCCGATCTTGTTCTCGATCAGGCGCGGAAGCGTGATGCCGAGGCGCAGCGCGTTTCGATCGGGGTTCTGGCTGTAGCGAAAATCGATCGAGTTCGTCGTGCCGAGCACGTTGGTTTCGGCGACGCCGGCGGCGAACGCCACCTGACCCCCCGTCAGGCGGAAGCTGAAGTACGGTTTCGTCGACCAGGCGTCCTTGGTGATCACGCGCATCAAGAGGCCCGAGTCGGTCGCCACCGAATCCACGTTGACGTAACGGAAGACGCCGATCTTGCGGAGATTGCGCGCGGTCTCGGTGGCGCGAGTCGAGTCGTACCTCGTGCCCGAGTCGATCAGTATCTCGCGCCTGACGACATAGGCCTTGGTGCGAAAATGGAGGCTGTTCGTGAGGCGCGCGTACCAGAGATGCAGCTCCGACGAGTCGAAGACGCTCTGGCGAATGATCTGCACATGGTGTACCGCCGCCGCCGTCGTGTCGCGCCCTCCCGCGCTGCCGGAGGTGTCGGAGGGAGACGGGCCCGGTACCTCCTGCGCTCGGAGGGCGCGGCAGGGGAGCAGGATCGCGAGAAGGAGGCACGAGAGGGCTCGCAGGGACACGCGCGGGCGATGATTGGTGGCGCCGGGAGTGGCGGTCGGGGTCCGTAAGTCTCGCCCCGCGCACAGACAAACTCCACCTGGACGAAGGAGTCTTGCGACGACGAACCCGACGATCAGATTCCGCGTCGTGCGTCCCGACACGCTACGCCCGCGCTCGGCCACAGGCATCGTGGATTTTGCGCTGCAGCTCCTGCGGGCGCACTACAGCCGCGTCGTCGCGCTGGCGGTGATCGTCATGCTCCCATACATCGCGATCACTCTGCTCAACGTCGAGAAGCTCGCCGATGCGCGGCAGCTCTTCAGCGGGCGCTGGCACACCTTTGCCGTCGTCGCCGCGGTACGCCTCGTCATCTTCGTCATCGCCGACGCGGCGCTCATTCTGGCGCTGTCGGAGGCGTATCTCGAGGGGCGGATGAGCGTGAGCGCCGCGCTCGGCCGGACCGCCTCGCGGAGCGGGCCCGTTCTCGCGGGCGGCGCGCTCCGCCTCGGTCTGTCCGCCCTCTTCGCCCTCCCCGCAGTGCTGGCGGTCGTCGTGCCGCTCACGCTGCGCCCCATGCACGGCTTCGGCCCCGGTACCGTTCTGGTGTGGGCGGCGGTGATGTGGGCCCTCATCGCGTGCTCCCTCGCGTACCCGACGGTCCGAACGCTTGCCGTCACTCCGGCGATCGTCCTCGAAGGCCTCGGCCCGATCGCCGCATTGCGTCGCTCCTTCGCTCTCACCCGCCGACAGACGCGTCACGCCTTGGCCGCGTTGATCATGGCATGGCTCATCTATGTCTCCGTGATCGTGCTGTCGTCGCTCATCGGCACTCTCTTGCGACAGCCGACGGCGGCGCTGGCGCTGCAGACCGTTGTCGTCGCCGCGACCTATCCGCTGCTGGCGAGCGTCGAGACGGTGCTCTACTACGACCTACGCGTGCGAACCGAGGGGTTCGACGTCGAGCTCATGGCGCGAGACGCTTCCCTGGCGCCGGCGAGCTGATCGGCGTTCGATCTCCCGGCGGTCCTATCTCACGAGTGTAGATGGCCCGCTGCATCCCGCTCGGAAGCCGAAACCCCGCCGGACACGATGAAGGCCATCACGGCGGAGCTCTCAGCGGGGATCGGACGCACCTGATCCGCGGGAAAGAGAAGGAGCGACCCCGCGAAGTTGTACGATTGCGGGATGTACACCGCAACGTGGTCGGCCAAGCCCAGTTGTTCGAGGGACTCGCGCGTCACGAACCCCAGTGCTTTCGCCTGGCTCCCTGGGTACAAGGTCACAACGACAGGCTTGTCGAAGCGACGCTTCTCGCCGACAAAGGCATTGAGCAAGTCCTTTGACGACGTGTAGAGAAGCCGCACGAAGGGAAGACGGCCCATCGTCGTCTCTACCAGCGACACGACGCTGCGGGTGACGAGGTTGGAGGCTGCGGCGCCGACCAGCGTGATCGCTGCCACCGTGATCACGAAGCCCGCGCCCGGAATCGGGAGTTGCAGCCAGCCGTCGATGCGGCGGAATACCGCCCAGCAGATGTAGAGCGTGAAGGCGAGCGGCGCCGTGACTGCGAGCCCGCGGAGGAAGTAGTTGACGAGGCGGCGCATGCGCGGCCGTCAGGGCTTCACTTCGAAGGGCACTCGGGCTTCCGTCTCGTCCCAGGAGAAGCGGAGCGTCCCGCCGCTCCCCTGTGTGTCGATCGCAAACGTCAATTGCTCGACCGGCGCGGGGAGCGTGACCACCTTCAGGTCGACCCGGGCAAGATCCGCCTTGGGGTCGTAGTCGGTCCCCCACTCCTTCGTATGGCGACTGATGATGAGCTTCCAGCCGGCCCCCTGCGTCGGAAGAGTGAACAAAGTGTAGGTGCCGGCAGGAACCGACGTGCCGCCGAGCACGATGTCCTTGCTGGTCACGAAGGTGGTCGCGGCGTTTGCCCCGGTACGCCAGACCGAGTCCCATGGCACCACGTTGCCGAAGACGACGCGGCCACGCTTCATCGGGCGGCTGTAGTCAACGAGCAGTGTCGTTCCCGCCACCGTTGCGCGAGCTGTGTCCCGCGGTGAGAGCGGGCCGAGGCCGCGGTCGCCGAAGGCGAGGGCGAGGGCCTGGGGATCCACGCTGTTCACTCGCTCGACCGTCACCTGCTGCGTCGATCCGGGGGACGCCGATCCCATGATGTGTCCAACGGCATCGATCCTCATGCGCGATACGCCGAAGGGGGCCGCGAGAGTGATCGAGTCCTTGCCGATGCGCTTGATCGGGATGTCATTCGTTTGATTGCTCCCGATGAAGAGCATCGGGATGACGACGCTGTCCTTACCCATCTTCACCGCGCGCATCACCGCCGTCTCGTAGATGCCGTACGCGAGGTTGAGCGCTGGGAGCGTCCCGCGGGGAGCGGCGACCATCATCGTGCGAGCGCTGTCGGTGTGGATCTCGACGCGAAGGCTATCCCCTATTGGCGTCAGGATCGCGTGCTGAAGCGGGCGCGAGGACGGCGGCGCACCCGGCTTGCGGGCGGTGAGCTCGTACTTGAGCAGATTGCCGTTGGCGTCGAAGGTCAACGCGTAGCTGCGCACCACCGTCTGCGGGCTTCGCACCACGCTCTCGCCCCGGAGCGCCGTGGGAGTTCGAGAGAAGCGTTCCGCCGCGAGGGTGTCCTTGCCGATCCGGACGATGTAGGCGCCCTGTTCGGTGCCTTGCGCCCCTGCGGCGGCGGGGCCGCCGACGGCCGCGAGGGAGAGCGTCAGCGACGCCCAGCGCCGGATCTGCAGAGGTGATTGCGCAACGGACATCGAGTCTTCTCCGGGGATGGGTTCGTATGGCGTTGCGCCGCCGCGAAGAGGCGCAGCGCCAGGAGAACGATTAGCGGGGTTGACGGCCGTACGCCAGCACGCTGCGGAAGGAGGCTCCAGCCCAGTCGCCCGGCGACTTTGGTGATCAATTTCGGATAGATTGCGCTCCCCCAGGGCGATACCATCATGGCACCACGGAGGTGGCCATGACACACGCTCTTTCGACGATCGCGAACCGTACCGCTTGCTGGCGCGCCATCCTTCTGCGCGACCCGCGCGCGAACTTCGTCTACGGCGTCCGCTCGACGAGGATATACTGCCGTCCCGCCTGCCCTTCGCGCCGGCCCGCTCGCGACCAGGTGGAGTTCTATCGCGCGTACAACGAAGCCGAGGCCGCAGGCTATCGCGCCTGTCGGCGCTGCCGTCCGAACGAGCGTGAGGACCGAGCGTCGGCAGCCGTGGCCCGCGTGACGAGGGCAATCGATGCCTCCTCCGGGCGGCGCGCGGACGTCGCGGCACTGGCGCGAACCGAAGGGATCAGCCAAAGCCAGCTGCGGCGCGACTTCCGCCGCGTCACCGGTATAACACTGCGCCAATACGCCGAAGCCGCACGGATGCGCCGCTTACGGGAGCGGCTCCGCTCGGGGGAGGGAATCATCGGTGCGATGTACGACGCCGGGTTGGGATCATCGAGCCGGCTCTACGAGCGATCCCCCGGGCAGCTCGGCATGACTCCCGGTGCGTACAAGCGCGGCGGCGCCGGCGCCCGGATCAGATACACCCTCGCTCCGTCACCTGTCGGTGTGCTTCTTGTCGGCGCAACCGACAAGGGGATCTGCGCGGTGACGCTCGGAGGAAGCGAGCGGGAGTTGGAAGCCGTGCTCGAGGAGGAGTTTCCTCGCGCGACTCGTGAGCGGGACGATGGCGCACTCGCCGTCTGGGTAGCGGCGATCCTTCGTCACCTACGCGGCGAAGAGCCGGCGCTCGAACTGCCGCTCGATGTCCGCGCCACGGCGTTCCAGCGTCGCGTATGGCAGGTGCTCCGGAAGATTCCCTACGGTGCCACGCGGAGCTACGCCGAGGTGGCGCGCTCACTCGGTCAGCCGACCGCGTTCCGTGCGGTCGCTCGTGCGTGCGCCACCAATCCAGCCGCGCTCGTCATTCCCTGCCATCGGGTGGTGCGTACCGATGGGGGGCTCGGTGGTTACCGGTGGGGGCTCGACCGAAAGCGGCTGCTCCTGGACGCGGAGCGTCGTGAATCGGAGCGCCACGGGCCGCCTCGGCAGGTGCGGGTCGCCTCCGGAGTCCGGTCCAGAGCACGCGCGCGGCGGCTGCAAACGGCGTAGCTCGCGCATCGCGGGCGCGGGCGTGAGCGCGCTACATTGGGGGCGTGACCAGTGCTGCCGTGCGTCACCTCAAGCGCGCCGACCCGGTACTCGCGCGCGTGATCGAGCGAGTGGGGCCCTGCCGCCTCGCTGTGCAATCGTCGGGGACGCACCTCGACCACATCGTGCGGGCCATCGTCTATCAACAGCTTTCGGGAAAGGCGGCGCGAACCATCCATAGTCGTCTGCTCGCCCTCTTCGACACGGGAGCGCCCAGCCCTCGAGAGCTGATCGGTCTGTCCGACGCAGCGCTTCGCGGCGCGGGCCTCTCCCGGCAGAAGATCGGCTATCTGCGCGACCTGGCGCAGCGCGCCGCAGGGGGAGACGTGCCGCTCGATGCCCTCGACACGCTCGATGACGAGGCCGTGATCGCCGCCCTCACCCGAATCAAGGGCGTAGGGCGATGGACGGCGCACATGTTCCTCATCTTCCGGCTAGGCAGGCTCAATGTCCTGCCCGAGCTCGACCTCGGCATCCGCAAGGCGATCCAGGTCGCGTACCGGCTGCGCCAGCTGCCTGACGCGGAACGTGTGCACCGCATCGGTCAGAGCTGGGCACCGTACGCGAGCGTCGCCAGCTGGTACCTCTGGCGGAGCCTGGATGGGGCGTCACCGGCGCGTAGACGCAAGGCGAAGCGAGCCGGCACGCCCGGGCGGCGCCAGCGGCGGCGCGCGGGGGCGCAGCGGCGGACCAGTCGCGCAAAGCGTGCCTCGCCCCGTCGGCGCCGGAGATCCAGCCGCGCTGCCTGACGAGACGGCGCCCGCCGCCGCCGAACCAGTGGAGCTGTTCGCGGCCTGCGCCCCGGGTCTCGAGCCGCTGGTCGCACAGGAGCTACGCGCCCTCGGCTACAACGGGCAATCGGAGCCTGGCGGAGTCACCTTCCGGGGCGCGATGGACGCTCTCTACCGGGCGAATCTGTGGCTGCGGGTGGCCACACGAGTCACCCTGCGAATCGCGCACTTTCGGGCGCGTGGCTTCCCAGAGCTCGAGCGGCACGCGGCGCGTGTGGACTGGCCGCAGTGGATCGCGAGGGGGAGGGAGGTTCGGTTTCGCGTCGCCTGTCGCAAGTCGCGCCTCTACCATTCGGATGCGGTGGCGGAGCGCCTCGGTCGAGCGGTCGAGCACCTTGCCGGCGGCCGCATGGCACGTGCCCGATTATCGGACGATGACGAGGAAGCTGCAGGCGACCGCCAAACAGTGGTGGTACGACTGC
Source organism: Gemmatimonadaceae bacterium (assembly GCA_035623475.1). Taxonomy (GTDB): domain Bacteria; phylum Gemmatimonadota; class Gemmatimonadetes; order Gemmatimonadales; family Gemmatimonadaceae; genus DASPTK01. The sequence goes on along the minus strand of DASPTK010000057.1, from coordinate 12,365 downwards.
TGCGAGACGTGTGTACGATCAGTCTCGACACCTCCGGAGATCTTCTCCACCGGCGAGGGTACCGCCAGGCGACGGGCAAGGCGCCGATGCGCGAGACGCTGGCCGCGGCGCTGATCGCGGCGAGCGCGTGGCCGGGAGATGCCCCACTCCTCGATCCCTTCTGCGGTGCCGGGACGATCGCCATCGAAGCGGCGTGGATCGCCCGCCGCCTCGCTCCCGGCGCGCATCGCCGGTTCGCCTTCATGTCGTGGCCGGCCTTCGACCTGGCGCGATGGCGAGAGATTCTCGGTGATGCCGCGCGTCAGGCACTCCCCGCCGCGCGAGCGCCGATCCTCGCCTCCGACCGCGATGCCGGCGCCGTAGCAGCGGCCCGTGAGAACGCCGAGCGCGCCGGCGTGGCGAGCGATGTCCACTTCGACCGGCTGGCACTCTCCGCCGTCACTCCCCCGGCCGGACCCGGGTGGCTGATCGCGAACCCGCCGTACGGCATCCGCGTGGGTGATCGCCGCCGTCTCCGCGACCTCTACGCTCGCCTCGGCCAACTCGCCCGCCGATCACTCCGCGGCTGGACGGTGGCGCTGCTCCTGGCCGACACGCAGCTCGAGAGCCAGCTCGCGCTGCCGACCGTGGCCGTCCTGGCGACGACCAACGGCGGCGTGCGCGTGCGCATCGTGACCGCGATCGTGCCCGATGCCTGACGAAGTGGCGGGCCGTCCTCCGTCGACGCAGCCGGGCGATTCCCGAGCCGCCCTTCCGGCCCCTGCGCTCGGGCGACCTCTGGTTCAATCCGGAACGACCCGGTTCAGCACCACACTCACCAGACTGACGACGATCGCGCCCAGGAGGGCGGGGACGAATCCGTCCACGTGGAACCCGAGCCCCATCTTGCCCGATATTGCGCTCGTCAGGTAGAGCATCAGTGCGTTGATGACGAACGTGAACAATCCCAGGGTGAGAATCATCACCGGCAACGACAGCACCTTGAGGAAGGGGCGCACCACCGCGTTGAGGATGCCGAAGGCCAGAGCGACACAAAGCAGCTGCCACCAGGTTCCGGTGAATTGTATCCCATTGATCAACTTTGTCGCGGCGAAGAGCGCGACGGCGTTGACGCCGATGCGAAGAAGGAATTTCATGTCGAGATCTCCTCAGAGAGCTGAAGGGGTGGCTCGGTAAGCGTACCGAGGCGCGACAGCGCCGGCCAGATCCGCGCGATAACGGCTACCACCAGGAGGGTGGCGGCGCCGCCCCCGGCTACCGACGCCACCGGCCCGAAGAGCTGCGCCGTCGCGCCGGATTCGAAGGCCCCAAGCTCGTTGGACGTGTCGATGAACACGCCATTGATGGCCGACACGCGGCCCCGCATGTGATCGGGCGTCCGAACCTGCACCAACGAATGCCGGATGACGACGCTGATCATGTCGAGCCCCCCGGCGACGATCATCATGGACAGGGACAGCGGATAGGAGCGGGAGAAGCCGAAGACGATGGTGGCGACGCCGAAGCCGGCCACCGCCCAGAGGAGGGTGCGGCCGGCGTTCTGGAGGGGCCGTCGATGGGTGAGCGTGAATGCCATTGCCACCGCCCCGATCGCCGGTGCGCCGCGCAGCCACCCGAAGCCCGCCGGGCCGACGTGGAGGATGTCCTTCGCGTAAAGCGGGAGGAGGGCCGTGGCGCCGCCGAAGAGAACGGCAAAGAGGTCGAGCGTGATAGCTCCGAGCATCACCTTGTCGCGCCAGACGAAGCCCAGGCCGGCGAGGAGATTCCGGGCCGACCGCTCCCGCGGCGCGGGCGGTGCCTGACGGCCCTCGATCCGAAGGAGCATCCCGATGAAGACCGACATGAGAACCGCGTCCACGACGTAGACCGGCCCGGCGCGGTGCGCGTAGGCGATCAGAGCGCCACCGAGGGCCGGCCCGACGACGCTCGAGAGCTGCCAGGCGGTACTGCTCCACGTCACCGCCGTCGCGAACTGCTCGATCGGCACGAGCTGCGGCAGCAGAGCGGCGGTGGCCGGCCGGTAGAAGGCCAGGGCCACGCCGATGACGAAGAGCACCGTGTAGATGAGGGGCACCGGTGCCTGCGTGAAAGAGATCGCCGCCAACGCCAGCGAACAGGCGACCAGGACGCCGAGTGTGGCGACGGAGATCGATCGCCGGTCGCGGCGGTCGGCCAGCTCTCCTGCGGGAAGCGCGAGCAGGGCGATCGGAATCACCTGGACCAATCCGACCAGGCCGAGAGCGATCGCCAGATGGGTGCGCTCGTACAGCTCCCACCCGACCGCGACCTCGAACATCTGGGAGCCGACGACAGCGGCGACTCGCCCGGTGAGAAAGCGTCGAAAGTCGCGCGATCGGAGCGGCGCGTAGGGATCGTGGGAACGATCAGGCGGGCGAACTCGCCACCTCCGACCGAGCGGCGGCGGTCGGCGCACCGGGGAGCGCGACCCGTCTTCCGAACGGCGTCCAGCGCCAGATCCGGTAGGCGAACAAGCCGGCGAAGATCGACGCGAACACGATCGGGTCGTCCATATCCTTCTTCAACCCCCACGCGAAGTGAATGAGGCCAAAGGCAGCGATCGGCCAGACGAGGCTATGAAGCTCGTTCCACCGGCGCCCACCCAGCCGTTTGACCCAGCCCCTGGTGGACGTGACGGCCAGGGGGACAAGGAGGAGGAAGGCCGCCATCCCGACCATGATGTATGGATGCTTCTTGATGTCGTGGATGATGTCACCGAGGTCGAGCATCATGTCGAGGCCGAGGTACGTCGACCAGTGAAACATCGCGTAGAAGAAGGTGAAGACGCCTAACGTCCGCCGGTAGCGGATGAGCCAATTCCAGCCGGTGAGCTCGCGCGCCGGGGTGACGCCGAGCGTGAACATCAGGAACCGCAGCGTCCACTCACCGGTGAAGTGCTCCGCTTCGCGGATCGGGTTCGAGCCGAGATAGCGCGTGCCGCGCGCGAGATCGGAGGCAAGGACGACCGCCACATACAGGAGCGGGGCGCAGCAGGCGGCAAAGACGGCGGGATAGAGCCACCGGGGCGCACGACGCCCTCGGCGCTGCGCGGCTGCGAGAACCCGCCGGACGCCTGCCAGCGCCTTCATTCAGTAGTACTTGTGCAGATCCATGCCGGCGTACAGGGAGGCCACCTGGTCCCCGTAGCCGTTGAACATCAGCGTGGGACGGCGCCGGAGCTCGCCGATGCGTCGTTCCTTCGCCTGACTCCACCGCGGATGATCGACTTCCGGATTCACGTTGGCGTAGAAGCCGTATTCGCCGGGCACCGCCTTGTTCCACGTCGTGATCGGCTGCTTGTCGGTGAGGCGCACACGGACGATCGACTTGCATCCCTTGAACCCGTATTTCCAGGGCACCACGTGCCGCAGCGGTGCCCCGTTCTGGTTGGGGAGCATCTTGCCGTAGAGGCCGACCACGAAGAGTGTGAGCGGGTGCATCGCCTCATCCAGGCGGAGCGCCTCGACATAGGGCCAGTCGAGGACGTCCGTGTGCTGCCCCGGCATCCGCTTCGGGTCGAGGAGCGTCGTAAACTCGACGAACGTGGCGGACGACGAAGGCTGAACCGCCTTGAGAAAGTCGGCCATCGGGAAGCCGAGCCAGGGGATCACCATCGACCAGCCCTCGACACAGCGGTGCCGGTAGACGCGCTCCTCGAGCTTGTACGGCTTGATGAAATCCTCGAGCTGATATGTGGCCGGCTTCCCTACGAGCCCTTCGACCTTCACCGTCCACGGCTTGGTGACGAAGTTCTTGGCATTTTCAGAGGGATCGCCCTTGTCGGTGCCGAACTCGTAGAAGTTGTTGTAGGTCGTGACATCCTCGTACGGCGTGAGCGCGTCGCTCTGAGTGAGCTCGCTCGACACCGTCTCCGCCGCCTCACCGGAAGCCGGTCCGGCCACAGCTGCCGTAGCGAGCCCCAGAGAGGCGAGGGTACAGAGGAAGGATCGCCGGTCGATGTAGTCTCGCTCGTCGGTGATCTCTGCCGAGCGGATGTGGGTCGAATGGCGTATCAGCATGCGTGGACTCTGTCACACGATGGGAAGCGTGTGGGCCGACAGATCGTGTCGCCCCGACCGTAACATACCGCAAGGTTCCGTCCGTCGGGCGAGTGTCGCGCCGTGCCACCCCAGAGCGGGGTAGACCGCCGGCCGTGAACGTGCCCGGACCCTTCAGGCACATGCGAACAAGGCGCTCCTACGCGATTCTCCGCTTGTGATGAGAAGCTCGTCGTGATACCGTAGTCCGCCATTCTGCCAGCGAGTCCGCATGCGCATCGGCGTTCCGAAGGAGAGTGCTCCCGACGAAAGGCGCGTGGCGCTCATCCCAGAGAGCGCCGCGAAGCTGGTGAAGGCGGGCGCGCAGGTGGTGGTCGCGCCGTCCGCCGGAACGGAGGCCGGGTTCCTCGACGCAGCGTACACATCCGCCGGCGCCGAGGTCGCAGGCGATCCCGCTGCCCCGTTCCAGTCCGACATCGTGGTCAAGGTGCGCCCACCGACGCCGAGCGAGGTCGCGCTCCTTCGGCCCGGGACGCTCTTGATCTCCCTCCTCGGCTCGGCCGTGTCCGAGGAACTGCTCAAGAGCCTCTCCGAGCGCCGCGTGACCGCGATGGCGCTGGAGCGGGTACCGCGCATCACGCGAGCGCAGTCGATGGATGTGCTCTCGTCGCAGAGCACGGTGAGCGGCTACAAGGCGGTGCTCCTGGGCGCGGCGTCGCTCGATCGCTTCCTGCCGATGCTGACGACCGCCGCCGGCAGCATTACGCCCTCCAAGGTTTTCGTGATCGGCGCCGGGGTGGCGGGATTGCAGGCCATCGCCACGGCGCGGCGACTCGGAGGGGTCGTGTCGGCGTTCGATGTGCGTCAGGCAGCGAAGGAGCAGGTCTTGAGCCTCGGCGCGACCTTCGTCGGCGGGGACTTGGTTAGCGCGACCGCCGAAGACAAAGGCGGCTACGCCAAGAGCCAGGGTGAGGCGGAGCGCGAGCGGACGCTCGCGGCGATCGCCGCCCATATCCCATCGCAGGATCTCGTGATCACGACGGCGCTCATTCCGGGGAAGCCCGCGCCGCGGCTCATCACCGCCGAGATGATCCGGTCGATGAAGCCGGGCTCTGTGATCGTCGACCTCGCTGCCGAAGCGGGCGGGAACTCCGAGCTCACGCGCCCCGGTGAGACGGTGCGTGCGAATGGCGTGACGATCATCGGCGTGACGAACCTGGCGAGCACGGTTCCCCTGCATGCGTCGCAGATGTTCAGCAAGAACGTCCTGACGCTCCTCCAGCACTTGATCAAGGACAACGCCTTCGCCGTGAATCTCGAGGACGAGATCACCAAGGCGATGGTGGTCACCCACAACGGAACCACACCATGACAACCACGTCGGTGATTCAGCTATACGTCTTCGTGCTGGCGGCGTTCGTGGGCTATCTGGTGATCACGCGCGTGCCGCCACTGCTGCATACGCCGCTGATGTCGGCCACCAACGCCATCTCCGCCATCTCCCTCGTCGGCTCTCTGGTGGCGGCGGGATCGAACCGGGGCACGGTGAGCACGGTGCTCGGCTTCGTGGCCGTGACCGCGGCCACGATCAACGTGGTCGGCGGATTCATCATCACCGACCGCATGCTGGGCATGTTCAAACGGGGCGAGACGCGCAAGGGCGCCGCCGAGCCGAGTCAGGCGCCGCCGACCAAGGCCGAGCGATCCGCGCTCTGATGCCGACCCCCTCGTCCGGCGTCCGAGGCGCGCGCTCCGAGCGCGTCGCGCCGCGCCACTTCGCGATCCGACGCATCACCGACCACCGATCTCCGCGCCATGCGTGATACGATCATTCAGCTCGTCTACTTGGCGTCCTCGGTCCTCTTCATTCTCGGACTCCGGAGCCTGACGAAGGCCGATAGCGCGCGGCGGGGGATGCAACAGGCGGCGCTCGGCATGCTCTTCGCCATCATCGCGACGCTCGCGCAACAGGAGATCGTCCGGTATGACTGGATCGCCGCCGGACTGATCATCGGCACGATTATCGGCATACCACTCGGCGTGATGGTGCCGATGACGGCGATGCCGCAACGCATCGCCATCTCGCACATGTTCGGCGCGCTGGCGGCGACCCTCGTGGGCGTGGCCGAGTACTGGCTGCACAGCACGGACATCGGCCATGCGCGCATGGGGGCGCTCGGCTTCGAGGTTCTGTTCGGCTCCCTCACCGTCACCGGCAGCTTCATGGCCTTCGGGAAGCTGCAGGAGATCATCACCGGGCGGCCGGTCACCTACCGCGGCCAGAACGCGGTGAATCTGACGCTGTTCGCGGTCACGATCGGGATGTTCGTCTACCTGATCGTAGAGCCGGCGAGCCCCATCGTCTTCTACACGATGATGGGCCTCGCTTTCCTGATCGGCATCTTCATGGTGCTGCCGATCGGCGGCGCGGACATGCCGGTGGTGATCTCGCTCCTCAACTCGTACGCCGGCCTGGCATCCTCCGCGACCGGGTTCGCCATCGGCAACAACGTGCTGATCATCGCCGGCGCACTCGACGGCGCGTCAGGGTTCATCCTCTCGATCATCATGAGCAAGGCGATGAACCGGTCGTTCAACAACATCCTTTTCGGCGCCTTCGGCACAGTTCAAGCCGCGTCCACCAAGTCAGCCGCGGGGCTCAGCGTGCGCGCGATCAGCGCCGAGGATGCGGCGATCCAGCTTGCCTACGCGAAGCTCGTGATCGTCGTTCCCGGGTACGGGATGGCGGTGGCGCAGGCGCAACACGTCGTGCGGGAATTGGCGGAACTGATCGAGAAGCATGGCGGCGAGGTGAAGTATGCGATTCACCCGGTCGCCGGGCGCATGCCCGGCCACATGAACGTGCTGCTCGCCGAGGCGGACGTGCCGTACGACCGCCTCTACGACATGGATGAGATCAACCCGGAGTTCGATCGGGCCGACGTGGCCCTGGTGATCGGCGCCAACGACGTTGTGAATCCGGCGGCGCGCACGGATCCCGGAAGCCCGATCTACGGGATGCCGATCCTGAACGCCGACCGCGCGCAGAGCGTGATCGTCCTCAAGCGGAGCATGAACCCCGGCTTCGCCGGCATCGAGAACGAGCTGTTCTACAACGAGAAGACGTCGATGCTCTTCGGCGATGCCAAGAGCTCGTTGTCGAAGCTCGTCTCAGAGGTGAAGACGGTGTAGTCGCGCGCTGCCGACGGCCATCTCTGCCGTCGTTGCCTCGTCGGCCCTTCTCTCGTCGTGAGCGGAACCAGGCGGATGTCGGGGTGTACCCCGACCGTTGGATGATTGAAGTTTGAATCATCCTCGACGTCCGGTCGGCTATCCGACTGGCCATCCGGGGGGCCTCACGCGCCGCTTCGTCAACGCAGTTGAATGCATTCTTGCCCTCGTGGTCGCGATGGGTGCGGCCGCGGCACCGGCGTGCGCCCAGAGCGGCGGCACACGCGTGGTCGAGGAGCACCCCTTCGATGACCCGGAGGGGCTGCTCATGGGCTACTACTCGGCGGTCGTCGCCTTCTCTCCGCTCGGTGCGGCGGCGAAGGCGAAGGCGTGGACCATCGACCTCGATGTGGAGACGGGGTTCATCCCGCCGCTCAGCGAAGATCAGCGGACCGCAGGACGCGACAAGCCGGAAGCCACGAATCTTGCGCCGGCCTACTTCCGACCACGCGCTGCGATCGTCTTCCCGGCCAACATCCGCCTCGAGCTTGGGTGGCTTCCGCCGCTCGAACTCTTCGGCGTCACACCCAACGTCGGCAGTGTCGCCCTCTCGGCGCCGGTCGCGCACATCCGCGCCGTCGAGATCGTTCCGCGGGCGACCTATACCTGGGGCACCATCAAGGCTCCGATCACCTGTAATTCGGATCTCGCCTTGAGCCCGAACCAGAGCTTCCAGATCTACTACCAGCTCGTCTGCCACGACCGCGAAAGCGATGACCACTTCGAGCCGAGCCAGTGGAGCGGAGAGATCGATGGAAGCGCCGCGATCATGGGCGGCGCCCTGGTGCCCTACGCGGGCATCGGCGTTCAGCACTACGACACGAAGTTCGACATTGGCGTGATCAACACCGATGGCAGTCGGGACACCGATCACCCGATCCTCCATATGGAGGCGTATCGGGGGTTCGGCGTGGCGGGCGTGACGTGGCTCGCGGCGAGCCCGCTCTCCTTCAGCGGAGAGCTGTACTGGGCACCGGGGAGCCTCTTCACGGCGCGCTTCCTCGCGCGTGTCGCGCTCCACAGCAAGTGACGATGCGACGGGATCGGGCGACTCGCGCTGCACACGTCGGCATGACGATGGTGGTCGTCGGCGCCGTCGGTGCGCTCACCCTCTGGGCGTGCGCCGACTTCACGTCGCCGGTCGACCCCACCGGCGGTCTCCCGGATGTGGTGGTGGCGAACCCGATGTTCGAGCGCGACATCCAACCGATGTTCACCAAGCGGTGCGCGCAGGGTGGGTGTCACACCGTCGCGAGCGCGCAGGTCGGGCTGGTGCTCGCCGAGGGATATTCCTACGACGCCCTCGTGAACCACGCGTCGTCTCTGTCGGATGTGTACCAGCGCGTTCTCCCAGGCGACCACACCAACTCGTGGCTCTGGCGGATGCTGCAAAGCGACCAGTCTCTGCGCCCGACGTACCCGGAGATGCCGTTGGCGGCCCAACCGCTCACCGGCAATCAGCTGCAGACGATCGTCAATTGGATCGACGAGGGCGCGCCCAGAAATTGATCGGCCGCAGCGACGCAACGGTGCGCTCCGGCGCGTAATCGTCACGTAGGCGCAGCCAGCCACAAAAGCGGTGACCGGCGCTTGCCAAGGTCAGGTGTCGGTGTCTATGCTCCTGATCCACGCTGCGTCCGCTTCGCGACCCTGTCTACGCCCGCATGCGCGCCATCTGCATCGCCCGTCACAGGTACCTCAGCGAGCATATCTGCGACGTCTTCGCCGATCTGGGAATCGACTGTCGCGCCGCGGTCGGCTTCGAGAGCGGCTCCGCCGCGGCGCGTGAGCTCCGTCCCGACGTCGTGGTGTGTGACTACGACCTCCTCGTCGCCGCTCCGCTTCCGGAGTGGGAGTGCGATGCCACTCTCCGCACGATTCCCGTCATCGCGGTGAGTCTGACGCGCCGGCCGGACGAGGTGCACGTGGTGGACATCAACGGCATCGCCGGGTTCCTCTACCTCCCCGCCGTGGCCCGCGATGCCTTGGAGCGCGTGGTGCAGGCGGCCGCCTCCCGCGACGTGTCTTCCGCCGGGGCCGAGCACCACGCCGGCCCACGCATGCCGACCGAGCCATTTCACCGTACGCTCGATCGCCACTCCGCTCCCGGGGCGGCCTGACCGATCGGCCGCTACTCGCGGCCCTCACTCCGTGGAGTCATCTGGCGGTGACGCTCTTCGCGCTCGCCGCGTGCACGAGCGACCACAAGTCCACTCCGCCCTCCCGCGCCACGAGGCCTGACTCGGGGGCTCGCGCGTCCGCGGAGAGCGTCGCCGTCGCGCGCGACGTCTGGAACGTCGCCGAGGTCACGAAGCGGCTCACCGAAGCCGGCCTCGTCGTGACCGACTCGGCGCGAACGTCGAGGCGGCCCGGGATCGGAGTCGAGGGGCACGTCCTGGATGTGAGCGGCGGCAGACTCGAGCTGTACGTCTACCCTGATGCCGATGCGCGGCGCAGGGAGAGCACGTCGCTCGATACCACGGTGGTGGGACTGCCGGCGCTCGACCGGCCGCGCTTCATCATCTCCGGCAACCTCATCGCGGTGCTGGTCACGCCGAAGGACATTCTGGCCGAGCGCGTGGAATTGGCGCTGACGGCGCGCCACACCGGCGGCGCGCGGTGACCGCCGCCTAACGAGACGTGGTGTGCGCGGGGGTAGGAGTCACGACCGCTCCCGGCGCCGCCCCGAGCTGCCGGGAGAGACGCGCCAGGGCCGTGTCGGCGGGCGCGATGGTGAGCGCCGAGCGAAGCGCGGCACGGGCGACCGCGGTGTCGCCCCGCGCGAGGGCCAGCTCGGCGCGCACGCGCCATACCGCCTCGGGCTTCACGCCGGGTGCGCTGGAGGCCAGGGTGAGCTGGCTGTCCGCCTCGGCCAGCGCGCCGCTGTGCATCAAGAGCTTCGCGTATTCGAACCTGACCAGCCCGTTCCCCGGCTGGTGCTCGATCCCCGCGCGATAGGCGGCGAGTGCCGAGTCCACCATCCCCTTGCGGGCGAAGGCCTCGGCGATGAACACGGTCTGCCAATGCACCGCCACCGAATCGGTGGCGCGATCGGCGCGAGCGTCGGCGATCACCGAGTCGGGGCCGCGCATGTCACTCAGCGCGATTCGGTACATCACGCGCATCTCCTCCGACTTCGGCAAGCGACGCACGGCGTCGCGAAGCACGGCCAACTCCGCCTCCCCCTGCCCGGTGCCGTGCAGCTCGCGCGAATAGTAGAAGATCACGACGGCGTTCGACGGATCGAGCCGGTACGCCTTGGAGAGATATGCCAACGCCTTCCGATGATCCCCCTTCGTGACGTACAGGTTGCCCATCAGCCAGTAGGGGTGCGAGGACTCGGGCGCTTCCGCGATGCCGGTCTGGAACAGGGTGAAGTTGTCCTGCCAAGGGATCGCCGCCGAAGTCGACTTGGCGGCGCCGAGGAGAACGAGTGTGCCGACAGGAACCGCCACCGCCAGCCGCGCGCGGTTCGCGGGCAGGGTAATCCCCGCCCACGCGATCGCGAAGTCGATAACCCACGCCGCCAACATCACTGCTCCGACGGAGGCGAGGTAGAGCGTTCTCTCGGCGAGGAGCTGTCCCGTCGGCACGAGGATGTTCGAGGCTGGGAGGTACGCGAAGCCGATCCAGAGAAGGGCGACGAGCGGTCGGCGGTCCGCGCGTCGCGCGAGCAGCAGCGCGTACGCGAGAGCGCAACCGACGACGACGAACGACGCAATCGATCGCATCGTCGCTCCCTGCTCGAGGGGAATCGCGTCGCTGCCGTAGTGCATTCGGAGCGCGGCCGGCCAGACCAGAATACGCGCGACGGTGGGCCACGCGTTCGTCATCGTCCAGAAGCGAGGCCCGAAGGGGAGCTCCCTTAGTTCGCCGATGATCCAGTCGCCGCGCACTGTGAGGCCGTGGAGCACGATGCGGCGGATGATGAACATCGCGACGAGCGCCAAGACGCACGCGCTCCAGACGCGCCAGCCGCGCCAGAGCGTGTCTCGGACTCGCGCCGCGGGGCGCGGCGAGGTGGACTCGCTCTGGCGGCCGAGCCAATCATTCCACCCCCACCAGGAGACGAACACCATGGCGGGAATAGTGGCGGCGCTCTCCTTGGCGCAGAGAGCGAGGAAGTAGATGCCCGCGACCAGTGCCGCCCACGCCCACCCGACCGGGGTCCCGTCAGGCGTGTGCGCATCGCCGCGCCAGAGGGCGATCACGGCGAGCAGCGCCAGCAGCGTCACCATCACCTCGGAGCTGTTGGCGATATTGGCTACCGCTTCGACGTGCAGGGGGTGGACGGCGAAGAGCAGCGTGCCGAGCAGCGCCGCCCAGCGGGTCAGCGCGTAGCGCAGCACATACCACACGCCGAGCGTCGCGCCGACGTGCAGAAGGATGGCGTAGAGGTGAAAGACGAAGGCGTGACCACCGCCGACGTTCCAGAGCAGCGAGTAGATGAACTGTACCAGCGGGCGATAGAGTCCGGTGTCCGGATTCCCCCAGTAGCTGGACACCCATGCCCGCCAGAGGCCACTCCACCCCTCGCGCGCGGTGATGTCGATGATGACTCCGACATCATCGTAGACGAAGCCGTACGTCAGCGTGACGAAGTACGGAAAAGTGGCCGCGAGGAGAACGACGAAGAGCTCGAGCAGCTCGGGGCGAACGCCGGGTTGTCCGGGCGGGGAAGTGTGCGCGGGAGAGCTCAGGTGGTCGGCGTCCGATCGAGTCGTGGAGGTCGGCGCGAAGTTCCCTTCGCACTCGTGAGGCGTGGCGCCGTCCGATGGTGGTGCGCAAAACGCGTTCGGGCCAGGCACGAAGCCTGACCCGAACGGTAAAGAATCCCTGCTATCGGTCCAGCGTTACGGATCGCAGCTGATGATACCGTCGGTGAGGGTCGACGCAGCAGCCGTACCGAACGCAACGTGGCAGGCACGGGTCGTCGCGACGTTCGTCGCATCGGCCTTCCAACCGGTCGCCGACGCATTGGCGGCGACGATCGTGTTGCCCTGCGACGCCACGAAGTTCATGGCCGTCTGGTTCGTGGTGTAGGTCTGGTTGTCGGAGAAGTACGACTCTTCCGCGGTCGCCATGTTGCGGAGGTCCGACTTCATCGACGCGAGGTAC
>DASPTK010000056.1:0-20822 GCA_035623475.1 Gemmatimonadaceae bacterium | reverse complement strand
CGGGGTGCTGACGCTCGACAACGTCGGCGAATTCATGATGATCGAAACGGCGCTCCGCTCGGCCGCCGGGCGGAGCACAGGATGACAACCGCGAAGGTGCCGTCAACGTGACGCGTCGGCTCGACGAGCGAGCCTAACGCGTCGAACCGTGAATCATATAGCTGGAGGAACGACCGATGGCAGAGCTGATGGTAGTGGGGTTCGAGGGGAAGCACCGCGCAACCGAGGTGCTGAACCAGCTGGAGGACATGAACGAGTCCTTCGAGATCGACCTTCGCGACGCCGTCGCCGTGTACCGCACGGACGACGGGAAGCTGCGCGTCGATCAGAGCGCCCAGCCGACGACCCGGGAAGGCGCGGCGTGGGGCGCCATGCTGGGTGGGCTCATTGGGGCTGCCCTCCTGGCTCCGTTCACCGCCGGGGCGAGCGCGGCAGCAGCGGCGACGGCAGTCGGCGCCGGCCTATTCACTGGTGGCGTGACCGGCGCGACGATCGGCGCCGACGACGCCGACACGTGGAAAAAGACGTACGGCATCTCCGACGACTTTGTAAAGGAGGTCGGCGGAATGGTGCAGCCCGGCCAATCGGCGGTCTTCGTGCTCGCGGGCGCCAACCGTCCCGCAGCGGTCGCCGAGAAGTTCCGCGGCTACGGCGGCAAGGTCCTGCGCACGACACTGCCGGCGGAGTCGGCGGCCAAGTTCGAGAAGCTGATGACCCCTCCGACCGCGCGTTAGGCTCGCGAGGTCCATTACCGATTGGAGGTGTGAGATGGCAACGCCAGAACCGCAACGAGAGAACGACCTCGTCACGTCGAAGTTCGAGGCCGAGTTCCGCGAGGCCGACGCGAGGCTGAACTTGCTGCAAGCGCAGGCCAAAGCGAGGGACGCCAAGGCAGACATGGACGAGATCTCCGGCCTCGCCGCCGCCAAGGAACGCGTGAAGAAGGACATCGCGGACCTGAAGCAGAAGGCGGCGTCAGACTTCACCGCGACCAAGCGCGAGGTGGAGAAGGAGATCAAGGACCTGCAAGCCGGAATCCAGCGCGTGCACGAGCGTTTCACCGCCTGGGACTCGGCGCGCGAGCGGCAGTTGGACGCGCGGCTCGACGAAGCGGACGCCCGGCTCAAGGTCTGGAAGGCACAGGCCGACCAGAAGCGCGCGGACCAGTCGATGAAGCGCCACGACGACCTCGCGACCTTGGAGGAGAAGATCGCGTTGGCGCGGGCACAGGCCGCCGCAGCGAAGAACGAGAAATACATCGCCAAGGCGCGCGCGGCGCTGGAGGAATCAGAGCGCCACTTCGACGAGGCCTACAACGCCGCGGTCAAGCGGTACGGAAAGACGTGAGCGAGTGAGCGTCGCCCGGCGGCCGGAAGTCCCCGCTCAGCTACGAGATCAAAAAGGACGCGGTGATGGTCGTTCATCCGACCACGGCATAGTAAGAAGGGACCCCGATCTGGGGTCCCTTCACTCGTCCGGTGTCTCCCGTTGCGTCTACACGGGCACAGTTGCCGTGATCCCGGCCGCTGCCTGCTGAATGAGTGCTGCAACCGGCTCGGGTCGAGAGACGTATACCGAATGACTGCCTTTCGTCTCGACGACAGTCGCGCGGGCTCGCTTGGACATGAAACGCTGCGCGTCAGGCGGAATCATTCTGTCGTCAGCGGCAACCAGGTACCAGCTGGGCTTGGTCTTCCATGCCGCTTGGGTGATACTGCCGTTCAGCGCCTCGAGCCCCCACGGCACCTGCGATTCCGCCATGAATGCGGCGCGCTTCGGCTCGACGTCCGCAGCAAATGACGCCGCAAACTTCTCCTTGTCGAGATAAAGAAAGCCATCGCGCGGTGGGAGGATCGGCGGCACCGGAGCGCCGGGCGCAGGATTGGCGATTAGCGTACCGACGGACTCGCCGTTGTCGGGGGCGAAGGCCGTGATGTACACGAGCGCCGCGACCTTCGGATCGTTGCCCGCCTCGGTGATGACGGCACCTCCGTATGAATGGCCCACGAGGATCACCGGACCGCTCTGCGCCTTGATCACGCTTCGCGTAGCGGCAACATCGCCTGTCAGCGAGATCGTCGGATTCTGAACGACGGCGACGTTGTAGCCAACCTTTCGCAGGATCTCGAATACCCCGTCCCATCCGGAGCCATCAACGAATCCTCCGTGGACGAGGACTATGCTAGGTCGATTACTCATTCTCTTCCCCTCCAGTCGAGCTTGGTATTTTCAGGAACGAGGCGGAGTGCCGGTGCGCGCGGAGGCAGTATGCAAGCGTTGCGCCGCGCGACCAGCGCGTGGTCAGCGCGGGCCACTGTCAAGCTCGCGATACCAAGCCGTGAACGCGCGCTCGTAGAACACCTTGTTGAACATCATCCACTCGCCAAGCGACACGGGGAGCTGGAACGCAGACGCCGCGGTCGCGGCCGGCGTGCCCTGTCGGTGCGCCGCACGTGCTGCGCGCTCCACCTCGTCGATCATCGCCAGGTACCGAGCGAGATCGGCGTCCGTCGCCAGCGCGCCATGTCCGGGCACGTACGACGTCTTCGTGCTGCTCCGGCGCAGCGCGCGACCCGCGCTGGGAAGGCGCGACGGAATGGCGTCCACGTAGTTGGGGAAGATCGCGTTCCAGAAGAGGTCCCCGCAGAACACCACGTCGGCGTCGTCGAGCTCCACGCTGCAATCGCTGTCCGTGTGCCCGCTTCGCGGGACGATGCGCACCGTGCGCTTGCCGAGATCCAGAACCGTCGGTGTCGCCGCGTCGAGCATCACCGCTCCGCCTAACGCCATGCGCGCATCGTCGCTCGGCTGGTTGCGTGCGAGCACCAGGTCGCGCGTCGTGCCGGTCGCGCGGATGCCGGGGTGCGCATCGGCGGTGACGTAACCACCGACGCCATTCGCGTGGTCGGCGTGATAGTGTGTGATCACGACGTGCGTCGGCCACTTTCCCGTCAGCTCGCGAGATCGCTGCGCGAGCCACGCCGCCCCCGCCGCCGTGTAGAAGCCTTCGATCGCCAGCACGCCGTCCGATCCCGCGATCAGCCCGCCGTTCGCCAGCGTGGTTCGATCGCCGCTCGTTGGGTTCGAGATCACCGCCCACACGCCTGGTGCGATCTGACGTAGATCGGCGAAGGGCTCTCCAGCTGGGTGGCCGGCGGCGTGTCTCCGACTCCACGAGTCGCGAAGCGCCTGCGGCATGACCGACGCTGCGAGCGCGAGGCGGGCCGAGGATGTCGCGGTTTCGGTGAGAAAGGACCGTCGCGAGAGGAGGCGCATAGTCGGGGTGCCCGGCGCGAAAAGTCTTGCGGGAGTCGGGAGTGAGTGTTGGCGCGGGGCGCCGGTCATGCGACACAAGAAGAGGCGCGACGAATGTCGCGCCTCTTCTCTGCCTAACTACCTCAGTGATCTGAGTCCGATGCGAAGTTCCTCGCAGAACGCTTTCGGCTGCTCCCATGCCGCAAAGTGGCTGCCCTTGGCGAGCCTACTGTAGTGGAGAAGCTTCGGGTACGCCTTCTCCGCCCAGCTTTGCGGTGCCGTATGGATCTCGTCCGGGCATGCCATCACGTGCACCGGGATGGTAACGCCCCTGACGTCGAAGAATCCGGTCTGTGCCGTTTGCCGCGCCTCCCAATATAGGCGAGCCGACGAGACCGCCGTGTTCGTCAACCAGTAGAGCGTGATGTTGTCGAGGATGTCGTCCCTCGTCAGGCCCTCGGACTGCCCATCGAACACACGCGCGATGAGCGCGTAGCTGGCCGCGTCGTGATCGAGGATCCAGGCTGCCAGCCCGACGGGCGAATCCGCGAGCGCGTACAGCGTCTGCGGTCGGAGCCCCATCTCGTTAGCGTAGCCGAGACCCTTCGTGTAGAAGAAGGCCAGCTGATCCCACGCCCGCCGCTCCTCGGCTGACAGGGTGGTTGGCGGCTGGCCGCCGAGCGCGAGGGCTTTGGAAATGTCGGCCGGCACGGTCGCCGGCATGTTGGTGGAGATGCCGAGCAGTCCCGCAGGTTGCTGGAGCGCCATCATCTCTGACACGAAATTCCCCCAATCACCGCCTTGCGCCACGTACTTGTCATAGCCGAGGCGCTTCATCAGCGTAGCCCAGGCCCGCGCGATGCGGGGTGGGTCCCAGCCGCCCGCTGGCGGCTTGCCTGAAAAGCCGTAGCCGGGCAACGACGGAATCACCACGTGGAAGGCGTCGGCCGCGCTCGCGCCATGCGCGGTCGGATCGGTCAATGGCTCGATGATCTTGAGCTGCTCGATGATCGACCCTGGCCAGCCGTGTGTGATGATGACCGGCAGCGCGTTCTCGTGCTTCGACTTCACGTGAATGAAGTGAATGTCGAGACCATCGATTTCGGTGATGAAATGCGGCAGTGCCTGCAGTCGCTGTTCGCACTTGTGCCAGTCGTGTTCCGTCGCCCAGTAACGTGCGAGCTTCTGCGTCGTGTCGAACTGCACCCCCTGCGACGCATCCTTCACAGTCTCGCGTTCGGGCCACCTCGTCGAATTGATGCGCCGTTTCAGTTCGGTGAGCTCGGCCTCCGGAAAGCCTACTTTGAATGGGCGAATCCCGCTCTTGTCAGCTGCCCGATCGGGGCGCTCTTGCGTGGCAGTAGGTGGGGTCATGGTCTCCTCCCATTGATGACGGTGTCCACTGGGAGTAGTACGAACGGCGCTCTCGGCGCAGCCGTCAAGGAGATCCGATCGTCAGAGATCCGATCGTTGCACTCAATCGGATGTGCCCGGCAGGACCGTGCCGACCACGGCCTCCGCCTCGATCTCCACGAGGTACTCGTCGCCGACCAAGTCCGCGCGGACGAGCGTGTTCGCGGGGCGGATGGCGCCGAAGCGCTCGCCATGCGCGCGGGCGATTGCCTCCCAGTCCTCCATGTGCCGAACGTAGACGCGCGTCCGGACCACCTGTTCGAGACGCGCGCCGAGCGACTGGAGCGCCCCCTCGATCTTGTCGATCGCGAAGTGCGTCTGCGCCGTCGGGTCGCTCCCGCCGATCGGGTGACCGGCGTGCGTGGCGGTGGTGCCCGAGACGAGAATCCGGTCGCCCACGCGTACCGCGCGCGCGAAGCCGGCTGCCTCCTCCCAGGTAGTCCCCGACAAGGCAATGACTCGTCCCGCCGCGCCGGGCTCCGTATGGAAGGGCGGCGGCAGGTGCTCGAGGTGATGCGAGAGATCCCCCGCCGCGGTCAAATATGGCGGCCGCCGATACTCGTCGCCGCAGTCGCCCGGAATAGGCTGCAGCGTCGCAAGCACAGCCGCCAACTCCTCTCGGTCGCGGTTCGTGAGCGCGAAGGAGAAGAGGCGCAGATTGTCCTGTCGATGCTCACTGGCGCCCAGGCGCGCGCCGATGATCACACCGGCGACCGCGGGCATCTCGAGAACCGCGCGACTCGCCACGTTCGCGATCGAGACGCCGTGGCGCTGCGCGATGGGCTTGAGTGCCGCGAGCAGCCGCTGCAAGGCGTCCCATCCACCGGCTACACGGAGGAATCGTCCGTACTTCATCTGCGACCAGGTGCCGGTGCGCTCCCAGTCGGGCTCCGGCGCACCGAGCCAGCGATCGCTGAGCCAACCTCCGGCCACGGTGCCGTACGCGAGGAGCCGCACACCGGATGCGAGACAGAGCTCGCTCATCGCTCCCGCCGCGCGGCGGTCGAGCAGGGAGCAGCTCACCTGGTTCGAGACGATAGGGATCCCGCTCGCCAGTGCGATGCGCAGGTGCGCCGTATCGAAATTCGTTAGGCCGAGTTGCGCGATCCGACCTTCGCGCCGGAGCGCGGCCAGGTGAAAGAGCGCGTCGATCCAGCCGGGATCGGCGTAGCTCCAAGCGTGGTACTGCAGCAGGTCGATGCGCTCGGTGCGCATCCGAGAGCATGCCCGGTCCACGGCGGCGCGCACCATCTCGCGAGTGACCGGACCCGGCCCGGGCACCCACTTGGTGAAGAAGCGGCAGTGCGCGGCCTCCGCCTCCCTCGTCCGGAACTCCCCCACCAGGTCCTCCGCCGACCCGTAGTGGTCGGCGAGGTCGAAGGTCGTGTAGCCGCCAGCGGCGTAGCGCGCCATCTCGACGGCGGCGGCGCTCGCATCGACGCGCGTGCCGTCGCGCTCGAGATCTGCCACTTGCCAGAGCCCCGTGATCGCGCGCGCGATCTCGAGTCCCGGAGCGAGCGTCATGCGCTCGACGGTCATTGGGACGGCGCCTCGCGGAAGCGTGCGTCGAGATCGACCCCCGCGTTTCGGAGCCGGCGGACTTCGCGGACGTAGAGTGCCGTCCCCACCGCGACCACGACCACCCAGCCCCACGTGGTGCTGAGGTACCAGGGGTGGTCCGCGTGCAGGTCGCGCCAGCACTGCACGAGGAGCAGCGCGCCAAGCGAGATCATGCCCAAGGCGGCGACGGTGTCACGCAGCACCGCGCCGCGCAGCGCCGTAATCCGCGAGGCGATCACCGCGTTCCGTCGCGGCAGGGTGAGCACCGAGAGCGACATCAGCACGTAGTTCACGAGGATCGCGGTGACCGCCACATCGACCGCGCGCAGGAAGTCGCCGGCGAGCGCGCAGCCCATGACGGCGAGGGAGGCCATGACGGCCGTCACCATGATCGCGACGTACGGCGTGCGCCTCACCTCGTGCACGGCGGCCAGCGGGGCGGGAAAGATCCCATCCTCCGCCCACGCGAAGGGGAGGCGCGAGATCCCCATCAACATCGCGGGAAGGTCCTTGACCAACGCCACCGACATTCCCGCCAGGACGATCACCGCCCACGAGCGGGGGAGAAGGTAGCCGAGGAGGCCGGGCGCCGTCACGTCAGAGGTCATCGCCTGGTCGGCGACGTAGCGCCAGGGAACCGCATGGTAGACCGCGGCGGTGAAGAGGAGGTAGAAGGCGGCCACGCCGACTACCGCGATGAGGATCGCGAGCGGGAGCCGGCGTGGGTCGGCGGCCTCTCCCCCCGCCTGCGCGATCGACTCGAAGCCGATGAAGCAGGCGAAGATCACCGGGACCGCTGATAGCAGCGCCGACAGTGGGAGCCGCGTGATCGCCGGATCGCCGACCCTCACGCCGTTGCGGGCGAGCAGCGCTGCCTCGAACTCGGCGTGCGTGTACGAGAATCCTGCGACGATCACTACCGCGCCGATCGCGAGGGTGAGAAACATCAGCGGGACGACAGTGCGCTGGTATGCGCGAATGCCGCGGATGTTCACGTATGCGGCCGCCCAGATGAGCGCGAGCGGTCCGATGATGCGCACCGCCGGCTGATCGAGCACCGCCGCCACCGTCCGCGCGCCCAGGGCGAGTGCAAGGTCGCGAAGGAAGGGCATCAGGAGGTACGAGACGATCCCCATCCCCACGCAGATCGCCAGCCACTGCGAAAAGCTGGCGACGAATCCGAGGTAGGGACTCAACGCCCGGCTGGCGTAGACGTACGTCCCTCCCGCGTTCGGCATCGCCGATGCGAGAACGGCGAAGGCGAGCCCGGCGAGGAACGCGGGGATCGCGGCGATCACGAACGCCAGGAGCACGTTCGGGCCGATCCCCGGGACGCTCCGCTGCATGGTGAAGGGGATCGTGTTGATCGCGACGCCGATCATCGAGCAGACGCCAGTCGCCACGAGGCCGGTGAGGGTCAGTCGGCGCGCGAGGGTGGGGGTGGGGGTGGGGGTGGGCTGGGTCATCGAGAGCGGTGGGGGGCGAGCAATGGCCGGCCGAACGTGCGGCACGAATCTACCGCCGGGCGCGGCGACGTGTCATTCGGGCGCGATCCAGCCGCCGTCGATGGCGATGGGGCGGCTCGTCTGGGGAGGCCAGCGCACGCCGACTTCTCCGGAGCGCTATGCCTGGCGACGGGGGCAGACTACGTCATCTTACCTTGCATAGCGCTGTGCGGCCGCCGAAGAAACCTGGGCTCGTCGACGGCGCGGCCGCGCGCTATAGGCGCGTGCACCTTTCTCTCGGGAGCTCGGTGATGCGAGACCGCGGACTCTCCCGGCGCGCGTGGCTCGCCGCCACCTCCGGCGCTGTGGCGGCTGGGCTGGTCAAGACGCGCTTCGATGCCATCGACCTTCTGGCGCAACAGGCGCCGATGCCGTTCCCGCCTGCGCTCGGCCGGATGGTCTCCCAGCTCGGCACGCGTGCGCCTGACGAGCAGCCGAGACGCCTGACCGGGCCGCCCGTGCCGTCGTCTCAGTCCTACACGCCGCTCCATCTCCTCGATGGCATCATTACCCCTGCCGATCTCCATTACGAGCGGCATCATGGCGGTGTGCCTGCGATCACTGCCGCCGATTACCAGCTCTTGATTCACGGAATGGTCGAGCGCCCGACCGTGTTCAGGCTCGCGGATCTCAAGCGCTTTCCCGCCGTTTCCCGACTGTTCTTCTTGGAGTGCTCCGGCAATGGCGGGCCAGGCTACAACCCGAACGCAGCCAAGGATCTCACGCCGCAACAGATGGACGGACTGTTGAGCACCAGCGAGTGGACAGGCGTCCCGCTCGCGACGCTCCTCCGGGAAGTCGGCGTGCGACCGGGAGCATCGTGGCTCCTGGCGGAAGGGAACGACTCGGCGCACATGGATCGGAGCATTCCGATGGAGAAGGCACTCGACGACGCGATCGTCGCATACGCGCAGAATGGCGAGGCGATCCGGCCGGAGCAGGGCTACCCCGCGCGCCTCTTCCTCCCGGGGTGGGAAGGGAATACGAACATCAAGTGGATCCGGAGGATCGAGGTCACCGATCAGCCGACGATGACACGCGAGGAGACGTCGAAGTACACGGATCCCCTCGACAACGGCACCGCGCGTCAGTTCAGCTTCGTGATGGACGCCAAGTCGATCGTGACATTCCCGACGTACCCATGGGTGCTGCCGGAGCGCGGCTGGTGGGAGATTCGCGGGCTGGCATGGAGCGGGCGCGGACGGATCACCCGCGTCGACGTGAGCACCGACGGCGGACGCACCTGGGCGCCCGCGGAGCTGCAGCGCCCCGTCTTGCCCAAGTGCACGGTGCGCTTCCGTCACCTCTGGAACTGGAGCGGTGCCGACTCCGTGATCATGAGCCGGGCGGTCGACGAGACGGGGTATACGCAGCCGACCTACAGCCAGCTCGCCGCCGCCCGTGGACCTCGAACGTTCTACCACGCGAACAACATTCGTCCCTGGAAGATCGCGCGCGATGGCGCGGTGACCTTCGCTCTGGGAGAGACTCTGTGAGTCCGCGTGGGGGCCGGCCAACGTCGACGCGGTCGCACTCCCGCGTCCGGCCGCCGCTGCTCCGGGTTGCGGTCGCCGCCATTCTCGCCGTCTCAGTGGCAGCCTGCTCCGCGCCTAACAATAGCAGCACGAGCGAGACCGAGGGCGTGGCGCTGGCACAGTCGCCGCCCGGCGCTCCCGCGCGCTTCGCCTTCGGCAAGCCGGCCGACTCCGCCCTCGTCGCCCTCTGGGCTCGCGACGTTCGTCCCGATGGTGCCGGCCTCCCGCCAGGCAAAGGCTCTGCATCGCAGGGGAAGGGCGTCTATCTGGCGCACTGCGCAATGTGTCATGGGCCCACCGGCACCGAGGGGCCCGCTCCACCTCTCGTCGGCGGGGACGCGTGGGGGAAGGGCGGTCCGCCGAAGCTCCAGACGATCGGCAGCTACTGGCCGTACGCCACCACCCTCTTCGACTACA
Source organism: Gemmatimonadaceae bacterium (assembly GCA_035623475.1). Classification (GTDB taxonomy): domain Bacteria; phylum Gemmatimonadota; class Gemmatimonadetes; order Gemmatimonadales; family Gemmatimonadaceae; genus DASPTK01. The sequence goes on along the minus strand of DASPTK010000056.1, from coordinate 11,137 downwards.
TCCCGCGCGCGATGCCGCAGAACGCCCCCGGCTCTCTCACGGCGGACGAGACGTACGCCGTGATCGCCTGGCTCCTCGCCAGTAACGGCATCGTGAGCACCGATGCCGTGCTCGACGCCTCGACACTCCCGGCGGTGCGCATGCCCGCGCGCGACCGATTCGTGCGCGACAATCGCCGGGGCGGGCCGGAGATTCGTTAGGCCTCTCCTCCGGCCGCTGCGCACCGCTAGGCGGCGACTCGACCCTGCCTCTCGAACAGCTTGCCGGCAGCCGCTCCGAACAGGAGTCCGCAGACGTGCGCGATGTACGCGACGCCGCCACCCTGCACTGAGGCAACGGATCCGACATTCGCGAGCTGGGTGAGGAACCAGACTCCAATCAGGACCGCTGCCGGGATGAACGCGACGCGCACGAAGATTAATATCACGAGGAGCACTCGAATTTCGTCCTGCGGGTAGGTCACGAGAAACGCGCCCATGACGGCGGCGATCGCCCCGCTGGCTCCCAGATTAGGGGCCGTCGAGCTGAGGTTCATTGCGATCTGCGCCCCCATCGCCACCAGACCGCCCAGGAGATAGAAGGCGAGATACCGCGGGGATCCCATTGCGTCCTCGACCTCGGGGCCGAAGGCCCAGAGGAAGACCATGTTCCCGAGGATGTGCGACCAACTCCCGTGCAGGAACATCGAGGTGAAGAGGGTGATCCAGTGACCGCCGGCGGCGATGTTCGCAGGAGTCGCTGCCCATCGGAGCACGAACGGTTCGCCACCGGCTATCTCGAAGCCGAAGACGACAAAGTTGGCGACGATGAGCCCCAGCGTGACGATGGGGAAACGCACCGGACGTCGTGTGGCATCGCTGAGCGGGATCACTGCGCCCATGACGGCTCCCTCGGTTGACGGATGTGGGGCGGACTCATCCGCACCAAGATACGGACGCGCAGGCCCCTTGACGAGAGCGCGCTGGCTGCCATCACCACCGGCGACTACGGGGGCGCCAGTCCGGCAAAAAGGCTAGCGAAGCGGGAAGTGCCGCGACACCTTCGCTTGAACGCGGTCGCCCATTCGGAGGCCTTCCATGCTGATTCTCACCCTCCTCGCCTTCGCTGGCACGCTGTCGGTCGCGCCGAGTGACACGACGGTCAGCGATGTGGCGATCCCCACCACCGTGGTCGTGGCCGGACAGACGTTGAGTCTGAACGGCGCCGGGGTGCGCAAGAAGTTCGTGGTGAAGGTCTACGTGGGGGCGCTCTACCTGGCCACGAAGTCGACCAGTGCCAGCGCGGTGCTCGCGGCCGATGAGCCACGCCAGATGGTCCTCTCCTTCGTGCACGACGTGGACAAGGGGAAGCTGTGTGAGGCGTGGAACGACGCGCTCACCGACAATTCCCCGGACGCCTCGGCGCAGCTCAAGGCGGACTTTGTCACCCTCTGCGGGTGGATGGAGGACGTGAAGGACAAGCAACAAATCGTCTTCACGTACGTGCCGGGTACCGGCACCGAGGTCGTCGTGGCCGGCAAATCGAAGGGGACGATCGCCGGCAAGGAGTTCGCCGATGCCATCCTCAAGGCGTGGATCGGCCCGAAGCCGGGACCGGGCGACGGGTTCAAGAAGCAGGTGCTGGGCGGGAGTTAAACCGCACACGCCGGCACTACGGTAACTACTAGAGCAGTAACGACCTGAGCGCGATGAGCCTTTGCACTCCCGTCCAGGAGAGACCATGAAGCGGCAGACAGTCTGGATACTCCCAACAGCACTCATCCTTGCTATGGTCGCGTGGAGTCGCGGCCCTGGCGCCGCACGGCACGCCGCTCCTTTGCCGACGCTCGCGTCCGTGGTCGACCACGAGATCAGCACGGTCGAGAAGGAGTTCGTGGAAGCAGCCGAAGCGATGCCGGAGGACAAGTTCAACTTCTCGCCCGAGAGCCTCAACATCCCGGGAAGCGAGTTCAAGGGAGTGCGGAGCTTCGCCGCACAGGTGAAGCACGTCGCGGCGTCGAACTATCTGATTTGGGCCCCGCTCACCGGCGACTCGTTGCCCCAAGGGGTGGCCGACGAAGCCGGCCCGGAGAACTTGAACAGCAAGGCGGAGATCATGGACTTCCTCAAGCAGTCCTTTGCCCTCGGGCACCGCGCCGCCGCGACGCTCACGACCGCGAACATGCTCCAGCCCGCACCGCACAGCAAAGAGATCCGCCTGCACCTCGCGGTGTTCGGTGTCGAACACGCCTTCGATCACTACGGCCAGATCGTCGAGTACCTTCGCATGAACGGCATCGTCCCCCCCGCCAGCCGGAACAGGTCCAACTAGGCGCGCGTCGGGCAAGGTCGCGCCGGAGTGGGTGCGGGCACTCGGCTCGTCGGCGCCGGCGCTTACACGCTTCGAGCCAGCGCACAAAGGGCGCGCGCTGTCTCTCGCTACGCGCCTAGCGCCTCCTCAGCCGAGCGCCCGCACCCTGGTCCAGCTTCGCGCAAATGCAGGTCGCGCGGGCAACCTGCGCGCGCTGAAGGGGTCTGCCCGAGGCGGCGAGCCCGGCGAGGGGCAAGGCAGTTCTGCCTGCGCGCACTCACCATGGACGCGGCCCGGTGCACGACCTGCGGCGCGCAGACTCGACGCACGCGAGAGCGCGGCGTTGGCACGGCCTGACCGCGCGCGTTGGCCAGGAGCCACGCCAGTGTTTGGCTGCCGCGAGTCGAGATCTCTCTCAGGGGCGTGGGTACTCGGCTGAGGAGGCGCTGGGCGCGTAGCGAGAGACGGCGCCGCGAAGCGGCCGCCGGCTCGAAGCGTGTAAGCGCCGGCGCCGACGGGCCGAGTGCCCACGCCCCGCCCAGCGAGACCTCAGTCCGGCGGCGGACGGACAGCAACGCCGGCAGTTGGCGCGCGTGCGGACGCCGACGAGCCGAATGCCACGCACCCCGCCGAGAAAGGCTACGCGCTCGAGCTCGACGCCGCGCTCGCCATGTGATCATCGCGCACCCATGCCTCCAACAGCGTGTAGGTCACGACGACCAACACCGGGCCGATGAACACTCCCAGCAGCCCGAAGGAGATGAGGCCCCCGATGACGCCTGGGAGGATGAGCATGAGTGAGATCTTCGCGCCCCGGGTGATGAGCCATGGCCGGACCACGTTGTCTCCCACTCCGACAATGAGAGTCCAGATCAGGAGTCCGGTTCCCCATCCTCCGCCGCGAGTGGAGTACTCCCAAATCACCGCCGGTATCATGACGAACCAGGGTCCGACCTGCGCGATGCAGAGGATGAACATCACGACGGTGAAGACGGCCGCGTAAGGCACGCCGGCCACAGCGAGCCCGATGCCGGCGAGCGCGGACTGCAGGAGCGCGGTGACGACCACGCCTAGGGCGACGCTCCGCACGGCCTTTCCCGCCAGGTCGATCGTTGGCGGACCGCGATCGCCGAGGAGTCGCTTCGCGAAGGCGCGAACGCCGGCGACTGCGGACTCCCCGGTGGCGTACATGACCGCAGCGATGCCGAGGGTGAGCAGGAACTGAACGAGCGCGCCGCCGACGTCGCCGAGGCGGGCGAGGAACCACTGGACGACGTTGGTCGTATACGGACGGAGATACGTCGCGAGACCTCCGGCCCCCGGGGCGCTGATCTTGGCCCAGCCTTCCGCGAGGGGTTTGCCAACCAAAGGAAGACCGGTGACCCAGTCCGGGAGGAGCGGGACCTCACCACTGGCGAGTCGCGACGCCAAGGCGCTGACATCGCCGGCGTTCGACGCGATGCTCATGATCGCCAACGTCGACGGCACGACCAGGACTAGCGCCATCGCCAGCGTCATGGCGGTCACGGCCGCCCACCGGCGTCCGCCCAACAATTCCTGCGCTCGAAGGAGTAGCGGCCAGGTCGCGACCACGAGCATCGTCGCCCAAATGCCGGCGCCGAGGAAGGGACGGATCGTCCACGCTGACGCCAGAATCAGCGCTAGAATGAAAACGACGGATAGCGTGACGCGGGTCAGGTCAACGCGCGGTTCGGTCATGTTCACCTCCTCCCACGGGATGTGCCGGCACCCACTGAAGCTCCGACATTATCGGCCGCGACGCCAGCTTGATCCCCCGACGGCGCGAGAGCACGACCCGGACGGCCAACTGGGAGGTTCCCCCATACGCAAGTCTCCCTGGTGGAGTGCAACTTGCGCTGAGTCCTTAGCGCTCGCCCTCTCTCGAGGCTTGTAGTCGCCATGTTGACGTATGTCGAGCTGGTTTCCCTGTCGCATCTGCTGCGCGATCAGATGGTGCTCACGGTCTACCTCGACGGAGCCGCCGACAATCCCGCCGCACGCAATGCCTGGCGCGTCGAGTTGGATCATTCGCTGAAAGAGATCAAGCGGCGGCTCGCCACGGCGTCTCACGATCAGCGAGCCACCTTCGAGCGTTGCCTGGAGCTGCTCGACGCGCAGCTCGTCGAGGTGGATGGGGCGATAGGCGCGCCGGGCTGGGTCGCCTTCATTAGTGCGGATGGCGTCCACGATGTGGAGCAGCTACCAGCGCCGACGCCCACCCTCGCCGCGTGGAGGACGGGCATGTTGATGGGCCCGTACGTTCGCGTGTTGAAACAGACGCGGCCGGTCGTCATCGTGGTCGCCGATGCACGGAAGGCCACGCTCTACAGATACGCGGCGGGACTCCTGCGACCCGCGGAGACGATCCACGCGCACGCCGCAACGGAGCCCCCGACGCACATGGGCGACGAGGCCCGTCCCGGCTTCCATCCCGGGACGCGGGGGACGACCGGACGAGACGCCACGCAGCATGCGCTCCAAGCCGGCACATCACGGATGATTCATGATGTGGCGAACAGGGCCGTTGCCCTGGCCGCTCCCAACGCGTGGATCCTGACTGGCGGTATCCCCGAGGTGAGTGCGCACATCGCCCGTGCACTCCAGCGCGGCGCGGGTGATCGGGTGCTCCAGCTCGAGGCGCTCGACGTCCATGCGACGGGAGCGCAGATCGCGGCTGCGGCGCAGGAGGGGGCGTCCTACCTTCGCGACCAGGCGGATCTTCGCCACGTGTCCGAGATCATCGCGTCCGTGGAGGGGGAGACCGTGGCGCGCGGCGCGGACGCCACTCGTCAGGCGCTCGAGGAGGCTCGGGTGCGGGAGCTGTACTTCACGCCGAGATACCTGGAGGAGCACCTCACCGACGCGGAAGATGCCGTCCGTGCCGCAGTCGCTCAGGGTGCGGCGGTGGAGGAAGTCTCTCGCGCGGTCGCGCAACTCCTCGATCAGGTGGGTGGCATCGGCGCGCGTCTTCGCTACGCCCTGTCTCACAGCGTGGCCGAGGAGGGGCCCGAGGGGGAAGGGAAGGGAGAAGCGGAGCGCTCGACAGCGCCAACAGGGATGCCAGCTAGCTAGCCCTCTCGAGGACGACTCGGCCGCCTCATGATTCCGGCCATGGGCCGGGGAAGTTGCGCCGGGTACCTGAGAGTCGCAGACTCATCGCGCTTCGATACCCCTGCGGCGCCGCGAGCGGAGTAACGAAATGGCGAAAGAGAGAGCGACGATCGGCGTCGATGGACGCCCCTTGCCGGTGCTTCCCCCCGACCGAGATGCGCGGGTATGGGCCCGACTGGTCCGGGTGATGTTCTACACGCCCGGCTTCATGGCCATCCTGCTCCTCAAGACCGGCGAACCAACAGGTTTCGGGATCTCGGTCGAGCTCCTGATGCTCGCGAGCGCGTCGGCGGTGGTCGCGGGCCTTTTCATCGGTGCGGAGTCCGCGGATGCGGGAGCGACGAGTGCTTCGCGCACGGGGGTGTGGAGCGGTAGCCTGGTGCTCGAACTTCTGAGCGTGGTGCCCTTCCTCTGCGCACTGCCATCGCTCTTCCACGAGCTGTCGACGAGCACCCTCCTTCACGCTCCGGCTCCCGGCGCGATCACCATCAGCCTCGGCGCCTCGGAGCTACTGCCGGCGATCGCCGTGGTCCCCTTTCTTCTCTATCAGCTGGGCGGATTCGGCACGCTCCCCTACGTGGTGCCCAAGGCCGTCAACTGGGTGCTCAACCTGACGATTCTCTTCCTGATCTCCGCCAGCTACGCCGCAGTCCGCGGAGGCGACTTCCACCTCGAGCGCCGGCTCGTCGGTTTGCTCGTGATCATCATGGGTGTCACGGTGGTCTACGGGGTGAGGCGCCTTCGCGCGTTGCAGGCCGAGTTCGACGCCAAGGCACCACCCCGGGAGAAGAAGGAGAAGAAGGAGAAGGGCGAGGACTGATCGGCCTCAGCACCCGGCCCTCCCGCGGGAGTGGGGCAGGGGGTGAGAAGAAATCCTTGTGCCTCTCGTAGAACGAGCGAGACCCCACATCGAGTGGTGGCGCATTCCGCGGCCGCTCAGAGGGTCGAACCGTTCGGGGAGGCCGTATGCGGACCGCCACTCTCGCCACCGTCGCCACCTTCGCACTCGCCATGGCTGCGGCCGGGTGCAGCAGCGACAAGACCTCCGGGCCAACGAGCAACGATGTCGCGCCATCGGCGCAGGACCGCGCGACACTTCAGGGGGAGCTCCAGCAGCTCGCCACCCAAGTCGGAACGGGGAACGCCCAAGCCTCCGCGGCACTGCAGGGGAGCGCGCTCGCCATCCAGCTCATCGACAAGGTGACCAATGTCTCGGTGAGCGGGACGTTGCGTCGCGTGCCTAACGGCGGCGTGAACGCGGACCTCGTCGGCGCCGCAGCGGCGGCCGGCACTGGTTTCCAAGCGTACGGCTTCCAGGCGACGCTCATCCACGCCCCGCCAACCGGGAGCGGGCAGTTGGTGGTGAGCGGCATGCTGGCGTACGCCCTAGGCACGAAGATCATCCTGACGGCGGGCGTCCCCCCCGGAGGGCCGTTCGGCGCCACGGCGGCGGGACTCCTGGTCAACCTCCCGTCGGCGGCCTGGCTTGCATCCGCTGGCAATACCAGCTCCACCGCCGGTCAGTCCACCGGCGCCTGCGTCGGCGCGCCCTCGTTCGTGACGTCGTGCCTCTTCGCTCCTTTCCAGGCAGGGTTCAACATCAGTGGCTCCGCCCCGGCACCGATCAGCGGCAACACCGCGACCGGGTCACAGCAGGCGACGCTCGCCCAGGGGACCCTGCGGGGGGTCATCATCACGATCGACTGCGCCCTCACGACGCTGTGCGGGCAGAGTGCGAGCAATCTGTCGATCGCCATCGTGTCGGGTGGCAACCAGACGGGAAAGGAGGTGGCCAAGCAGGCCGACCCGATGGTCGTGAAGGTGAGTGACTCCCAGAACCATCCGGCGGCCAACGCGACCATCACCTGGACGCACTCGGGCGGGGGCACGCTCGGTCACGCGTCCACGACCTCCGGGAACGACGGGACGAGCAGCAACACCTTCATCCTCGGCACGACCGCCGGGCCGCAGTCGGTAACCGCGTCGGTGGGAGGGAGCTCGGTCACCTTCCAGATCGCCAGCGTCGCCGGACCGGCGAGCCTCCTCAAGAAGGCGAGTGTAGACTCGGCGAGCGTGGCCTCCGGCTCATCGGTGACGATCAAGGCACTGGCCACCGACATCTACTCGAATCCCAAGGCCGGCGTCGCCGTGACCTTCGCCGTGCAGTCGGGGGGCGGGTCCGTCAACCCGAGCGCACCGGTGACCACGGGCGCCGACGGGATCGCGACCGCTCAGTGGACCGTCGGGGCGACCTCCGGCACTACGAACAATGCGAATGCGACCGCTCCCGGGCTGAACCAGGTCATGTTCAGCACCAAGACCGTTGCTGCGACGCTCTCCTTCGCATCGATATGGAGTGGGCCCGTCGCGTCCGCAACCTGCGGCCTCCTCGGCGACGGGACGGCCTACTGCTGGGGGGGCAACATCGACGGGCAGACGGCGTTAGGCGTCGACACGAACTTTGCCACGAGGCCCACCAAGGTGCCGGGAGGGATCCACTTCACACAGATGGCGCTCGGCCAATCGGCGAACTGCGGCCTCGACATCAATGGCACAGCGTACTGCTGGGGGATCGCCCAATACATCGGTGTGAACGACACGTCGGTGGTGAAGCGCTATCTCGTGCCGACCGCGGTCTCCACGGCGCTCAAGTTCACCTCCATCGCCAGCGGCTTCACCAGCATCTGCGGCGTATCGACCGCGGGCGACGCCTATTGCTGGGGACAAAGCGCCTATGGCGCGATTGGCAGCGGCGATGCGAACACACCGGCCTCCGCCGCTCCCGTCCCCGTTCCTCAGCTCGTCGTGGGTAACCACAAGTACAAGAAGATCGTCGGCAGCGCCGGGGTCTTCTGCGGAATCTTGTCGACGGCGACTCCCGGCACGAGTGGCGTTCTGTGCTGGGGCGGCGAATACGCAAACCTCGGAAATGGCAGCCAGACGCGGATAGGAACGCCGACCCTCGTGAGTGGCTCGGTGCAGTTCGTCGACGTCGCAATGAACACGCAAAGCGCGTGCGCCCTGGACGCTGCTCAACACGAGTACTGCTGGGGAGCGAACGCGAATGGTGAGCTCGGCGATGGTACGACGAGCCAGCACCTGGAGCCGGTTCCCGTAACGGGCGGGAATTCATTCGCCAGCATTTCCGGCAATTGCGCACTCACCGCCGCGGGCGACGCGATGTGCTGGGGTTACAACGGCAACGGTATCGACGGGATCGGGTCGGTCGACAACAACCCGCACACGGCACCAGCAGCGGTTGTCGGGGGGCTCAAATTCAGCTCCCTCACCTGGAGCGGCGCCGCGGTGTGCGGCTTACAGAAGGGGACGGGCCACGCCTACTGCTGGGGGCAGACGCAATTCCTCGGCGCTTTCAGCCAGCAGCTCTACGAGCCGTCTCCGCTTCCGGTGCTCGGGCCCTAGTAGTCTGGCGGGCCCCCGAGTTGCGAACGCGCGCGCGTCCGGGTCGATGTGGCCCGGGCGCGCCGCGTTAGGTACTGGCGGGCCGGACGCACGGCGTCTCCCCCAGCGCCCATCACGGCGACGTGAGCCGCCTTCGCAACGGCCTCTATGGCACGCGCTCAATCAGTGGTCGGTCGGTCGTGTGGTGCCTGCCGGCGTATCCCAGCACCACGATCCGCCGGCGCATCGCGCCATCGACCTTGATGGTGTCCATCCGAAAGGGATAGCAGGTAGGCCCGAAGTGCGCCGGCCGTTTGGTGAAACAGAGGGCTCGGCCGGTCGTGTCGTCGAGCCGCCCCTGCAGGTACCAGCGCGAGTAGGTGTCGTCGGTGCGCTCCACGCTGTCAGAGCCCGCCGATGTCGTCGCCAGGCGCAGCCGCAGCAGACGATCATCCCCCTTGGCGCCGAGCACCCAGATCATGCTGTCGCGTGGGGTCGTCTTCGCGACGTCTACCCACTCGCCGACCAGCTCGGTCGCGCCGCTCTCGTGCGACCCGATGCTCGTCGCGCAGCCGATCGCCAGAAGAGCGAGCGTCGCACCCAGCCCGTCGCTAACCCTCGGCCGCACGCGGTGCCTCCTCGTGGAATGCCGAGTACAGGATCGGAAGCACCAGCAGAGTCAGCGCCGTCGCCGTCACCAACCCGCCGACGATCACCGTCGCGAAGGGGCGCGTCGTCTCGGCGCCGATGCCATGGGACAGGGCCGCGGGGAGGAGTCCGATCGCAGCCATGAGCGCCGTCATCGTGACGGGGAGGACGCGATCCATCGTCCCCTCGCGTACCGCGTCCTCTACCGACCGCCCTTCCTGACGGCGCCGATTGAACTCCGTGACGAGGAGGACGCCGTTCTGCACCGAGATCCCGAAGAGCGCGATGAATCCGACGGCGGCCGAGACGCTCAAATTCATCTGCCGCATCCAGAGCGCCGCGATCCCGCCCACCAGCGCCACCGGCAAGTTCGCCAGGATCAGGACGGCGTAGCGCAGGGAGCCGAAGGCGCTGAAGAGGAGGGCGAAGATGAGCAGGATGCTCATCGGCACGATGAGCGCGAGGCGCGCTTCGGCGCGTCGAAGATTCTCGAACTGGCCCCCCCACACCACGCGGTACCCCGGCGGGAGGGTCACCCGTGCCGCCACGAGCCGCTGGGCTTCGGCGACGAATCCTCCCTCGTCCCGGCCACGCACCGAGCATTTGATGGCGACCCGCCGCTCGTTCGCCTCCCGAGAGATTCGCGAGGCGCCCTCGATGCTCACGATGCGGGCCACGCTCCCGAGCGGCACGGAGCGGCCGTCGGCAGTGCCGACGGGGAGATGCTCGAGCGCCGAGACGTTCGACCGCGCGTCAGGCACCAGTCGGACCCGGACGTCGAACACGCGCTCCCCCTCGAGCATCTGCGTCACGGCGCGTCCGCCGATCGCCGTCTCGACCGCGTCGTTCACGTCCGACACCGACGCCCCGAAGCGCGCCGCCGCCGCACGGTCGACCTCCAAGCGCACCTGTGGCTGCCCGAACTGTTGCTCCACGGCGAGGTCCGCAACCCCACGGACGCCGCGCAGCACTGTCTCGACCTCTCCCGCCTTCGTCTGCAGCACGCCGAGATCCGGCCCGAAGATCTTCACCACCAGCTCACCTCTCACGCCGGAGAGGGCCTCCTCGACGTTGTCCTTGATGTACTGGGAGAAGTTGAAGTCGAGGCCGGGAATCACCGAGAGTGAATCGTCCATTCGGCGCACGAGATCTTCTTTGTTGTGTCCGCCGCGCCACTCGCCGCCGGGCTTGAGGTCGGCGTACAGCTCGAGGTTGTTGGCCCCCTTGGGGTCGGTGCCGTCGTCGGGCCGCCCGAGCTGCGTCACGATCTGTCTCACTTCGGGGAATCGGAGGATCGCGTGGCGCACCTGGACCTCGATCTGCTTCGCCTCTTCGAGGGAGATCCCGACGGGCATTGTGACCGTCAGCCAGATATTCCCTTCGTCGAGGGCGGGAAGAAATTCCGAGCCGAGCGAGAGGGCGATCACGAGCGTCAGGCCTAACGCGGCGACGGCGCCGCCGACCACCAGGCGCCGGTGCGCGAGCGCCCAGTCGAGGGCCGGGGCGAAGGAGCGGACGAGCCACTTGGCCGCGCGCGGTTCCGGCGGCGGCGCCTCCGGTGGCCGGCGCAGGCTCGTCGCCACCGGGACGAAGGTGAGCGCGAGAAGCACCGAGCCGAGAAGCGCGAAGCTCAGCGTGTACGCCATCGGCGAGAAGATCCGCTTCT
>DASPTK010000055.1:0-2134 GCA_035623475.1 Gemmatimonadaceae bacterium | reverse complement strand
GAGGCGGATCGTCTTCACGAGTCGTCTCGTCCTGTAGGAGGGAATTGTGAGGACCTACGGCTGCTGACTGATGACGATCACGCCCTCGCAGCGATTCGTCCCACAGGGGCACGGCAGGCGGAGCGAACGGCCTTCACCACTCGGTCCAGATCCTCGGTCGTGAGGCTGGATCCGGAGGGGAGGCAGAGCCCGCGGCCGAAGATGTCCACCGCAACGTCTCCGCCGAGACGTGGAAATTCGCGGAAGACCGGCTGCAGGTGCATCGGCTTCCACACCGGCCGCGACTCAATACTGTCGGCTTCGAGCTTGAGGCGGATGGCATCCCGATCGACACCGAACTCCTCGGGGTTCACGGTGAGTGTGGTAAGCCAGCGGGTGTGCCGTCCCCACTCTGCCTCGGCCTGGAACTCGAGCCCAGGCAAGTCGCTCAGCTCCTGCACGTAGTAGTCGAAGTTCCGCCGGCGGGCGGCGATCCGCTGCTCGAGCAACTCGAGCTGCCCGCGTCCGATCGCCGCCAGCACGTTGCTCATCCGGTAGTTGTACCCTACCTGCGAATGCTCGTAGTAGGGCGCCGGATCGCGCGCCTGGCTCGCCAGCTTCTGGGCGTGCACGATCAGCCGCTTGTCATCGGACACGAGCATCCCACCGCCGGAGGTGGTGATGATCTTGTTCCCGTTGAAGGAAAAGATTCCGGCTCGGCCGAAGCTGCCGACGACTCGCCCGCGATACGTCGCGCCGAGCGCCTCGGCGGCATCCTCGATGAGCGGGACCTCGTACTGCGCGCAGGCGGCGATGATCGGGTCGAGGTTCGCGCTCTGGCCATAGAGGTGGACCACGACGACGGCGCGCGGCAGGCGACCCACTTTCGCCCTCTCGTCGAGCTCGTCCGCCACCAGCGCGGGGTCGAGGTTCCACGACTGCCGTTCACTGTCCACGAACACCGGATTGGCGCCGAGGTAGCGAATCGGGTTCGCGCTCGCGGCGAAGGTGAGCGTGCTGACGAAGACATCGTGCCCCTGTCCGACGCCGACCAGCTGCAAGGCAAGGTGCAGCGCCGCAGTGCCGGAGCTAAGCGCGAGAGCGTGCCCGCTTCCGACCTTGGCGGCAAACTCGCGCTGGAATGCCTCGACGTGCGGCCCGAGGGGAGCGATCCAGTTCGAGTCGAAGGCTTCCGTCACCAACGCGCGCTCGCGCTCCCCTATGTGGGGTGGCGAGAGATAGATCCGTCTTGGTCGATCACTCTGAGGCATGGACCCGCCTCCTAATGGGCTTCGCCGGATTTCCTGCGACCGCGACTCCACTGGCCACGTCGCGAGTCACGACCGACCCGGCGCCGATCGTCACATCTTCCCCGACGACCACTCCCGGCAAGACAACGGAGCGCGCCCCGACGAGGGTCGCGCGTCCGACACGAACGCCTCCAGTGAGCACGGAACCCGGCGCCACATGCACGCCATCATCCAAGACGCAATCGTGCTCCACGATCGATCCAGAGTTGACGATAACTCCCTCACCGAGCCGCGCTTCCGAGTTCACCACCGCCCCCGCAAAGACTACCGTCCCGCGGCCCAAATGCGAGTACTCGCTCACCGTGCTCCTAGGATGCACCAGAGCCGGAATGCTCGTCCGCCCCGCCCGTGCGAGACAGGCGAGGCGGGCAACGTTTTCTCCGATCCCCAACGCGAGCGCATTCGCATTACACGGCAGAGCACGGCCGTCCACGATCCCGTGGATCAGCCGATCTTCATCGACCACTACCGTGGTGCCGCCAGGCTCCACCACTATCCCTCCCTTCTCAACGTCCCGGTCGGCAAACCCGACGACTGTTCCGCCGACGCTGCGGATGAGATCGGCTATGACCTTGCCATGACCGCCTGCACCCCACACGAGAAAACGCTCAGTCAACGTTGCCTCTGAACGGCTCCATCGTGGCCTGCCCGTCTTGTGCGATTCCCTGACGCCGCAGAACGCGGGCGACTGTCAGGAGGACGATCCTCGTGTCGAGGAAGAAGTTACAATGATCGACATAAAATACATCATAGGCAAATCTATCCTTCCAGCCGAGCCCGTTTCGCCCATTGACCTGGGCCCACCCGGTGAGGCCAGGGCGAACTTCGTGCCGGCGCGCCTGCTC
>DASPTK010000054.1:0-21037 GCA_035623475.1 Gemmatimonadaceae bacterium | reverse complement strand
AAGACGGCATCCCCAGCAACTGACCGCGTGCACGACCTTCGGCTGCTGCGCGAGAACCCGCAGGCTCTCCGCGAGGGAGTCCGACGGCGCGGCAAGCTCGAGGAGTACACCGGATCGGGCGGCTCGCTCTCGCTGCTCGAGGAGCTCGAGCAGCAGCGCCGCTCCATCATCGGTCACGTCGAGTCGCGCCGCGCCGAGCTCAATCAGCTGAGCAAGGACGTGTCGCGGCTCAAGGCGGCGAAGGAGGACGCCGGCGCGGCGATCGCCACCGCACGAGCGAAGGGCGAAGAGATTGCCCAGCTCGAGGCGACCCTTCGCGATACCGAGGCGGAGCTCGAGCGCCGTCTCCTCGACATCCCCAACATTCCACTCCCCGATGTGCCGGAGGGCGGGGAGGAGTCGAACCGCATCGTGCGAACGTGGGGGGAGCCGCGCTCCGCGGCCGGCGTCGTCCCGCATTGGGAGCTCGGCGAGCGCCTCGGCATCCTCGACCTGGCGAGCGCCTCGAAGATTTCCGGATCCGGCTTCGTCGTGCTGCGCGGGGCGGGTGCCCGCCTGACGCGGGCCCTCATGTCGTTCATGCTCGACCTGCACACCGGAGCGCACGGCTACGAGGAGGTATGGGTGCCGGCGGTGGTGACGCGGCAGTCGATGACCGGTACCGGCCAGCTTCCGAAGTTCGAGGAGGATGCCTACCGAGTCGCCGACGAGGATCTCTTTCTTGTCCCGACGGCCGAGGTGCCGGTCACCAATCTCTTTCGGGACGAGGTGCTCGAGGGGGCGCGGCTTCCGCTGCGCGTCACCGCCTACACTCCCTGCTTCCGCCGCGAGGCCGGTGCCGCCGGCAAGGACACCCGCGGTCTCATTCGCGTCCACCAATTCGACAAGGTGGAGCTGGTGAAGGTCGTCGCTCCCGAGAGCTCGCCCTCGGAGCTCGAGAGCCTGACGCGCGATGCCGAAACGGTGCTCCAGCGTCTCGGACTGCCGTATCGCGTCATCGTGCTGGCCGGCGGAGACCTCGGCTTCTCCTCGGCCAAGACCTACGACCTCGAGGTCTGGGCGCCCGGAGTGGGGAAGTGGCTCGAGGTCTCGTCATGCAGTACGTTCACGGACTTTCAAGCCCGCCGGGCGAACATCCGCTTCCGCCCCTCCCCGGGCGAAAAGCCGCGCTTCGTCCACACCCTGAACGGCTCCGGCCTCGCCTTCCCCCGAACGATCATCGCCATCTTGGAGCACTACCAGCGCCCCGACGGAACGGTAACGGTGCCAGAGGCTCTCCGACCGTATCTCGGCGCGGACGTGTTGCGCTGACGGATGCGCGGACGCGGGCCGGTCGTGCTCCTCGGCGCGCTGCTCGCGCTCACCCTCGGATTCTACGTCCTCTACTCGCGGCGCGTCGTTCTCGAGCTGCGAAACAACGCCGCGCAGTACAGCAAGATGTACGCGCGCGTCTACCGCGCCCTCTCCGACACCAGCGAGGCATCGGGGAGCGCCGCGCTACTCGACCTCTCGCAGCACATTAGCGAGTTGGGTGTGCCGGTGATCGTGACGGACATGACCGGCCGTCCCACGGCGGCGGCGAACCTCCCCTTCCACGCGCCGCTCGACGACCCGCGCGTCGCCGAGTACATCGGCGTGCTCGATCGGATCAACCCGCCGGTGATCGAGGAGGGAATCGGCCGCGTCCACTTCGGCGACAGCCGCCTCATTACGAGCCTCCGCGTCATTCCCGTCCTGCTCGCCTCGCTCCTCGCCATCGTCTTCGGCGTCGGCATCTACACCGTCCGCACGCGGAGCCGCGCCGATCGGGAGCGGGTGTGGGCAGGAATGGCGCGCGAATCGGCGCATCAGCTGGCGACTCCCCTCTCGAGCCTGAGCGGGTGGCTCGAGCTGCTGCGCGAGCACTGCACCGACGATCTCTCCGCCTCCGCGGTGGCGCACATGGATGGCGATCTCGACCGCCTCCAGCGCGTATCGCACCGGTTCGAGCGCATCGGCCGCCCGCCGCGAAAGGACAAGGT
The DNA here is from genome assembly GCA_035623475.1 of Gemmatimonadaceae bacterium. Taxonomy (GTDB): domain Bacteria; phylum Gemmatimonadota; class Gemmatimonadetes; order Gemmatimonadales; family Gemmatimonadaceae; genus DASPTK01. Next base: position 19,016 of record DASPTK010000054.1, on the reverse strand, counting down.
CGATCTCGGCGACCTCGTCGTGCGGGTGGGGGAATATTTCCAAGCCCGCGTTCCCACGCTCGCGCACCGCGTGACGGTGGTCGCGTCCCGGGGCACCGAGCCGATCATCATCGAAGGCGACGAGGTGCTGCTCGAGTGGGCGATCGAAGTGCTGGTCAAGAACGGCCTCGACGCCCTGGCCGGCCGCGGCGGGCGGATGTATCTGACCACGAAGCGACTCGACCCGGAGCACGTGCGCGTGCGCGTGGCCGACGATGGGCCGGGGATCGCGCGCGAGCTTCGCAATCGGATCTTCGAGCCGGGCTTCTCCACCAAGGAATCCGGGTGGGGGATCGGGCTGTCCCTCGCCAAGCGGATCGTCGAGGAAAACCACGGCGGACGGCTCACGCTCGCGCCGTCGGAGAAGGGCGCGACGTTCGACATTATACTTAGCGGATGACGCTCACGGCGCCTTCCGACGAAGCCCTGCTCGACACGCTGAACCCGGCACAACGCGAGGCGGTGCTCCACTTCGAGGGCCCGATTCTCGTCCTCGCCGGGGCCGGCTCGGGGAAGACCCGGGTCCTCACGACGCGCATCGCCCGGCTCATCGAGCACCATGGCGTCGACCCACGGCACATCCTGGCGGTGACCTTCACCAACAAGGCGGCCACCGAGATGCGCCAGCGCATCGCGCGGCTGCTCGGGAGCGAGCCGGAGGGGATGTGGATCGGTACCTTCCACTCGGTCGGCGCGCGCCTCCTGCGCCGCGAGGCCACGCTCGTCGGTCGGGCCGCCAACTTCACGATCTACGACGAAGACGAGTCACTCGCCGTCGTGAAGCGCAGCATGGAGCGGGCGAAGATCTCCACCAAGGAGTGGACGCCCAAGGCGATCCGCGCCGCCATCTCCGACGCCAAGAACGCGATGGTGGGGCCGCGCGAGTACGCGAGGCTCGCGCTCGATCCGCTCAGCCGCGCCGCGGCCGCGGTCTACGAACCGCTCGAGACCGCCCTGCGCGAGGCGAATGCGGTCGACTTCGACGATCTCCTCGTGCTCCCCGTTCGCATCCTCCAGCAACACGAGGATCGCCGCGAGCACTGGCGAAGCCGCTTCCAGTTTCTGCTGGTGGACGAGTACCAGGACACCAATCGCGCACAGTACGAGCTCGTCAAGCTGCTCGGGGACGCGCACGGCAACGTCTTTGTCGTGGGCGACGACGATCAATCGATTTACGGGTGGCGAGGCGCCGACATCCGGAACATTCTCGACTTCGAGCGCGACTTCCCCAATGCCGCCGTCGTGCGCCTCGAGGAGAACTACCGCTCGACGCCGCAGGTGTTGGCGGTGGCGAACTCCGTCATCAGCGCCAACGTCGGACGGCGCGGAAAGACGCTCCGCCCGACGTGCGCCGCCGGGGAGGCGGTGACGGTGGTGGGGGGACTCGACGAGCGCGACGAGGGGGATTGGGTGGCCGAGGAGGTGGAGGCACGCGCGCGGACGCGACACGAGATGGCGCTTCGCGACGTGGCGATCCTCTACCGCACCAATGCGCAGAGCCGCGCGCTCGAGGATGCGCTGCGGCGGCGCGCGCTCCCGTATCGTCTCGTCGGCGCGGTGCGCTTCTACGACCGTCGCGAGATTCGGGACTTGATGAGCTACCTCAAGCTCATCGCCAACCCTTCCGACGACGAGGCGTTTCTCCGCGCGATCGCAGCGCCGCGGCGCGGCCTCGGCGAGTCGACGCTCGCCGCGTTGGGTGTGGCGGCTCGCGAGGCGCAGCTGCCGCTCCTGGCGGCGGCCGCGCGCCCCGATCTCCTGTCGTCGCTCCGTCCTGCGGCCCGCGATGCGCTACGCGACTTCAGCCTTCTCATCGGACGCCTGCGCGAGCGCGCCGCGTCGGAGGCGGTCGACGAGATCATCCGCGAGCTGATCGAGGAGATCCACTACGCCGATCATCTGAGAGCGGAGGGGCCGGAGGGACTCGACCGCCTCGAAAACGTGCGAGAGATGATCACCGGCGCCGCCGAAACGGTGGTGGACGAAGGGGGAGAGCTCGGCCTCACGCCACTCGACCACTTCCTGCAGCGCGCCTCTCTCGTGACCGACTTCGATCGCCTCGATCCCGACGCCGACGCGGTGACGATGATGACGCTCCACAACGCCAAAGGCCTCGAGTTTCCAATGGTCATCATCACCGGGCTCGAGGAGGGGCTCTTCCCCCTCGCCCGCGCGCACGACGAGCCGGAGACGTTGGAGGAGGAGCGGCGGCTGTTCTACGTCGGCATCACGCGCGCCGAGCGGGTGCTCTACCTCACGCACGCGCGCAGCCGCCGGCGGAACGGCGAGTCGATGCCCTCACTCCCCTCGAGCTTTCTGGCGAGCGTGCCGGCGAATCTCCTCGAAACGCGGTCGACGATCCGTCTCCGCGCCACCGGGCGTCCCGTGCTGCCGCAGAGCGCCGCGTCCCGGAGACCCGGCAGCCCGGTCGGTCGCCGATCCGCGGACGAGTACGATGGCGAGGCGTCGCAGGACGCGCCGCGCTTCGTGAAGGGGGAGCGCGTGAAGCATCCGCGCTTCGGTTCGGGGAGCGTCGTGGAGCTCTCCGGCGTCGGGCGCGACACGAAGGTGACGGTCGACTTCGATGACGAGGCGATCGGACGCAAGCGACTCGTGGTGGCGTACGCGGGCCTCGAGCGGGGGTGGGAATAATGGCGGTCAGTCGCGAGGACGTGCTTCACGTCGCCGAGCTCGCTCGCCTCCATATCGACGACGCGCGCATCCCCGAGCTCGTGGAGCAGCTCAACGGGATCCTCGCCCACATGGAGGTGCTGCGCGAGGTGGATACGCGCGGGGTGGAGGCCACGGCCGCTGTCGGCGTCGCGGCGCTTCCGCTCCGCGCCGACGTGGGGCCGCCGGTGCCGCTCGCGCATCCCCTCGAATCGTTCGCCCCGCAGACACGGGATGGCTTCTTCCTCGTGCCGCGCCTGGCGACGCACGAGGGCACCGACGAGCTCACCGAGTGAGCGCGGTTCGCGGGGTCACCGACGCCTTCGCGCGGATGGAGGCGGTCGATGTGGGGCGCAGTGGCCTCAACTGCATCCTCTGGACGGACCGGGAGCGGGCGCTCGCCGATGCCGCCGAGTCGGACGCCGCGCAGGCCGGTGGCGCCCTCGCGGGAGTGCCATTCGTCGCCAAGGACAACATCGCGACCACCCACCTCCCGACGACCTGCGGCTCTCGCATTCTCGCCGGGTACGTAAGCCCGTACGAGGCGACCGCCATCAGGCGGCTGCGCGACGCCGGGGCGGTCCTCGTCGGGAAGACGAATTGCGATGAGTTCGCGATGGGCTCCTCCAACGAATACAGCGCCTATGGACCGGCGCGGAATCCGGTGGACCGCACGCGCGTCCCTGGTGGCTCGTCAGGCGGATCGGCGGCATCGGTCGCTGCCGGTGTCGTGCCGGTGGCGCTGGGGTCGGAGACGGGCGGCTCGGTTCGCGAGCCGGCGGCGTACTGCGGGATCGTGGGGGTGAAGCCGACCTACGGCCGCGTCAGCCGGTTCGGCCTGGTCGCCTTCGCCTCGTCCCTCGATCAGATCGGCGTCTTCGGAAAGGACGTCCGCTTCGCCGCGCGTACCCTCCAGGTGATCGCCGGCCGCGACCCCCTCGATTCGACGACCGCCGATGTCCCGGTGCCTGACTATCGGGTCGACGGGCCGCACGACCTGGCGGGCGTCGTCGTCGGCCGGCCGAAGGAGTACTTCCCCGCGTCGCTCGACTCCCGGATGACCGCGCTCTGCGACCGGGCGATCGATGCACTTCGCTCGCGAGGCGCCACGGTGCGTGAGGTCTCGCTGCCGCACACCGACTTGGCGATTCCGGTCTACTACATCATCGCCCCCGCGGAAGCGTCATCGAACCTTGCCCGCTTCGACGGCGTTCGGTACGGCTTCCGCGCGGCGGCGCCGGAGGGTGGGCTGCGCGGAATGTACGACGCCACGCGCACCCAGGGCTTCGGCCCCGAGGTGACGCGGCGCATCCTCCTCGGCACCTACGTGCTCTCGGCCGGCTACTACGACGCGTATTACAGGAAGGCGCAGGAGGTCCGCACGCTCATCACACGCGACTTCCGCGACGCCTTCGCGGAGGGCGTGCACGTGCTCCTCACCCCGACCTCCCCCACGCCGGCCTTCCCGCTCGGTGCGAAGTCCGATCCGTACGAGATGTATCTAAACGACATCTTCACGGCGACGGCGAATCTGGCCGGCGTCCCCGCGCTCTCGCTCCCCGTGGGGCGGATCGATGGCCTCCCCGTCGGCGGTCAGATCATCGCCCCGCACTTCGAGGAGGCGAGAATGTTCCGCGTGGCCGCGGCCCTCGAGGATGCCTTGGGGGCGGAGGCGCGCGCGTCATGACCTCGCCGCACGACCGCTACGAGATGGTGGTCGGGCTGGAGGTGCACCTCCAGCTGCGCACGCGCACGAAGGCGTTCTGCGCCTGCGACGCCGCGTTCGGGGCGCCGCCCAACCGGAACACCTGCCCGGTCTGTCTCGCGCTCCCGGGCGCGCTGCCGATACTGAACGAGCAGGCGGTGCGCTACGCCGTCCGCGCCGCGCACGCCCTCGACTGTCGGGTGAATGAGCGATCGATCTTCGCGCGCAAGAACTACTTCTATCCCGACCTGCCGAAGGGCTACCAGATCTCGCAGTACGATCGCCCGCTCGCCGAGCACGGCCGCCTCGAGATCGATGCCCCCGAGGGAGGGACGAAGGTCGTCGGCATCACGCGCCTCCACATGGAGGAGGACGCGGGAAAATCGATCCACGATCGGTTTGCGGGAGCGACGGCGATCGACCTCAACCGCGCCGGCGTCCCCCTCATCGAGATCGTGAGCGAGCCCGACATCCGATCGGCGAAAGAGGCGGGCGCCTACCTCCGCGCGCTCAAGCTGCTCCTCGAGTACATCGATGTCAGCGACGTCAACATGGAGGAGGGGAGCCTCCGGGTCGACGCCAACGTGAGCGCCCGACCGCGTGGGGCCCGCGAGCTCGGCACCAAGACCGAGGTGAAGAATCTCAATTCCTTCTCCGGCGTGGAGCGGGCACTCGAGGCCGAGTTCGTCAGGCAGACGGGACTGCTCGACCGGAGAGAGCGGGTGGTGCAGCAGACGATGCTCTGGGATGCCGCGCGCGGCGAGGTGCGGCCGGCCCGCACCAAGGAGGGAAGCCACGACTATCGCTACTTCCCGGAGCCCGACCTCCCGCCGCTCGTGCTCTCCCCCGAATGGAGCGAGCGCGTGCGGGGCGAGCTCCCCGAGCTCCCGCGCGCCAAACGCGCTCGCTTCGTGTCTGCCTACGCGCTGGGGACGGCCGATGCGGAGGTGCTCTGCACCAGCCCCGGGGTCGCCGACTACTTCGAGAGCGTCGCCAGGAGCGCCGGCGACCCCAAGGCGGCGGCGAACTGGGTCATGGGGGAGGTCATGGCCGCGCTGAACGCGGCCCGCTCGGACATCAGCTCCTTCGCGGTCCCGGCGACGGCGCTCGGTCGTCTGATCGCGATGGTGCGCGAGGGCGCGGTGAGCCACGCCGCGGCGAAGCGCATCTTCGGCGTCATGGTCGCCTCCGGCGGAGCGCCTGACGAGATTGCCGCGCGGGAGGGGCTGATCCAGGTCCGCGACGAGAACGAGCTGGCGCGGTGGGTCGATGAAGTGCTGGCCGAGAACCCCGCGGAGGCGCAGCGCTTCCGTGCCGGCGAGCGGAAGCTCCAGGGGGTGCTGGTGGGGCTGGTGATGAAGAAGTCGGCCGGGCGCGCCGATCCGCGCCAGGTCAATCAGCTGTTGGCGGCGCGCGCCGGAGTGTAGAGGGGTTCGGGAAGCTGGGCGGCGAACCGCAGCTGGGAGTCGGGGAGGGCGAAATGCCGTCCCGCCTCCTCCGCCACGTGCATCGACATCCCAGCCTGACGAGCCTCCCGCCGAACTTCCTTGGCCCGCTGGAGGGCATCATCGCCCGCCGGGTCGAGGGCGTACGGCTCCGATCGATCCACGCGGCTGAGGAAGTCGACGACGAAGTCGTACGACCGCTCCATGTAGCGCACCACTTCCGGCACGCTCAGGTCCCACCGGCTGTTCTCCGCCGCCAGATGGAAGATCCGCTGCCACGACTCAGTGTCGGTGACGTAGACCATGCCGCGGAAGATCCGGCGATTGGTCTGGGTGCTGAAGATCGTCGGGCTCAGGATCTGGTCGAGATGCTCGTCGGAGCGGCCGTGATCGCGCAGCACGACCTCGCGCGCTCTTCGGCTCACCCGTGCTCCGAGGTGCGTCTCGAACCGGCTCTCCCAGTAGCTGTGTCCGAGGCCGGTAGTGCGTGAGGCGATGATCAGATAGCGGGGGACGAAGAAGTTGTGGGCGACGGTGTCGGCGGCGAGGTGGGCGAGATACCCGAGGCCGAACGCCTTGAGCGGCTCGTCGCGCGCCCGGTCGTAGATCTCGAGTCCGACCGACCAGGAATGGCAGTGCCGGCCCACAGGCGCGTACTTCTTCGCGATGCTCGTGTCGGCGGCGATCGACCCGTAGAGAAAATCGTACGGGAAGGCGCGGAGAAGGTCGGCGACGGCGCGCGGCAGTTGGTCGAGCGCGCCAAGGAGCGCCTCGCCGAGGAAGATGTGCGTACCGGGCGTCCAGGCATACACGGTCGCCGGGATGAGCACCGCGGCGAGGAGGGCGATCCCAACCAACACGACGGTGCGGCGCCGCAGCCTCACGGGCCGAAGAAGGATCATCGGAGAACGGACGAGCCTAGACGCCCAGCCGTTTCCGCCGGCGCCTGATCGCCCGCCGCAGCTCGCGCAGCTCGTGCGAGACGGCGTCATCGATCGTCTCGCGCGCATTGCGCATGTAGTCTCCCACCTGATCCTTCAGGTCGTCCGCCTTGGCGCCATTCCGCAGCGTCTCGGCATGCTCGGCTGCCCATCGCGCGCCGCGCCGGAAGGACCGCCGCGCCCGCTCCGCCCCCCGTCGTGTCGCCGCCAGCAACGCGTCCGCCGGCCGATCGCCCGACGGCCCCCGCCGGAAGAGCAGCGCCACGCCCGCGCCCACGGCGATGCCGAGCGCGAGCGCCGTCAGCAGGTCGACGCGATCACTCGTCTCGTCGTCGTGCCGGTCGTCTGATTCGTGGTCGTCCATGCTCCCCCCTTGCTCCCGTCTCATCCGCATCATCATCGCCATCTACCTCCTCGTCTTCCAACCGATCGCTCTCCTCACCGTCCACCCGATCGCTCGCGTCCCGCGTCTCGTATTCGACATCCTCATCGAGGTCCTCGTCATCCAGCTCGCGCTCGAGCTCGTCCTCCAACTCCTCCGCCTCCCGTCGACGGCGTAGCCCGCCCGAGCGGCGGCGCCGAAAGGCGCTGGCGCCCATGCGCACGCCGTGTAATGCCGACACGGCCGACACGATGGCCTCCTCGGCCTCATCCTGTGCCACCCGCAATAGCGATCCAAGTTCCTGCACACGTTGCTCCGCCGCATCGACCGCATCACGGACCCCGAGCGTCACCCGCCTCACCTCGGTCTGCAGGGCCTCGGCCTCTTCGCGCGCTGATCCGGAAATGGCCTCGATGTTGTCGGCGATCCGCTGTGCACGCGCGAGGACAGGGAGCAGATCGGTGTGCACCTTGTCGAGCACGGCATGAAAGCGATCGCTCGTGCGACGCATCCGGCGCACCGTCTCGAGGAGGACCACGGCGAGCGCGGTCAGCGAGGCCATCAGCACGAACGCCGTGATGCCGAGGGCGGCCTGCCACCAGGTGACGTGCGTGTCCACGATCGACACCGCCACCGTATCGGCGGCCGTTGCCGTGCGCAGCGTTTGCCAGAGGAGGAGCGCGAGCGGTGTCGTCACGATCAATCGCTCAGCTCGGCCGCCAGGCCTACCACTTTGGTCACCGGGACGGTGAAGACGATCCCCGCCCCCGGCGAATCGAGACTGCCGCACACCTCCTGAATCATGGCGATCGCTGCGTCCGACTTGTCGTCATCGATCACGCTGAAGAGCATCTGATTGCTCGGCCGCGATCGTGCGGTGAGGGAGCGGATGCCGGCGAAGATGGGCACTTCGGCGGTCAGGACATGCCCCATCCCCTCGCTATCGACGACGGTCGCCCCCGTGACCCCGAGCTCGACGAACCCCGCGAGGATGTCGTCGACCAGCTCGACGTGATTGATGACCGCGATGAGCAGCTGCATGGGCATGAGCGGGGAGGAATCGTAGCGTATCTGGCCCAACGAGGCATGTCAAGCAGTAACTTGCGGTGGTTCCTTGACTTCGCCGCTCGAGAGTCGTCATTCTTTGCCGCTCCCGTCGTGCGCATGCGCGCGCGTGTCTCAATAGGCGGCGGCGCACACCGCACGAGCCGCTCTCCGATCGACCGGCAACTCCTACACCATGCGCTTCATCGTCGAAGGTGGTCACCGACTGGCGGGCTCCGTCCGTCCGGCCGGGAACAAGAACGCCGCGCTCCCGATCATCGCCGCGACGCTTCTCACAGATCGCGCGGTCGAGCTCGAGAATGTGCCGCGGATCCGCGACGTCGAGACGCTCGTGGAGCTAGTCGCGTCGCTCGGCGTCGGGGTGTCCTGGACGGCGCGGAACACCCTCGCCATCGAGGCGAAGGAGGTGAAGGCGAGCGCGCTCGATCCCGAGCTGTGCGCGCGCATCCGGGCCTCGATCCTCCTCGCCGGTCCGCTTCTGGCGCGCTGCGGTGAGGTGACGCTGCCGCCGCCGGGGGGCGACGTCATCGGGCGCCGCCGCATCGACACCCACTTCCTCGCGCTGGAGCAGCTCGGCGCCACTCTCGACGCGGACTCGGTCTTCCGCTTGCGGGCCCGCGCCCTCACCGGTGCCGACGTCTTTCTCGACGAGCCGAGCGTCACCGCGACCGAGAACGCGATCATGGCGGCGGTGGCGGCGCGCGGCACGACCGTGCTCCGGAACGCCGCCAGCGAGCCCCACGTCCAGGACCTGGCGCGCTTCCTCGTCGCTCTCGGGGCATCGATCGACGGCATCGGCACCAACTGCCTGACGATTCACGGCGGACGCGCCCTCGGAGCGGGCACCTATCGCGTCGGACCCGATCATATCGAGGTCGGCTCGTTCATCGGGTTGGCCGCGGTCACCAACTCGGCCATCAGAGTGGAGAGCGCGGGGATCGAGCACCTGCGGGCCACGTTGATGGGCTTCGAGCGTCTGGGGATCACCTGCCGGGTGGAGGGCGATGATCTCCTCGTCCCGGCCGATCAAGCGAGGGAGATCCGCAGCGACTTCGGCGGCCACGTGCCGAAGCTGGAGGACCAACCCTGGCCGGCCTTTCCGGCCGACCTCATGTCGATCGCCATCGTGACCGCCACGCAGTGCAATGGGCTGATTCTCATGCACGAGAAGATGTTCGAATCGCGCCTCTTCTTCGTGGACAAGCTGATCATGATGGGAGCGAGAATCGTCCTCTGCGACCCGCACCGCGCGCTGGTGGCCGGACCGAGCACGCTTCGCGGCTCGACGCTCGAGACCCCTGACATCCGGGCCGGGATGGCCCTTCTCCTGGCCGCGCTCTGCGCCGAGGGGACGAGCACGATCAACAACATCGGGCAGATCGAGCGCGGCTATGAGCGCATTGACGAGCGACTCCGCGGCCTCGGTGCCCAGATCACGCGCAGCGATGTCCGTCGCGACTGAAGGCGCAGCGGCTCGGGTCGAGGCACCCGGCTTCGCCCCGCTGGGGGTGGTAGCCTTCACCACCACGCGTGGCGCCGGGAGCTTCGGGCTCCACGGCAGCGAGCCGGTCGCCGCGGTCACCGCGAGGTGGGATGCGCTCCGTGCGGGATTGGGCCCGAGCGTTCCCCGCCTGGCGACGGCGCGGCAGGTGCACGGCGTGCGGGTTCTGACGCATAACGACTCCTGGCGCGGCTGGCTTCGAGCCGACGAGGCGGACGGTCACATCGCTCCCGCCCGGGGCACGGCGATCGCCGTGTCGGTGGCGGACTGCGTGCCGATCTTCATCGCCCATCCGAGCGGGGTTGTGGCCATCCTGCACGCGGGGTGGCGCGGCACGGCCGGAGGAATGATGGCCGCGGGAGTGCAGGGCATGCTCCGCCTCGGACTCTCGCCGCGGGATCTCCGGGTCTACCTCGGTCCCGGCGTCTGCGGCGACTGCTACGAGGTGGGGCCTGACGTCTACGAGCAGATCACGAGCCGCAGCGCGGCCGAGCCGACACGGGTCGACCTTCGCGCCGTCCTCGCCGACCAGGCCGCGTCACTCGGTGTGGGAGAGGTCGAGTGGAGCCCGCACTGCACGCGGTGCGACAACACGCTCTTCTTCTCGCATCGGGCCGGGGATGAAGGGCGCCAGCTGGCGGTGATCTTCGCGCCGATCTGAGCCCTGGCGATCGGAGTCGCACGCCGCGTGGCGCGCGCGCGTTCGCTTCGATCGGAGCCGCCCTCGAAGAATGCGGCATAGCGCTTTCGTGACGTCCGTTGCACGCGCTTGACACTCGATAAGTGCAAGTCTACATTTCCGTTGCGTAGCCTGCCGCCGTCGGGCGCCGGGCGCAAATGTGGGGGTGACGCCCCCACATTTTTTGTTATTATTGGGTTGTTACGGAACATGAACCAAATGTTGGAACAGATTGTCACTGAATCACTTGACAGTCTGAGTCTCGATTTGGTCGAGTTGCGCGTCGGGGGCTCTCGCGCGCGCCCGACGGTGGACGTGCGGATCGATCGAAGAGACGGAACGAACGTCTCGGTCGACGACTGCGCCTCCGCCTCTCGGGCGATCGAAGAGCAGCTCGATCGGACGCGCCAACTCGGTGATCGCTATGTGCTGGAAGTGTCGTCGCCGGGGTTGGAGCGGCCGCTCAAGAAGGTGGCCGACTGGCGTCGGTTCGTCGGACGGCGGGCGAGCGTCTTGAGTGCCGAGCTGTCCGGTCGCGTCGAGGTGGAGATCCTCGGCGTCGAGGGCGATGAGGGAGCGGAGGTCGTGCGGCTTCGCACACCCGGTGGTGACGAACGACGAGTCGCGCTGGCCGCGGTGAAGGATGCGCGGTTGGCTTTCAACTGGTAACACGCGGGAGTATCGATGGTCAGCTCCTCCGAAATCCTGAGTGCCATTCGGGAGATCACGAACACGAAGCAGCTCGATCGCACCGAGCTGCACGGCCTCTTGCAGGACGGCATTCTCGCCGCGCTGGCCAAGCGGTACGGGCCGAACGTGCAGGCCGAGGTGCAGATCGACGAGGGGAAGGGGGACATCAAGATCACCCGCCTCCGCTCGGTCGTGGACGAGGTCTCGGATGCCAGCCGCGAGATCTCCCTCGAGGATGCGCGCTTCTACGACGAGGGGTTCGAGGTCGGCGACATGATGGAGGAGCCGGTCGACTTCGCCGAGTTCGGGCGCACGGCAGCGCAGGCGGCGAAGCAGCGGATCATCCAGCGTGTGCGGGAGCGCGAGCGCTCGCGCATTCGCGACGAATTCGCGACCCGCGTCGGCGACCTGCTCTCCGGCGAGGTGCAGCAGATCGAGCGCGGCAAGCTCGTGGTGATGCTGAACAAGTTTCGTGAGGCGGAGGCGATCATCCCTTACCGGGAGCAGAACCACCGCGAGCACTACCATCAGGGTGAGCTGATTCGCGCCGTGCTGAAGCGCATCGAGGAGACGCCCAAGGGGCCGCGCCTCATCTTGAGCCGCGGCGACCCGCTCTTCGTGAAGGCGCTCTTCAAGCTCGAGGTGCCGGAGATCCAGCAGGGGATCGTGGAGATTCGCGCGGCCGCTCGTGAGGTGGGGAGCCGCACCAAGATCGCCGTCTTCTCGCGCGACGACTCGATCGACCCGGTGGGTGCGTGCGTCGGACTCAAGGGGTCGCGCGTTCAAGCCGTGGTGAACGAGCTGAGTGGGGAGCGGATCGACATCGTCCCCTGGTCCTCGGATCCCGAGCGCTTCGCCAAGCTCGCGCTGGCGCCGGCTCGTGTGGCGCGCGTCTTCAGCGATCCGGCGGCGAAGACGATCCAGGCGGTGGTCGACGAGGACCAGCTCTCGCTCGCCATCGGACGGAACGGCCAGAACGTCCGTCTCGCCTCCGAGCTCACCGGGTGGAAGATCGATCTCTATTCGAGCCGCGAGTGGTTGGAGCGTGGAGGCGAGACACCGCTCTTCGCTCCGCTCCCCGAGGAGGAGGCGGAGGCGGCCGACGTTCGCCTCTCGGAAATCGAGGGGCTGGGACCGGCCACGGTGGCGGTACTCGAGGAAGCCGGCTATCGGACGTTGAACGACATCATCGATCGCGAGCGCGAGGACTTCCTCCGGCTCCCGGGCATCGCTCCCGAGGAGGCGGATCGGATCATGGCGATGCTCGATGAGCTGACGACGGATGAGGGCGGGACGGACGACAACGGGGCGGAGGGCGCGGGTACAGCGCCGACTGGCCCGGCAGCGGCGTGACCGCTGCGGCGGCGGAGAAGCGCCTACTGGGCCTTCTCGGTCTCGGTGTTCGCGGGCGGCTGGCGGTGGTAGGGGTGGAGCAGGTACGACAGGCGGCACGACGTGGCCGGTTGGCCCTGGCGGTGATCGCGGCCGATGCCTCTCGGCACAGCGTCGAGAAGGTAGTGCCGCTGCTCCGCGCGAAGGGGATCGGCACGATCGCCGGACCATCGGCGGCGCGTCTCGGTGCGGCGGTGGGGCGGGAGGCGGCGGCGGCGGTGGGGATAGTCGACAAGGATCTGGCCGACGGCGTGCGGAGGATCGCGCACGTCGAGTCCAGCCGGACTCGTTAGGAGGTTGGGTTGATCAAGCTTCGGGTGCACGATCTCGCTGGTGAATTCGGCGTGTCCAACGACGAGCTGATGAACATGCTCCGGTCGATGGACGTGCCCGTGCGCAGCCATCTGAGCCAGTTGACGGATGAACAGGTGGCGCGGCTGCGCGCGCGTTGGGAGCGTGAGAAGCGCGCCCGTCAGGAAAAACCCGCCGCGACGGCCGGACGCCGGCGCCGCTCGACGACGACGACGAAGACCGAAGCTGTCGCCGCGCCGGCGCCCGTTGCGGCCGCCCCCGCGGCGAGCGGCGCGGCGCCGACTCGTCGCCGGCGGAAGGCTGCCGACATCGCGGCCGCCGCCGCTACCGCGGCCGAGGCGGCTGCCGAAGCCGTCGTCGAGGCGCCCGTGCCGAGCGAGGTCGCGCAGGAGCCCGTGCTGCGCCCCGAGGTCGAGACGCCCGGCCGCGCCGCGCCCCGCCCCGGCGATGGCGCGCGTGCCCCAGGAGCGGAGCCGCATCCCGGCGTGCGTCCGGGAGCGACGCCGATCCGCCCGGGAGAGCCGCGTCGCGTGCCCGGCGTCGGCGACATGCAGCGGCCGGCCGCGGCCGCCGATCACGCCGCGACGGCGACCGGCCGCGCGGCGCCGGCGGAGTGGCAGCGTCCCCGCCCCGTCGTCCCGATGCCGCCCCGGCCGCGCCCCGCCGCCTCGTCAGGCACTCCCTATCCGCCGCGTCCCGTCGCCTCGGCCAGCCCCGGCGGCGCGCCGACGCTCCCCGGGCGGCGCGAGGACAAGCGCGGCGGGAAGCGGAAGAAGGGGAAGCGCGGGATCGTAGACCAGGAGGCGGTGTCGGCGAACATCTCGAAGACCATGACCGCGTTGCGCGGCGCCCCCGCGCGCCGCGGGTCGCGTCGCGCCGACGAGCCGACCTATCGCGAGGAGATGGAGGCGCAGCGCGCCGCCGAGGCCGAGCGCGAGCGCACCACCGTCCGGGTCAACGAGTTCATCACTGTGAGCGAGCTCGCCGCGATTCTCAAGGTGCCCGCCACCCAGATCGTCGCCTTCGCCTTCAAGAACCTCGGCCTCGTGGTGACGATCAACCAGCGGCTCGACTTCGACCAGATCGAGCTCATCGCCGGCGAGTTCGGCTTCCAGGCGGTGCGCGAGCAGGAGTACGCCGCCGTCGATGCCGCCGAGCAGGTCCAGGACGCCCCGGAGAGCCTCCGTTCCAGGCCGCCGGTGGTCACCATCATGGGCCACGTGGACCACGGCAAGACCTCGCTCCTCGACTACATCCGGAAGGCGAACGTCGTGGCGGGCGAGGCGGGGGGGATCACGCAGCACATCGGCGCCTACCACGTGACCCTGCCGTCTCGGAAGGAGATCACCTTCCTCGACACGCCCGGCCATGAGGCGTTCACGGCGATGCGGGCTCGTGGGGCCCAGGTGACGGACATCGTCGTCCTCGTCGTCGCCGCCGACGATCAGGTCATGCCGCAGACGGTGGAGGCGATCTCCCACGCCAAGAACGCGGGCGTGCCGCTGATCGTCGCCATCAACAAGATCGACCTTCCGACGGCGAATGTGCAGAAGGTGAAGCAGGACCTGCTGCAGCACGGCGTCGTGCTCGAGGAGTTCGGCGGCACGACGCTGGCCACTCCGATCTCCGCCAAGAAGGGGACGAACGTCGGCGATCTCCTCGACCAGGTGCTGTTGCAGGCGGAGATCCTCGATCTCAAGGCGAACCCCGAGCGCCGCGCCCTCGGCACGGTCATCGAGGCTCAGCTCGATCCGGGGAAGGGTCCCGTCGCCACCGTCCTCGTGCAGAACGGGACGCTCAAGGTCGGCGACGACTTCATCATGGGGATGTACTCCGGGCGCGTCCGCAATCTGTTCGACGAGCGCGGCCAGCCGGTGAAGGAGGCTGGCCCGGCGATCCCGGTGCAGGTGCTCGGCATGGATGGCGTGCCGATGGCGGGTGACCAGATGCTCGTGGTGGAGGACGCGACGTCATCGCGCGAGATCGCGCAGCGGCGCCAGCGCCTCGACCGTGAGGCGAAGAGCCGGCGCACGTCGCGGGCGGCGATTTCGCTCGAAGACTTCATGTCGCAGGCGGCCGCCGGCCAAGTTCGCACCCTCCCGCTCCTCATCAAGGCGGACCAGGGGGGCCCGGCGGAAGCGCTCGCCGACGCGCTCGGCCAGCTCTCCAACGCCGAGGTGAAGGTGGATGTGGTGCACCGCGGCGTCGGCGCGATCACCGAGAGCGACATCCTGCTGGCCAAGGCGTCGGGCGCGATCATCATCGGCTTCCATGTCCGGCCGGACAATAACGCCCGTGCCTCCGCCGAGCGCGAGGGCGTGGACATCAAGCTCTACCGCGTCATCTACGAGGCGGTGGCCGATGTGCGTGCGGCGCTCGAGGGTCTCCTGCGTCCGGAGCAGCGCGAGGTGGCGGTGGGGGAGGCCGAAGTCCGTCAGCTCTTCAAGGTGCCGAAGGCCGGGACCATCGCCGGTTCCTTCGTGCGGAGCGGCGTCATCACTCGCCAGGCAAAGGTGCGCGTCGTTCGGGATGGCGTGGAGGTGTACGACGGCTCGCTGGGATCGCTGCGCCGGTTCAAGGACGATGTGAAGGAAGTCCGGGAAGGCTTCGAGTGCGGTATCGGCATCGAGAACTTCAACGACGTCAAGGTCGGCGATGTGATCGAGTGCTACCGCACCGAGCAGATCGCCCGCACGTTGTAGCGCGCCTCGTTCCGAGATGGAGAGGGTAGGGTGGTCGTAGCGCCCTCCCTCGGCGCCCTCGATCCGCTATGCCCAGTCATCGCCCCGATCGCGTCGCCGCGGCCATCCGCGAAGAGATCGCCACCTTCCTCACCGACGGGGCGAAGGATCCGCGGGTCGTCGGTTTCGTCACCGTCACCGGCGTCGACGTGACCGCGGACCTGCGTCACGCGCGCGTCTACGTGAGCGTCATGGGCAGCGACAGCGAGCGGGCGAGCACCTTCGAGGGGCTCGCGAGTCTGGCATCCCACCTTCGCGCGCGACTCGCCAAGCGGCTCCGGCTGCGCTTTGCGCCGGAGCTGGAGTTCCGAAACGATCCGACCGTGGAGCGCGCCGCCCGCATCGAGGCTCTGCTCGAGCAGCTGCGTGAGGAGCGGGAGCCGACGGGTGGAGACTCGCACGATTGACGGCGTGCTGCTGGTCGACAAACCGGCGGGAGTCAGCTCCCACGATGCGGTGGCCGTCGTGCGCCGGATCCTGGGTCAGCGCCGCGTCGGGCACGCCGGCACCCTCGACCCCTTCGCGACCGGACTGATGGTCATGCTCGCCGGCCGCGCGACACGCCTCCTCCCCTATCTCGACGGCGAGCCGAAGGTGTACGACGCGACGATCCGCCTCGGTGCGGAGACGGACACCGGAGACCGGGAGGGGGAGATCGTGCGCGAGGCCGCCCCGCCTGACGACGCAGCGATCACGACCGCCATCGAGGCCCTCACCGGCGAGCTGGATCAAGTGCCGCCCGCCTACTCCGCCAAGCGGGTCGACGGGGTGCGCGCCTACGCGCGGGCGCGCCGCGGCGAGTCCGTGGCGCTCGCCCCCGTGCGGGTTCACGTGCAGGGGTGGCAGGTGCGCCAGCGCCGCGGTCCGGAGCTGGACGTGACGATCACCTGCGGGGGCGGCACGTACGTGCGTGCGCTGGCGAGAGACCTTGGCCGCCTAACGGGAAGCGCCGCCCACCTGACGGCGCTCCAGCGCGTGCGCAGCGGCCGCTTCCGGCTCGCCGACGCCCAGCGGCTCGATGCCCTGGCCGCGGCGGGCGCGCGCCTGCAACCGCCCGTCGAAGCGGTGGCGCACCTCCCGGCCGTGGCGCTCGATGAGCGTGCGCGCGACGATGTCTCCCACGGGCGACCGATCCCGGCCTCGACCGACGCGCCCCTGGTGGCGCTGGTCGACGCGGCGGGCGCGCTCGTGGCCGTCGCCGCCCACGAGGGCGACTGGTGGTACCCGCGCGTGGTGCTCGCCGATGGCTGAGCGCTTCACCGGCTGGGAGGACTCCGGCCTCCCCCCCGACTCCCCCGGAACCGTGGTCACTGTCGGCACCTTCGACGGCGTGCACCGCGGCCATCAGGATGTCCTCGCCCGGATCGGCGAGCTCGGTCGCGAGACGGGGCTGAGCAGCGTCCTCGTGACCTTCGAGCCGCACCCGCTCGAAGTGGTGAACCCGGCTGCGGCACCGCCCCTCCTGACCATCGGCGAGGAGAAGACGGAGGTGGTGGCCGAGAGTGGAATCAGCTATCTCGCCGTCGTTCCCTTCACCAAGAACCTGCAGCGCTACTCGCCGGCGCAGTTCGTCGACGAGGTGCTGCGGCGCCGATTCCACATGCGGCGGCTGGTGATCGGCTACGATCACGGCTTCGGTCGCGACCGGGCGGGCGACGTGGAGGTGATGCGCGCGCTCGGCGCCGGGCGCGGATTCGGCGTCGAGGTGGTCGACGCGATTTCCCTCGACGGCCTCCCCATCTCGTCCACGCTCATTCGCCGCGCCGTCGCCGGTGGAGATCTCCATCGCGCCGCCCGCGCCCTCGGACGTCTCTACTCCCTGTCGGGAGTGGTGGCGCGGGGAGATCAGCGCGGACGGCTCCTCGGATTCCCGACGATCAACGTCGGCGCCCCGCCGCCGCGCAAGCTCCTGCCGCCGGAAGGGGTGTATGCCGTCCGCGCGCAGACACCGCACGGCGCCTTCGGCGGAATGATGAATCTCGGGCCGCGCCCGACCTTCGGCGATCCCGCCACCTCGATCGAGGCGCACCTCTTCGGCGAGACCGGGGACCTCTATGGTGCCCACGTCCGGGTGGAGATCGTAGCGCGGCTCCGCGACACCCGGCGCTTTCCCGACGCGGCGGCGCTGGTGGCGCAGCTGCAAGAGGACGCCGCGCACGCGCGCCGCGCGTTGACTGGGCTCTGCTAGCCCGATAACCTTACAGTCTCCCTCGAAAAAACGCTCCTCGCACCCCCGCATGGACTCGATTCGCAACCGACTCATCCTGATAGCGGTCCTCGCCGTCGCGTCGATCTGGGCTCTCGTGCCGCGCAGCGTCACCACGCGCGTCATCGACAAGAACAGCGGCGCCTGGCGCGACACCGTCGTCAAGCGCATCCCCATCCGCTACGGCCTCGACCTCCAGGGCGGGATCTACCTCGCGCTCGAGGTGGACGAGTCGAAGGGGACGGTGGCCAACAAGTCCGAGGCGATCGACCGCGCGCTCAAGGTCGTGCGCAACCGCATCGACCAATTCGGCGTCGCCGAGCCGGTCGTTCAGAAGAGCGGCACCGATCGCATCATCGTCGAGCTCCCCGGCATCGATGATCCGCAACGCGCCGCCGATCTGGTGAAGAGCTCCGCCTTCCTGCAGTTCCAGATCACCGACAAGACGAACGCGCTCGACAAGGCTCTCCCGCGCATCGACCAGGCGATCCGCGAGTCGGGTGTGCTCAAGACGGTTCCCGGCGCCACGACCAAGGCCGCCGACACGGCGCACTCTCCGCTCGACCTCTTCACCAAGCCCGACAGCGGCGCGAGGAAGGCGGACACCTCGAAGGCGGCCAAGGGAGCGAAGAGCGACACCTCGAAGGCGAAGAAGGACACGAGCGCGCCTGACACGGGGCTCTTCGGGAACGCCAACGGGCCCTTCTCCAAGCTGGTGCAACCCGGGCAATCCCCGGGAGAGTACCTGGTCGACCTGAGCCAACTCGATCTCGCGAAGTCGTATCTCTCGATTCCCGCCGTGCAGGCGGCCTACCCGCCGGGGAAGACGCTGCACTGGGGGAACGAGAATCTGAGCGTGCAGGGAAAGAACTACGCCACGCTCTACGTCGTCGACACGCGGCCGATCATCACCGGTGAGTACCTGACCGACGCCAAGCCCGCGAACGACCCGATCGAGGGGAACATCGTCATCTTCACCCTCAACAACGAGGGCGGCCGCCGCTTCCGCGCCGAGACAGGGAAGCACGTCGGCGACTACATGGCGATCGTGCTCGACGACATCGTGATGGGCCGGCCACCCGTCATCCAGAGCGCCATCGGCACGCGTGGCCAGATCACGATGCACGGGGCGCCGCTGCAGAAGGTGCAGGACCTGGCCCTGGTGCTCCGCGCCGGCGCACTTCCGGTTCCGCTCCGTGTGGTGGAGTCGCACCAGATCGGCCCGAGCCTCGGCGCCGATTCGATTCG
>DASPTK010000053.1:0-28141 GCA_035623475.1 Gemmatimonadaceae bacterium | reverse complement strand
GGCGGAGTCAGCGCCAGCTCGCCCTGCTCAGCGAGCGGGAGGGTGACCGTGAAGGTGCTTCCGCGGGCGAGGCGGGAGCGCACCGAGATCGTTCCGCCGTGGGCTTCCGCGATCCACTGGCTGATCGCCAGTCCCAGACCGAAGCCTCCGCGCTCGGCCAGGCGGCTACGGGCCCGGTCGGCCCGATAGAAGCGCTCGAAGATGTGCGGCAAGTCGGCGGAGGAGATCCCGACGCCGGTGTCGCGCACGGTAAAGGTGACCGTCTTCTCGTACCGTGTGAGGGAGAACTCCACCCGACCACCCCGCGGCGTGTACTTGATGGCGTTGGTCGCCAGGTTGAGAAAGAGCTGCCGAAGGCGGTTGTAGTCCCCGAGGACGATGGCGCTCTCCGCCTCCGCCAGCTCGACTTGGAGGCCGGCAGCCTCGCCGAGGATCGAGGTGGTTTCATAGACCTCGCGCGTCAACGGCTCGAGGTCGATGCGCTCTCGATGGAGATCGAACCGCCCCTCGTCGGCCCGGGCGAGGGTGAGGAGGCTTTCGACCAGATCCGCCATCCGCGCCGTCTCCTGAAGCGCTTCTTCCAGAGCCACCATCTTCTCCACCCGCGGCGCGTTGTCCGACATTGCGCGCTCGACATCGGCGCGGAGAACGGCGAGCGGCGTCTTGAGCTCGTGGCTCGCATCGGCGGTGAACCGCCGCAAGGCGGCGAAGGACTTCTCGAGGCGCTCGAGCATCTCGTTCACCGTCACCGCGAGACGCGCGATCTCCTCACCGGCCGCCACCGGAAGGCGCCGGTGCAGACTTCGGCCGTCGGTAATGGCCTGGACCTCGTTCACCAATCGATCCACTGGGCGGAAGGCGCGTCCGGCGATGAGGTACGCAAGCACCAGAGATGCGATGAGGAGGAGCGGCGCAATAACCAGCATCGTGCCGAGCAGCTGACGGATCGCCACGTCGGCGGAGTGCAGCGAGGAAGCGACCGCGACACGGGAGACCTGGGAATTCCCCTCCGGTGTGCGCGCGATGAGCAGGAGACTCTGCGAGCCGATCGTGACGACCTGCCCCGCTCCCGTCGTCGGCTGCGTCACGACGATGCTCATGAGTTGCGCCAAGTCGTCGGAGCCGAGCTGACGGACGGCGTAGGACACGAAGAGAATGCGGCCTACCGAATCGAGCACCACGACGTATCCCGGCATCCCTTCGAGGAGCGTGGCTAAGGTCGGCGTGATCACGGGGCCGACAAGCTTGTCGCGCTCGACCGTCACTGGCTGCCCTGCTTCTTCCGCCTGCCGGATGACGTTGAGGGTGAGACTCGCCTCCATCATGACGGCCCGCTGCACATCTTCGACCGCGCTGTAGCGGCGCGTGGCCCAGATCGCGAGCGCGAAGAGGGACATCGTCCCAATCAGCGCGGCGCTGTAGGCCCGCGTGAGCTGCCCGCGAATGCTGGTCACGATTCGCGCACCACGTAGCCGACGCCGCGAACGGTGTGAATGAGCTTCACCTGCCGTCCGCTATCGACCTTCTTGCGGATGTGGTTGATCACGACGTCGACGATGTTCGTTCCGGGGTCGAAGTGATACCCCCAGGCGTATTCGGTGATCAGCGTGCGGCTCATTACTCGGCCGGCGTGCCGCATCAGATACTCCAGCACCGTGTATTCCTTCGGCGTGAGCTCGATCAGGTCACCCTTTCGCCTCACGGTGCGCGTGTTCTTGTCGAGCTCGAGGTCCGCCACCTTCAGCACGGCCTGGGCGATCGCCTTGGGACGGCGGCTCAGGGCCTCGACTCTCGCCAGGAGCTCCTCGAAGGCGAAAGGTTTGGTGACGTAGTCATCGGCGCCCGCACGCAGAGCCTTCACCTTGGCGTCGACGGCATCCTGCGCGGTGAGCACGAGGACGGGTCGTTCGAAGCCGCGGGCGCGAAGGTTGTGGAGCACGTCCATCCCGGAGCGCCCCGGCAGACGCATGTCGAGAACGATCAGGTCGTAGGCTTCCGAGGCCGCGCGGCGCTCGCCTTCCTCGCCGTCGGGAACGAGGTCGACGCCCCACCGCTGCTCCTCGAGTCCGCGCTTCACGTATTGGCCGACCGTTGGGTCGTCCTCGATCACCAAAATCTTCACAGGCTGCTCGCGCTCAGCGTCCGCTGGGGCGCCGGAAGCCGTACTCGCGGATCTTGCGGTACAGGGTCTTCGGTGAGATGCCGAGCACGGCGGCGGCTCGCCCCTGATGCCACTTCACGTGGCGCAACACGGCTTCGATGTGGTTGCGCTCGACCTGCTCGAGCGGAGCGAGGGGATCGTACGGGCGGCTCGCCATCCCGGGCACGGGTACGGGCGTGGACGCGAGCGGCAGATCGGCCGCCGTGATCGCGTCCCCGGTGCTCACCAGCACCGCACGCTCGATCACGTTCCGCAGCTCGCGGACGTTGCCCGGCCAAGCGTAGCTCTCGAGCGCGGCCACGGCGTCCTCGGTCAAGCGGTGGCGCCCGCCCGGAGCGAGCGCCTCGAGGAAGTGCTGGGCGAGGAGCGGGATGTCGACGACACGTTCGCGGAGAGGTGGCAGGGTGATGCTGATCGTATTGATGCGATAGTAGAGATCACCCCGAAACGTTCCATCGGCCACGCGTTGGGCGAGATCCTGGTTGGTGGCGGCGATGACGCGGATATCGCTGCGCACCTTCTGCGTCCCGCCGACGCGATAGAAGGACCCGGTCTCGAGAGCGCGCAGCAGCTTCCCCTGAACGCGGGGCTCGAGCGCCCCCACCTCGTCCATGAAGGCGGTGCCACCCGAGGCGAGCTCGAAGAGCCCCCGGCGGCGCGCCACGGCGCCCGCGAAGGCGCCGCGCTCGTGGCCGAAGAGCTCGCTCTCCAGAAGGTCATCCGGAAGCGCCGCGCAGTTCACGTCGACCAACGGGCCCGCGGATCGATGCGAGAGCCGATGGATGGTACGGGCGATCAGCTCCTTCCCCGTGCCGGACTCGCCGGCGACCAGAACGGCGGAGTCGCTCCGCGCGACGCGCTCCACCAACGACAGCACCGCCTGCATCGGCGCGTAGCGGGTGACGATCTCCCCCAAGCCATCGAGTCGCGAGAGGCGCGTCTCGAGCAGCGCGTTGGCCGTCGTCAGCTGACGGCGCTCCCACGCCCGCCTGACGAGCACCTCGATCTCCGCCATTCGGCAGGGCTTCGCCAGGTAGTCGTAGGCCCCGAGCTTCATGGCACTGATGGCCGTCTCGATCGTGCCGTGTCCGGTGAGGACGATGACCTCGGGGGGCGCCAGCTCCTCGCGCACCTGCCGGAGAACCTCGAGGCCGTCCAGTTCCGGCATCACGATGTCGATGAGGGCGACATCGAAGGACTCGGCTCGCAGCGTGTCGAGCGCCGTGCGCCCGTCGGTGCAGCGGGCCACGTAGAAGCCGCGCCCGCGCAGAAACTGCTCCAGCATCGCCCCGAGCTCCGGCTCGTCCTCGGCGATCAGGACCTTGATCTGCTCATCCTGGCGCATCAGGCGAGCTCCCGCATCGGCAGGCAGACGCGGAACGTGCTCCCCGTTCCCACGGCGCTCTCGACCTCGATGCGGCCGCCATGGTCGGCCACGATTCCATAGCAGATCGACAATCCGAGCCCCGTGCCGCGGCCGGGGGCCTTGGTGGTGTAGAAGGGCTCGAAAAGCTTCGGGATCTCCGACGGGGCGATTCCAACGCCCTCGTCCTCCACCTCGAGCAACATCTCGCGCGACTCGACATCGCGACGGGTACGCACCCGCAGTCGCCCATCGCCGCCCATCGCGTCAGCGCCGTTGAGCAAGAGCGCCATGAGCACCTGCACGAGCTGCTCGGCGCTCCCGTGCACGTTCGCCCCGGCATCGCGGTCGAGCGAAGGCTCGACGCGCATCTTCCGGAAGCGCGCATGATGCTTGAGCAGGAAGAGCGTTTCATCGACCACCCGCGCCAGCTCCACCAGCCCGAGCGACGCCGGCGTCGTTCGGCTGAAGTCGAGCAAGCCGTCGACAATCCGCTTGGCCCTGTGCACCTCGTGATCGATGATCCGGCAGTATTCCGAGAGACTCTCCCGGAGTGGGGGGGGCATCGTCGGATCGTCGAGGGCGATCACCATGTTGTCCGCGGCGGCGCCCATCGTGGCGAGGGGGTTATTGATCTCGTGCATGATTCCGGCGGCCAACTGGCCGATGGCAGCGAGCTTCTGGGCCTGCGCGATGCGCTCCTGCGCACGCCGCCAATCCGTCACGTCCTCGCCGATCGTGATGACGTGCGTGACCGCTCCGTCATCCATCCGCATCGGGATCTTCGACACCCGATAGATGCGCGCGTCGCCACTGGCGAGTGATTCCATCTCGAATTGCGTGATCGAGCCGCTCTCGAAAACTTCATCGAACTCACGGCGCAGCACGTCGGCGGGCTGGCGGCGCAACACCTCGAAGATCGTCCGCCCGATCGCCTCTTCGCGCAGAATCCCCTGGAGTCCCGTCTCCCGCTTCCGGTTCCACGCATGGATGCGATAGGAGCGGTCGACGACGTGGACTCCGACCGGGAGAGAATCCATGACGCGCTCGAGGAAGCGATGCTGCTCCGCCAGTGCACGCTGGCTTCTCTCCAGCTCCTCGGCGTGCGTGTGCGCGCGTTCGGCGCCGAGCATCGGGTGGACGAGAACGTGAGCGACGGTCTGCACCACGTGCTGCGCGTCGTCAGCGAGCGGCCTCGTGCGCGACACGACGAGCACGCCGAGGGTCCGCCCGCCGAAGGCGATCGGGGAGACGAAGGCCGAACGGCCCCCCTCACGCACATGCCGCGCTCGATCGGTCATCACGGCGGCACGTCCCGGCTCCATGTCACTCTCAGCCGCTCCCTCACCTGCGGCGGCGCGTCTGACCAGCCCCTCCGCTCCGGGCACCCAGAGCGAGCAGGCATCGGCGCCCACAGCAGCGCGCAGCCCTTCGAGCATCGGCTGCAGGATGGCCTCGAGTGGCAAGCCACTCGCGAGCCGCTCTGCCGTGTCGGCGATCGCGGCCAGCGCCGGTCTGCCGCCGGCCGCTTTGCGGCTCGGGGCAGCTTTCGCGGCCGCATGTCCAGTCCGTGCCGTCATGCGCCCTCTATGGAGTGGCTAGCGACAAGGTAGCGAGAGTCTTTCTTTCGGACAAGATGACCGAAGCGAACCAAAATGCTCTCAGTCGCTGAGCTGGATTGGACTGCCGATCTCAGCATGGAAGGACTCGCCACCCGAGCGAACGCTCACCCGGGTCCCGTCGATGCGAACGTCGAGAACCCGATTCCGCGCTTTCACACCCGACAGCTCGACGTGCTCGAGACCGAACGGGAAGGGGTCGACCGTAACGCCACCCGTGTGGGGGCGCACGCCGACCACGTAGGAGATGATCAAGTCGGCCACCCACGACCGTTGGTGGTCATCGATGCCCCGGTGGATGGAGGCGTGGCCGGTGAGCGGGTTGTAGTGCTCGAAGCAGTTCGGCCGCGCGAGGTCACCATCGTGAAACATCGTGCGCACGAAGCGCGTGAGCAGACGCGCCGCCTGCTCGCGCAGACGGGGCGCGTGATGCAGCGCCGCGTACGCGAGCGCCTCGACGATGTGGCTCGTGCTGACCGGCCAGCTGCGGCCGTTCCACGGTGCCTGACGACGCACGCCCTTCCATTCGCCGTAGGCGCTGAAGCTCGGGTCGTCGAGCGATGCCGTGGGCACCGGATAGGGGGTCCAGAACTCCGCCGGGTCGAGGAGATGGCGCTCCATTCCGGCGACGTGCTCCGCCCCGACGAGGTCGGTGGCGTACGGGTAGAAGCAGGCGACGACCTTCGCGCCGGTGCGATCCCCGGTCACCGCATCCACATCGAAGAACATGTCCTGCACCGGATCCCACATCGTCTCGCGCACGGCGGCCTGCGTCCGCTCGCGGTGGAGTCTCCAGCGTCTCGCGTCAGGCGGATGCCCGATGCGGAGGGCGATCCACTCGAGCGTTCGGAAGAGATCGTAGGCGAAGATGGTGACGTCGATCCCCTTCAGTCGCTGGCTCGACTCCCACCCCTCGGCATCCGCGCGCGTGGGCACCGCCTGCGCACGCGCCGCCTCGCTGTGCGTCATCTCCGAGACATCCACCACGTCGATCATGCCCGTTCCCGACGCATCGTGGGTCTTGACCAACCAGTCCGCGTAGCGAGTGAACGGGACGTACACCTCGCGAAGGAAGTCGTCGTCAGGCCACACGGCGTCGATGGCGCGGAGCGCCTCTCCCCAATCGGCATGGTGGAACCCGGCGCCGCTCTGGTCGCCCAGGTGGACCCGCGCCGGAAACGCCCCGTCGTCGGCTTGATTGGCGACGAACGTTCGGAGCACACCGCGCGCCATCTCCGGCTCATCCAACCATCGGAGCTCCCGCACGTTGGCGAGCGCGGCGAGTGCCGACGGGACGTGCCGAGCGGCGATCCCCTCGCACATTGCCGGGAAGGAATAGTTGCGCGGTCCCGGTGCGATGGCGTTCAGCCAGAGACCGTACCATCGATACCAGTAGTAGTGCTCGAGGTACGGATCGGAGCACCGGAAGCGCGGCACCCGCCCCAGGTACTCCTGCCAGCGCCGCCGCGATCCCCCGGCGAGCGTCGCCGCGTGCGTCGCCTGCGGCGGGGGTGGCGACTCGGCGAGCCCCTCCTCGGCGACAGCGAGGCGCATGGCGAAGCCGGCGATCGCGCCATCGAGGCCGATCTCGAGCGCCCGATGCAGGCCGAGAAAGAGCACCGCCGCCTGACCCGATGGATCGACGCGTCCCTCGCGCGTCAGGCCTTCAGCCGTCCACTTCTCGGCGAAGGGCGCCAGCGCCCACCGCGGCTGGAGTGCCGTGTGCTCCGACCACGCCGCCGCCCAACTGGTGCAGTCGCCGATGCATGCCAGCTCGGCGGAGACACGGAGCGGAACGTCACGCCGATCGAGCAGCGTGCGCTCGCAGGCGAGTGCGCCGCTGAACCTCGTCGGTTCGGAGGTGAATCTCGCGTCGCGCTGAGCGGTCCAGGCGACGAGATGAAGGGGCGCGTCGCGCATCCCCTGGACCCGCCACTCCGACCCGAAGACGCCACCCGGCTGAACGCTCCGCACCTCGGTGGCCATCATTCCGTTGGCGAGGCGATAGTCGACCGTCAGCTCGGCCGGCGTCCATCGCCGCGCGACTGGGCGCATCGTGACCTCTCGCCCTTCGGCGTCGAGCGCCGACACCGTGAAGAGCGGAGCCCAGTCGTAGTGATAGACCGTGGCTTCGTCCCAGAAGCCCGGCGCATCGAGCCACTTCGGAAAGGGAGGTGCGAAGAGGATCCCGTCGCTGCCCGACAGGAACCACTTGTCGGTGCGGGCGAGAAGCTCGAGAGGATCGGTCATCGCGCACCCGGGGGGCGAGCGCGCGCGGGGCTCACAGTTTCGACGCGACGGCGGCCAGGATCTCCTCGGAGGACCGCTTCAACCCCGTATGTTCCTCGACGTGCTTCCACGCGATTCGCCCGTTGCGATCGATGAGGAAGTAGGCCCGCTCGGAGAAGAACTTGTCCGCGTTCAGCACTCCGTAGGCCCGCGAGATGTCGCGCCGAAAGTCGCTCGCCAGATCGATCGTCAGGTCGTGCTTGGCCTTGAACTCCTTGAGCGTCGGCACGGAATCCACCGAGATCGGAAGCACGATGATCCCGGCCTTGGCATATCGATCGAAATCGTCACGGAACTCGCACATCTCCGTCGTGCAGACGCTGGTGAACGCGAGGGGGAAGAAGGCGAGGAGCACCGGCGACCGCGCGCGAAGGCCGGTCAGGGTGACAGCGCCGGCGGTCGAGTCCGCGGAAAACTCGGGAGCGAGATCTCCCACACCGGGCGAGCGCGCGGCGGTGGCTGATGTCATGCGCCTCGTTCCTCGGCGGTTGGAGTCGAGCAGGAACCTATGGGGACCGCCGATGGGGAGCAAGCTGATCATCTTCGCCACGCGCACGCCCCTCGACCGGCGTACGCTCCGAGGCGGCCATCGAGCCGCCGCTCACCAGATCCTCCGCATCGAGAAGGCTCCGCGACAGCTCGGCCATCGACACATTGCGGTTCTGACTCGTGCGGCGAAGCATGCGGTAGGCGTCCCCCTCGGTGAGTCCGCGCCGCTCCATCAAGATTCCCTTCGCGCGCTCGATCGTCTTTCGCTCTTCGAGACGACGGCGCAAGCCATCGCGCTCGGTTCGCTCGCGCAGCCAGTCGGCGTGGCGCGCCGCAGCCACTGCTATCGCCGCGCCGAGCTGGCCCGGCATCACGGGCTTCACCAGATAGTGAAAGACCGGCGCGAGCTCGGCTTGAGCGATCGTGTCGGCGTCACTGAATCCGGTGATGAGGATGATCGGGACGGGTCGCTCGGCATGAATGAGTGTGGCCGCCTCGAGTCCGGACTTGTGAGGCATCCGTGCGTCGAGGAGCACGAGATCGGGGGAGAGCGACCGAGCCATCGCGACCGCGGTCGCGCCGTCGTGCGCCACCCCCGCCACGGTGTGCCCGAGATCGTGCAGCTCAGCCTCGAGTCCGAGGACGGTGGCGCTGTCATCTTCTCCGACCAGAATGCGCAGTGATCGAGACACGTGCAGCTCCCGCGCGAGACGACCGCAAAGTTGTTGCAACTGGCGGGCCGTTCCGGCCGCGTGCGGCACTCTCAGCCGCCCAGCACAAGCGTCAGCCCCGCCGACGACGACATCATTTCGGGGGGAGAGGTCCCCACAAGCACAGCGGCCACGCCAAGGACGATCGCTGCCAGAACGAGCTCGACGAGCGCCGATCGACGGATCGCCGCCACCGAGGCGTCGTCAGCGAGCCGCGGTCGCATGACGAGCCAGTTGAACGCACCCACGAACGCGAGAACGGCCAGAACTCCGAGCTTGAGCAGTAGCACGCGCCCGTAGTCGCTGGTCAACAAAGAGCCGAATGAGGGAAGATGGGCCCATGCCGCCAGCACGCCGGTGAGCAGGATCACGCTTCCGGAGGCGAGGGCAAAGGGCGAAAAGGCATTGATGAGCGCGGCCACTGTCGGCACTCGTTCGGCGCTCGCGGACCCCATGACCAGGGGTGTCGCGGCCGCCACGAGGACGAAGAGAGTGCCGAGCCAGCAGCCCATCGCCAAGACGTGGAGCGCGTCGGCGAGAACGAGCACCGGCGCGTGTTCGGGTGCGCCGCCGGCGTGCCCCGAGAGCGCGAGCGATAGCGCCACGGTGGCGAGCGCAGCGGCCGCGACCAGCCAGCGCCGCCGCGCCCCGCGCGCCGCCGCGGCCGCGAGCAGGGTCGCGGCCCCCACGGCGCCGAGGAGCCAGGCCCGTCCCCACAAGGTTCGGAAGACGATGGTCGCCAGGGGGACCGGACCAAGCGTCTCGACGACGGCGCGCTGAGCGAAAAGCTTGGCACCGTGCGCGAGAACGAGGAGCACCGCGCCGCCGAACATCACGCGACGGGCACCATCGAGCGCGCGTTCCGCCTCGGCGGATCCCGCCGGGAGCACGTGCTCGACACGCGGGACGATCAGCAGACGGAAGGCCACCGCGCCCACAGCCGCGGCGACGCCGAGGTAGCCGAGCCAGCGGATCAGAATGTACAGAGGTGAGCCGACGTCCATCCCGCTCTCGTCAGGCGCCGAGGACGCCAGCCCGATATCCGCGCGGGCGCGCCGTCGCGCGGCTCGGGCGATGGAGCGTGCGAGGCTCGAACTCGCGACCTTTCGGTTGCAAACCGAATGCTCTCCCAGCTGAGCTAACGCCCCGTCCGCCTGAAAGCTAAAGGTTCCCTCGAGCGCGGTCCACTGCGCGGAGCTGTCGGCTGCTTCTCGGGTGCGATGCAGGAGGATACCTTACGCCATGGAGCTCCGACCCCACGAGGACGGCATGACCGAGTCCAGCGCGACAACCGCGACGAACGCCAAGCACGTGACGGTGCGGTGTCCATTCTGCCAGACGTGGAACCGGGTCAACGTCGCGCGGGTCGGTGACAAGCCGAAGTGCGGCCACTGTGGGCGCCCGCTCTTGCTCGATCGTCCGATCTCGCTCGGAGACGAGGACTTCGCCCGCACGATCGCCGAGAGCGACGTGCCCGTGTTGGTGGACTTCTACGCCGACTGGTGCGGCCCGTGCAAGGCCATGGCGCCGTACGTCGACGATCTGGCGGCGCGATACCAGGGTCGCCTGCTGGTGGCGAAGCTCGATACCGACCGGGCCGTTCGCACGGCGAGCGCCTACAACGTGCGCGGGATACCGACCGCCATTGTCTTCCGCGCGGGAAAGGAAGCAGCGCGCCAGGTCGGCGCGGCCCCGGCCAAGGTGCTCGAGGAATTAGTCGGGGCGGTCTGACCGGGCGAGAGCGTCACCACATCCGCAACCTGTTTCCCCCTTCCCCCATCGTTCACTCGTGCGCGGGGAGCGGCTCCATCGTGTCCGGGTTCACCGGCACCTGCACCTCATCGCGGAACGGCGACGTCAGGAGCGCCACCCGTACCCGGGGGAACGCGTCCATGAACGAGCTGTAGCAGAAGCCCCAGAGGCCGAGCACACCGAGCGTCACGCCGAGCTCCCACACTCCGAGGGGCATCGTGTCGGCCGTTGGATTCAGCGACGGGTACACCTCGATGTACCGGAGGAGCCACATCCCGATCAGGCTCGACGATGCGAACAAGATGAACGTGGGGAGGTACACCTTCGCCGCCCGGGAGAGCAGGCCGAAGAAGGGGATGACGAACACCAGGAACACTATGGTGAGTGTCGTGCCGACCCAGGGCGGCGAGAGGCGAAGATGCATGAAGTGCGTCTCCTCGCCCATGTTGCCGTACCAGATCACCAGATACTGCCCGAAGGTGAGGTATCCCCAAAACGCGGTGAAGGCGAAGCAGAGCTTCCCGAGGTCCCAGATGTGCGTCTCGGTGATCAAGTCGTACGCGTTCAGGTATCGGCGCCACGCCATCGTGAGGAGCGACCATGAGGTGAGCGCGCAGAGCCAACCTCCCATGAAGAACCACCACGAATAGAGCGTGCTCTGGAAGTGGGGATCGAGGGTCATCGAGAGATCCCACGCGACGACCGTATAGCCCATGCCGAAGAGCAAGCAGAGGATGACGGCGAGTCTCCCCTGCATCGAGTGCGTCCGGTGGATCTCGCGGCGCTCCTCGCCGAACCCCGCGCGCATACGCTCGCGCAGGCCGCGCGCCCACGACGCGCCGCTCTCGGGGAGGAGCCCGACGTCGAGTCTCAGCGACCGGTAGATGTACCAGCAGCTCAGCGAGGTGAGGAGACCGACCACGAAAAGGTCGCGTGCCGCCATGAACCCGGGCTGGAGGTAGAACCGCTTCTCGGCAACCTCGATGTGCTGAGCGAACCCCGGGAAGAGGTGCACGCCGCCGATGAGCAGCACCGCCAGCAGGATGAGAGAGACGGGGAGAAAGGCCACGTATCCCTCGAGCAACCGCACCACAGGGCGAGACCACCGCGCGGTGGTGATGCGCTGGACGGCGACGAAGACGACGCCCGCCTGGGAGAGCGCGGAGAAGAAGAGCCAATTGGCCAGCAGCGCCTGCCAGACGCGATCCTGGCCGCCGCGGCCTACGGCACCGGCCACGAAGGTGATCGCGCCAGCGATGATGAGCACGAGGCTCACGGTGCGGACCATCGGCGGGAGCGGGCGGCCGGTGGCGGCCACCAGCTGCTCCCGATTGAGCATGTGCGTGTCGTCTCGGGTCGTCACCGCTCCCCTCCTACGGCCGCGGCGCGCGGCGCGCGCCTGACGAATCCGCCGGCGCTGCGCGAGTGACCGTCGCTCCCATGCGCTCCTCGACGTCGCTTGGCCGGTACGGCGCCGGGCGAGTGGGGGCGGTGCGGGTGGCGCCGGGAACGAAGGCGCCGTTCTCCCCTGGGTATCCCGCCGGCGACGTGTCGGCGACGACCCCCGGAATCATTCCCTGTAACGATCGCACGTAATTCACCACATCCCATCGGTCGTTGTCCTCGATGCGGTCGTAGGTGGGCATGAGCCCGCGTCCGTTCCGCATCATCCCCCACAGATACCCATCGGTGCGATTCTTGGTGACGTCGGTGAGGAGCGTCGGAGCCGGGACCCCGTAGCGCACGGCCGCCCCATTTCCCCGCCCCGCAGCCCCGTGACAGACCGCGCAGTTGATCTGGTAGTACTTCCGGCCGTTGTCGAGCGACGCCGCATTCGGCGGCACGGGATTCGGGATGCCGGCAAGCGAGTCGACGACGAGCGGATTCGGCGCGGCGCCGGGATACGCGGTCGCGCTCCCGCCGTACGACACGACGTAGGCGGGCACCGGATTCCCGGTGAGCGGCACCGAATACTGCGGGTTGCCGCGAAAGGGGGTCGTGGAGTCGCCGGCGTACTCGGCTTCCCACGGCTCGATCCGCGGCTGGTCCTTGAAGTCGGTGAACCAGGAGCAGCCCCCGGCGAGGAGGGTCGCGGCACCGAGTGCCAGGCCCCGGATCTCAGCGCGCACCGCGCACCTCGTCGGCCCCGTGCTCCTCGAGGATCTCACGGACCGCGCGCTCCTCGTCAGGCCTGCATTCCACCCACACCCCGAAGCTCGCGTCGCTAAACCGCGGATCGTAGCCGACGGTCATCGTGATTCGGGGAATGCGAACCAGCGCGAAGAGACCGAAGACCGTCGACAGTGCACCGATCAGAACCATCAGCTCGAATCCGATGATCGTGTAGGGCACCCACGACGCGATCGGCTTCCCGCCCACCACCAGCGGCCAGTAGTCCGACACCCAGATCGGAATCCAATAGCCGAAGGTGACGCCGAGGAGCCCGCCGATGAGTGTGAAGCGACGCACGGAACTCACCGGAGCGTGCAGCGCGTGCTCGATCTCATGGCGTGGAGTGGGCGTATAGACGGTGATGTCGCCGAGACGCTTCGTGCGAAGAGCCTCGATCGCCTCGACGGTGTCGTCGAGGTCGGCGAAGACGCCCACGATCCCGCGCATCAGTCGTTCTCCCCCGGCGTCTCGACCTCGAAGGGCACGTGGTGGCCGCCGACGTCGATCCCATGCTCGTGCTCATGCCGCAGCGGCGGAGGCACGATCTCCTTCACCTCGGCGATCGCGACCACCGGCAGCTGCTTGATGAAGAGGAGGAACCAGGTGGAGAACCACCCGAAGCTGCCGAGGAGGATCGCCCAATCGATATAGGTCGGCGCGTAGGTCGACCACCGCCAGGGCTCGAACTCGTGCGAGAGCGACGGGACGATGATCACGAACCGCTCGAACCACATCCCGAGATTGATGAAGATCGACAGGATGAAGAGCCAGGTCGTGTTTCGCCGCAGCTTCTGAGAGAAGAGCGAGAGCGGGAGGATCGTGTTGCAAGTGAGCATGATCCAGGCGGCCCACCACCATTGTCCGAAGACACGATTCCAAAAATAGCTCTGCTCGAACTCGCTCCCGCTGTACCAGGCGACGAAGAACTCGGTGAGATAGGCGAGGCCGACCACCTGCGACGTGAAGAGGCAGAGCTTGGCCGCCGCGTCGAGGTGGTTGAGCGTCACATAGCGCTTGAGATTGAGCCAGCGCCGGAGAGGGATGATGATCGTGAATACCATCCCGATGCCCGAGAAGATCGCCCCGGCCACGAAGTAGGGCGGGAAGATCGTCGCGTGCCACCCCGGGGTGTTGGCCATCGCGAAGTCGAACGACACCACCGAGTGCACCGAGAGCACGAGCGGGGTCGAGAACGCGGCCAGGAAGAGATAGGCGCGTGCGAAGTGACGCCACTCGCGATCGGAGTTGCGCCACCCTAACGAGAGGACTCCGTAGATCCGCTTCCGCACCGGATCCGTCTCGCGGTCCCGCATCGCGGCGATGTCCGGGATCGCCCCGATGTAGAGGAAGGTCGTCGAGACGGTGAGGTAGGTGAGGATCGCGAAGACGTCCCAGACGAGCGGGCTCTTGAACTGCGGCCAGAGGAAGCGCCAGTTCGGATACGGCACGAGCCAGAAGAACTTCCACGGCCGGCCGAGGTGCAGGATGGGGAAGAGCCCGGCCGTCATGACCGCGAACACCGTCATCGCCTCGGCGCACCGGTAGATCGTCGTGCGGAATCCGGCGCGGAAGAGGAAGAGGATTGCCGAGATCAGCGTTCCCGCGTGCCCGATACCGACCCAGAAGACGAAGGTGATGATGTAGACGCCCCACATCACCGGCGGGTGGTATCCGGCGACGCCGAGCCCCCAGTAGATCTGGTAGGTCCAGGCGGTCGCGCCGATCAGCATACAGGTGATCGTGATCGCGAGGGCGGCGAGCCACCCGGCGGTGGGCCGCAGCGTGCCGATGATGTCGTCGTTGACCTCGGTGTACGTCCTCACCGAGGGGAGCTGGATGTTGGCCGAAGCGATGCGCCGCGGGTCGAGGTCGGCCACGCGCTCGGTGGGCGCGAGCGTCGCCATCGTCAGGCCTTGGCCGGCGCGCCCGGCGCCGGATGGTTCACCTTTTTCAGATAGACCACGGCGGTGAAGGTATTGATCTCCTCGAAGACGTGGTACGCGCGCGGGTCGTTCACCATGTGCGCCACCGACCAGTTCTCATCGGCCGCGTCGCCGAAGGTGATGGCGCGCGACGGGCATGCCTGCGCGCAGGAGGTCGTGAACTCCTCCGCCACCAGAGGCCGCCCCTCGAGCCTGACGCGATGCTCCATCTCCCTGATCCGCTGCACGCAGAAGCTGCACTTCTCCATCACGCCCTTCGAGCGCACCGTGACGTCCGGATTGAGCTGCCAATTCATCCTCTCCGGCCACGCGTATTGCTCACGATTCGTCTCGCCGTAGCCGAACCAGTTGAAGTACCGAACCTTGTAGGGGCAGTTGTTGGAGCAGTAGCGCGTGCCCACGCAGCGATTGTAGACCTGGACGTTGAGCCCGTCGGGCGAGCTGTACGTGGCGTACACCGGGCAGACCGGCTCGCAGGGCGCGTTCCCGCAGTGCTGGCACATCATCGGGATGAAGCGCGCCTCGAAGTCGCCGCCGTCCTCGCCCCCTTCCCAGTAGCGCTCGAGTCGAATCCACGCCATCTCGCGCCCACGCAGGATATTGGCGCCGGGCTGTCCCTCGAGGCCGGCCGTCCGCGTCGATTGATACGGCGCCCCGACGGTGGGGACGTTGTTCTCCGCCTGACAGGCGGTGACGCACGCCGAGCATCCGGTGCAGCGCGCGAGGTCCACCGTCATCGCCCACCGCCGCTTCGTCATGCCGGCCCAGTAGGTCGGGGCGTACATCCCCTTCTCGTTGTTGTCGCTCGTCACCACGCCCTGAGCATCCTGCGCGACGGGTGCCCTCAAGCCGGGGAGGAATTCGTGCGACGCGTCGCCGGGAATCTTCTCGTGCTCCCGCTTCGGGGCGCCCACCTCGGCCACCGGGATCGCCCGGGCGATGTCGCGGCCGAATTGGCGGGCCGAGCCCTCCGTCGTCACGAGTGGCGCGTACTTACCCGTCTTCGTCAGGCGCACGCTCTGTCCGGTCCAGGCGAGGGCGCCCGACTTCGCATCGTACGCCACCGGTACGAGGTCGCCGGCATTCACTCCGATGCCCTTCGCGTAGCGTCCGTACGCCGTGTGCCCCCGTCCGAGCGCGAGCGCCACGGTGTCCGGGCGCACTCCCAGATAGAGGTAGGCCGGTGCGGAGACACTTCCGCTCGCCGTCTGCAGGGTCACGATGTCGCCAGCGTCGATCTCGAGGCGCTTGGCCGTGCTCGGGTGGATCTCGACGCACGACTGCCAGCACACTTTGGTGACCGGATCCGGGAGCTCCTGCAGCCAGGGCTTGTTGGCGCCACTGCCGTCGGCGAGCGCCGGCGAGTGGTAGACCACCAGCTGGAGCTCATCCGGGCCGGAGCTGGACTGAGGCGCCGGCGCGGCCGCGGGGGGAGCGGGACGCGGCGCGCGGCGCGCCGAGCTCACGGCCGCTGTCCCGCTGCCGATCCCCTTCTGCACCGCCGCCGTGAAGGCGGCCACGCCCCCGGGGTACCGCGAGATCAGCCACTGTCTATAGTTAGGCGCGGCGAACGACGCGGCGATCTTCGGAGTCTGTCGCGCCACCGCGATCAGCACGTCCGCCGTCTGTCGCGTGTCGTAGACCGGATCCATCCCCGGCTGCTGCATCGAGAGAACGCCGGCCAGAGGCTGGGCATCCCCCCACGACTCGATCGGGTGATTGTCGGGGAGGATGAGATCGCAGAGCGACGCCGTCTCATCCAGATAGCTCGAGAAGCTGACCTTGAACGGCACCTTCGCCATCGCGTCGCCGGCCTTGGCGCTCGTCGGTAGCGTATAGGCGATGTTCGCGCCGCGGACCATGAGAAGGCCCACCTGCCCGGCGCGCATCGCATCGACCGCGGCCATCACGTCGGCATCGGTCGCGCCCCCCTCGAGGCTCGTGATCGCCCTGCCGGGCACCACGGTGGTGCCGACATTCCCCGCCCGCTGGTTGATCGCGTTGACCGCGAGCGCAAGATCCATCGCGTGCGCGCCGCGCCCACCGGCGAGCACGAGGCTCGGCTTCGACGACTCGAGCTCCGCCGAGAGAGCGTGGAGCAGTGCGGCCGGTACTCCCGAGTCGGTGGCCGCTTGGTCGAGGGAGCCGTTCCCCGCGAGGGCGTTGGCGATCGACAGCGCGCCGCCCGGACGGCACGCGATCCACTGATCGGCGTTCAGTCCGGTGAGAGAGCGGCGCGGCCCGATGTAGACGAAGCGCGGCGCGTCCTTGAGCTTCGCGCGCGCGTCGGCGAACTCCAGCTGCTGCGGAACATTCGCCCCCCAGTGCTCGAGGAAGTCCGCGCCGAAGGAGACGATCAGGCGAGCGGCGCCGAAGTCGTGCCATGGCCACGCGACGCCGTAGCTCTGCTTGTTGGCTGCGATCACGGCGCCGTTGGCGAGCGGGTCGTAGCTCAGGTGCGCCGGCATGCCATGCGCGGCGAGCCAGGCATCGAGCAGCGCCCCGAAGCTCCCGCTCTCATGGCGATTGATGAAGAGGGCACTCCCCGCGCGACCGCTCGCCTGAAGCTCGCCGAGCTTCTGCGTGAGGAGCGCCAGCGCTTTGTCCCAGCTCGTCGCCTCGAACGTTCCGCCCGCCCCGCGGACCATCGGTCCCTTCACACGGTCGGGGTTGTAGAGCCCCTGCACGCCCGCCTGTCCGATGGCGCAGAGCGCGC
Source organism: Gemmatimonadaceae bacterium (assembly GCA_035623475.1). GTDB lineage: Bacteria > Gemmatimonadota > Gemmatimonadetes > Gemmatimonadales > Gemmatimonadaceae > DASPTK01. The sequence goes on along the minus strand of DASPTK010000053.1, from coordinate 10,927 downwards.
CACGGTTCAACGGGTGGACCGGATTCCCCTCGAGCTTGAAGGTGCGCCCATCGCGGGTCTCGAGGAGGAGACCGCAGCCGGCGGAGCATTCGCGGCACGTGGAGGCGTAATAGTTCGAGACGCCGGGAACCGTCTCGTCAGGCTGAACGAGGTACGGGATGAGCTGCTCGACCTTGTCGGTGGCGCAGCCGACGGTGGCGGCGGTCGCTCCCGCCGCACCGAGGACCTTGAGGAATTCGCGGCGCCGAACGCCGGAGGATCCCGTGGTCTCGCTCATACCGTCGTCCTAGTAGTGGCAGACACTGCAGTCATAGCGCGCCTTCCACTCCGGCTTCACCTGCCCCGTGTGGCAGGTGATGCACCAACCCATGTTCAGGGAAGAGTACTGGAAGACCTTATTCATCTTCTGCACAGGGCCGTGGCACTGCTGGCACGGCACTCCCGCCGCCACGTGGCGCATGTGCGGGAACTGGACATAGTCCGGAACTTTGTGGATGCGCTTCCAGGGGATCGGCTCCTTCTTGTTCCAGTACGCCGTCAGCTTGGTGATCCCCTCGCTGGTACGCGCGGGGCGGCCGTTGAGCGCCGGGCGATTCGCCCCGACGACGAGGTGGCACCCCATGCAGGTGCCGACTGCCGGCATCCCCGGGTCCATCGACTTGTTGGCCGCGAAGTGGCAGTAGAGGCAGTTCATCCCGAGCGTCTGCACGTGCACGGGATGGGGAAAGGCGATCGGTTGGTCGAGAGCACGCCCTTGCGGCGTCGATCCACCCCAGTAGCCCCACTCGCCGCGATCGGCGATGACGGTGTCGGGGCCGGTTGTCGAAGGGGGAGGGGCTTGTTGGGGCGCGGCGTGAAAGGCGGAGACGACGAGAGCGATGGCGGCGACGGCCATCACGGCGGGAACGATCGCCCACGCCCTGCCCGGTGCCATCACTCGCTATCGGCGGCGACGGCGGTGCTTGTGAACAATTTCACAATGAATGGCACGACGCGGAATCTGTCCGCGTCGCCTCAACCACGCAAGAGTACTCCGCCGTAGCCTCGTCGCCCCGCATCACTCACGCCGCGCGCACCGCATCGGCGCTCGCCAACCGCAGCGCGCGCACGTCGTCGGGGAGGAGCTCGAGGTTCGCGCGCGGCGTCTGCGAGAGTCGAAGCGGCCATCCACTTCCGTAGAGAAAGCGCTCCGGCCCGATCGCGCGCAGGAGATGAGCCAGGTGCTCTTCCGGCGGCCCCCAGATCCACGAGATATCCCACCAGACGCGGGCGCGCTCCTCCGGGGTGAGTCCCCAGTGCACCTCCTCGATCAGTGCGCGCCCGGCGGCGGTCACAATGATGCGCGCCCGCGCGTCCGATCGGGCCAGGTCGCGCACGGCGGCGCCGCTCAGCTCGCCGGCGACGTCGTGCGGATGGCGCTGTCGCCCGTCCTCGAAGCGCACCGTGAGCAGAAGCGGGAGGCCCGCCTCGCCCACCGCACTCGTCAGGCGCCGCATCGACCCGTCGTGCGGCCCCATTCCCCACTGCGGAGGATACGCGCGAACGGCCGCTGCTCCGGCGTCCGCGGCGGCACGGAGCGCTCCCTCCCACCCCGGCCAGTCCGGCCGGATTGTCGGCACCGCCACCAGGCGGGCGCCGTGCGGCGCGAGCGCGTCCGCCAAGGCCTCGTTTCCCGGCGTCGGATCACGATAGAAGGCGGACGGCAGATGCCCCACCCAAGCGCGCTCCACCCCTTCACGCGCCAGCACCTGCACCAGAACCCCGGGCTCGGGGTGCGGCAGGTGCCGGAAGGGGTACGGGCCGATGAAGGTGTTGACGTCGATCGTCATGCGCGTTCGGCCCTCGCGCGCCTGGCCGGCGTCGGCTCCACCGATGGGAGGAGACGCCCCGCGCGGAAGATGCGCACGGCGTTCCGGTACCTGATGTCGGCCATCTCCTCGGCGTTCAGCCCGATCGCCTCGAGCGCCCGGAGCTTGGCCAGTCCCGTCTCCATCGTAATGTCGCTCCCCCAGAGGAGGCGCGTCGATCCGACGGCCTGAAGCGCGGCGTCGAGCATCCCCCGGTCGACGCCGCTACCGGAGATGTCGAGATACACGTTAGGCATATCGGCTACCGCCGGAAAGGTGTGTGCCCAGTCCCCTCCCCCGCCGATGTGCGCCAGGATGAACATCGCCCGCGGGTGGCGCGCCGCCAGCCGCCCGAGATCGGCGCCGTCCGAGATCTCCTGGCCGGGCCACTCGCGCGTGCGGTGCTGCCAGATGTGATGCAGGATCGGGAGTCCGTGCGTGACGGCAGCCGCGGCGATCGGATCGAGCAGCGGATCATCGGCCCGGCGGCTCGCGGCGAGCTTGATCCCGACCGCGCCGCCCTCGACGCCGCGGGCGATCTCCTCCTGCGCCCGCGCGGCGTCGTTCGGATTCACCGTCACATAGCTCCGGACGAGCCCCGAGGAACCGGCCTCCAGCCGGCGCATCTCGTCGTTCCCCTCAGCGATGTCGCTCGGCGACGGAAAGTACGTCGGCGAGCGGTGGCCGAAGCTGCCGAGCATGGATGCGACGTGAACGGTGATCCCGATCAGCGCGCCGGCGCGGAGGCGGGACTCGTTCACCTGCTTCCAGTCGGAACGCCCACACCCCGCGTGATAGAAGTGCGCGTGGACGTCGACCAGCGGACCGGGTCCGCCGAGCGGCGCAGGTGGGCGATCAGCGGTCGGCGTCATCGTGATCTCGCAGCCGGACGAACGCCTCACTCGCCGCCTCTTCGATCACGGCGACGTCCTCCTCCTCGTGGGCCAGCGATGGAAAGTTGTATGCTCCGCGCTTGAACAGCACGCCATTCTCGACGGCGATGGCGAGGAAGCGGCGCTCCCTCTCCTCGTCGCCGCCGAAGTCGATGTACCACATGGGGGCGATGCCGCGCACGGCGACGCCGCTCGTGCCGCTGGCGATGATCGCCCGGCCGACGGCGGTCATCATCTCATCACCGACATCGGCCAGCGACGCGCAGACGTCCGCCTGATGATGCCAATCGAGGACCGCGTTCGCCGCGGCGAGCGCCACCGACTCGCCGGCGAGGGTGGACGAGATCCACGTTTTCGCGGCCGCCGACATGATCTCCTCGCTGCCGACGACCGCCGAGAGCGGGTAACCGTTGGCCAGCGCCTTGCCGAACACGGCCAGATCGGGAACGATGCCGGAGTACTCCTGATAGCCGGCGGGCTTGAGGCGGAATCCGGTCTTGATCTCGTCGAATATGAGAATGGCGTGGCGCTCGTCCGCGAGGCGTCGCGTGCTTTCGATCCAGGCCGTCGACGGGAGGCGCTCGATGACCGGCTCGATGACGATCGCCGCCAACGTGTCGCCGGCCGTGGCGCAGGCGCTCTCGAGCGCCGGAATATCATCGAAGGGGACGGCGGTGAAGTCGGCGTGCGCGCCGGCGGGCACGCCGGGGAGATCGCTCCACCAGTCGAGCCAGCCGAAGTAGCCACAGCCGACGACGCGCGAGCGACCGGTGTGAGCGCGCGCGATGCGGACCGCGGCGGCGACCCCCTCGGCGCCGCTCTTGAGGAATCGCACTTGCTCGGCACAGGGAATCACGTCGCGCAAGCGCTCGGCCACCTCCACCTCGAGCTGATGCGAGAGTCCGGCCACGTTCCCCTGGGCCGCCGCCTCCTGCACGGCGTGCGTCACGTTCTCATCCGCGTAGCCGAGGGCGACGGCGCCGAGCGCCATCGTGCAGTCGACGAGCTCGATTCCCCCGGCGGTCGTCAGGCGGCACCCGGCGGCATGGGAGAAATGCGTGGGAAGATCGGCCTCCTCCGAGCCGTACATCGCCGAGGCGCGCTTGCTGCCGGTGGAGGCGCCGCCGGCGATCACGCTGCGGGAGCGGCGATGCCACTCCGCGTCATCGATCGCCGGGGGGAGAAAGTCGGTGGTCATGCCGGGAAGAAGGGGAGCGCGAAGATGGAGGTCAAGCCCGCTCGCGCGCGCGATCGAGCGCCCGGATGACCTCGATCGCCATCGCCCGAGCGAGCTCGATCTCTCGCGCGTCGGGCGAGGCGCGATGGGCGAGCGTCCGCACGGTGCGCAGGATCAGCTCGCGATTGCGGGTGCGAAAGAAGTCGATCGCCGCGAGCGCGCGCTCGGCGTCGTGAAAGAGCCGCTCGTACTGCTCGCCGACCGCCGGCGGCGCGTCCTTGCGCGCCGGGGCGACCGCGCGGGTGACTCCGGCCGCGCAATGCAGCTCGTAGAGCGCCAGCAGGACAGCCTGGGCGAGATTGAGCGACGCGTGGTCGGTGGTCGGGATCGTCACCACGACGTGGCACCGATCGAGTGCGTCGTTAGGCAGGCCGTGGTCCTCGCGCCCGAAGAGGAGTCCCACGGTTCCGCCGGTGGCCGCCTCGAGGAGGCCGCGGGCGGCGGCGCGCGGCGTCGCCACGTCCCGCTTGGCGGCTCGCCGGCGGGCGGTGAAGCCGGCCAGACGGACGCAGTCGGCAACCGCGTCGTCGAGCGTGTCGAAGCGGGCGATCCGCTCGATCAGGTCGCCGGTGCCCGGAGCCACCGACTCCAGTCGCTCCGGCAGGTACGCGACCGGCCGCACGAGGCGGAGCGAATCCGCTCCCATGTTCTTCATCGCCCGCACGACGCCGGCGATGTTCACCGGGTCGAGTGGCTCGAGGAGGATGACGGAGATCCCGGCGAGGGGGACCGTCACGGGAGGGCGAACCAGAGGAATCGCGCGCGATCCTGCCGATCCCCACGGAGGTAGACGGTCTCGCCGCCACCACTCAACACCAGTTGACCGCGCCGCCGCTCCCGTCCCGGTTCGATCTCGTTCACGAGGAGGTCGAGTGCGATGGCGCCGGGGTGTGGAATCGGCAGCGCCTGACGCGGGATGCGCAGGCGGGCGGCCCAGCCGGAGGGGGTCTCGTGCCACGCCGCTTCGAGCGGAATGTCGCGCCGCGCTCCCGCCACCGGCCGGAGGCGCATCGTCGGAGCGCCGGGCACTGGTATGGCGAGCCAGGCCGCCTCGGCCGGCCACCCAGCGCCCCACAGGTGGAGCTGGAGACCGTCGCTGTGAATGTCCGGCGTCTCGTTGTCGAGGCGTGGATCGGCGGAGTCGGCGGCCCGGAAGCAGCGGGGGAGCTTGTCCACAGTCACATCGATCGTGAGGTGCTCGCCGTCGGCGGAGAGGTCGACGAGGGCGCGGGGCTGCCCGGCCTCGTCCCACGACTGCTCCGACATCCGATACGAGTCGCGCCCCAGGGTGAAGTGCGCGGGGAGGTCGACGAGGGACGGCGCGGCGCCGGGAGGCCGCGACGTTTCCGGCAGAGGCTGCCGCGCACCCCCCAGGTCGATGCTGCTCCGGGCCGCGCCGGAACGCAGCTCGATGTGCCAGCCACGGTCGTCCCGGCGATGGAGATGCGATGAGCCATCGGCGTGCCTGACGAGCAGTGCGCCATCCTCGAGCTCTACCGATGAAACGGCGCCACGCCAGCTCCACACCGTTTCGATCCACGGGCGCTGTCCGCTGATGCGCAGCACGTGCATGTGCTGATCGCCGCGGCCGGGAGGGCCGGGCGCGACCGCCGTCCACCACGTGCACGAGCCACTCGCGAGGAACCAGCCGTCCCCCGGCGGCTGGGTGCGCACCGCAACCCTCACCATCTCGTCGGCTTGCCATCGAGCCGTCTCCCGCAAGAAGCCGAATCCGTCCTCGGGGGCCTCTCCTCCGTCGATCGGTCGCGGGCTCCAGCGCGCCCCCTCGACGCTCATCGGAGTGTGGATCGGAAGCTCGAGGCGCACCCCGGCGCCGCTCTCGACCCGCACCCAGTCCACGATGTAGTCAGGCATGGCAACCACGGACCGGCCGATTGTCACCCGCGGCGACTCCGGAAGCGTGAGGACCGCGTCCGCCCAGCCGACGCCGCCCCGTTCATCGAATGCTCGCAACGATCCGCTGGCGCGCGGCTGCGACCGGCCGTCGACGAGCGGTGCATTGTGGGCGAGCGTGCTGCGGTACCAGTGAAGCGACGGATCGACGTAGGAGCCCGTGCCCGGATCGTCGAGCCACCGCGCGGCGCCGACGGAGAGGAGGAGATCGAGCCGATCGGGGTGCCCGTGTCCTCCCCCGGACTCGCCGTAGTCGAGCGCGACGTACACCGAGCCCTCGTCGCGGCGAAGGACCGCGTATCCCTGCCCGTCGAGGAGAACGGAGCGGGGCGCCTCCGCCCTGAGCGGCGGGAGCTCCGCCCGGGCGAAGAGGAGAGAGCGCCAGCCGAGGTCGGCCCGCGTGAGAGCGCTCGCCGGCTCGTTGCGCTCGACCTCCGCCGTCGACCGCGCGCGGCCGGTGTCTCCTCGCGGCACGTCCGACCGATAGAGCTCGAAGAGCGCACCGCGTAGCCGCGGGTCCTCTCGCTCGACCAGCCCCAGCTCCGCCGATTCGGCGGTGCGCCACTGGCGCAGCGAGACGGCGTACGGCGAGTCCCGGCGCGACGGAAAGGTGAAGTCCGGCAGCGCAGTGAGGAACGGAGTCGCAAATCCCTCGGCAAACCGGGAGGCCAGCTGCTCGGGGAGCTCGACGCCGATGCGACGTGCCAGCGTTACGCCGTACCAGAGGCCGCGGTGAGCGAAGAGGTGATAGTTCTCCCCCTCGAACCAGGTGCCATCAGGAAGCAGGCCGCCCGTCAGGTGCGCGAGCAGCCCCGACTCCCCCTCGATGGCGCCCTTGATGTGGGAGCGATCGCCGAGCAGCGCGCCGGCGGCCATCACGGCGGCGTTGTTCCAGACCTGCCGGTTCGACCCTCCTTCATCGAAGCTCGCAACGAGCGCCGCGCTCGGCGCGAACAGCCGTTCGCGCGCCTCCTCGGCCAGAGCGCGCGGCACCGCATCCGCATCCTCGAGCACGTCGAGCGCCACGGCGAGCTGGAGGATCCAGATCGACTCGAGATAGGTGCTGAAGAACGGACGGCTCGGCCCGAGCACATTGTCGCGGTTGGGGTACTCGAGGTAGAGGTGCGAGTACCGCTCCACGATCGCCCTCGTCAGGCCCGCGAGCTCGCTTCCCCCGTGCAGCGCGTGGAGCACCGCCGCATGGACGGCGCGCTCGGCGAGCCAGAGGTGGTAGAAGGTGATCCACCATCGATCGTGCCGCTCGCCTGTGTAGACGCTGCCGCACGTCGCGCAGCGGTGCTCGTGCGCCGCCCAGGGATCGAAGAAGAGCGTCGACCCATCACGCGCGCAGCGACCACCGTCGCGAGAGAGCAGCGCCTTCTGGACCGGGACGTGGAAGCCTCGATCGAGCAGAGGCTGCAGCTCCTGGCGCAAAGACTCCGCGAGGGGAGCGAGCGGACCGCGTGCCGCCAGCCTGCGCTCTGCCAGAGTGTCACGCGTGAGCAGCAGCGTCACCGAAGCGCGACCTGGCAGGATGTCTCGTCGGTACCCCAGTCGGTGAGCGAGACCAGCTCGCCGCGCAGATCCATCGACACGTTGCAGAGGCGGCGCGACAGCGCCTGAACACCGCGCGCGTGGTAGATCCATACCACGGGTGCCTCCTCCGCGAGCTCTCGCTCGACGGCGGCCCACCGCGCCCGCTCGAACGGGTCGGTTGCATCGCGCGCGGCGGCGAGGAGCGAATCGAGACGCGGAGTGTGGTAGCCCGAGTAGTCGAGCGCGCTCCCGGCGGAGTGCGAATCGAACATCGCCGAGAGGTAGGCGAGGGAGAGGTCACCGGGAATGCCGGTGAAGAGGGCGTCGAAGGTCTTCGCCGGCGCGCGGGCCGCCGCGAGGAATGCGGCCAGCTCTCGCTGCCTCACCTCGACCCGGACACCGATCCCCGCCAGGTCCGATTGCACAAGCTGCTCCGCCGCGCTCTGGGCGCCACCGACGGTGAGAAGCTCGAAGGTGAGCGGACGACCACCCCGGGCTCGCACGCCGTCGGCACCGCGCGGCCACCCCGCCGCGTCGAGAAGCGAGTCGGCGTTCACGGTGTCGCGCACCGGAACGACGTCACTGCCAAAGGGGAGGTCGGGCGGTATCGCACCAGAGGCCGGGATCGCGTGGCCGAGCAATGCGGCGTCCACGATGCGGCGGCGATCGAGAGCGAGGCCGATGGCGCGACGGACGCGGGGGTCGTCGAAGGGCGACCGATGGACATTGAAAGCGATCACCGTGGATTGCAGCACCGGATATTCGATCACCCGGAGCGTGGGATCCTTTGCCGCCAGCGGCACCATCGCGGGCGAGATCCCGGCGACATCGAGGTCGCCGGAGACGAGTCCGGCGAACTTCGTCGCGCCCTCCTTGACCACGGTGATGACGAGGCGGGAGATGCGAGGCGGTCCGCCCAGGAGCTGCGGAAATCGAGGATTCCGCGCCAGCACCCACCGTTCACCCGGCGAGTGGCCGACGAAGAGGAAGGGGCCATTGGTGACGGGCGCCATACCGAAAGGAGCCCCGCGAAGGGACGAGCGCGGGACGTTGCGAAGAACGTGCTCCGGCACGATGGGGAGCTCGCAGATTACGTGCGGGATGTACCGCTGCGCCTCGGTGAAAGAGAGCTCGACGGTCGTGTCGTCGAGAGCGCGGGCGCTCTTCAGCGACGCAAGCTCAGAAGCGCGGGGATAGCCGGTGGCCGGATCGCGCGCGGCGTCGAGCGTGAACAGGAGGTCGCGCGCAGTGGTGGGCGCCCCATCCTGCCAGAGAAGACCCGGCGTCAGGCGAAGGGACAGAACCCGCCAGTCGGCGGACCAGCGCCACGCCCGCGCGAAGTAGGGCTCGACGTCGAAATGCCGGTTGTACCGGCAGGCGGTAACGAAGAGGGCGTACCGCTGCACCTGGGTGGCGAGAGGATGAATGGTCACCAACGGGTCGGCCGATTCGAGGTCCGCGCCCGAGGCGTAGACGACGACATCCCCGGCCTTCGGCGCAGCGCACGCCGCCGCGCCGACGATCGCGACGGCGCGGATGACGGTTGACCATCCCGACGCCGCTCGCATCATCAGCCCATGCACTCGTTCGCGCGCCGCCTCGCAGGCTCGGTCGTGCTGCTCTGGCTCGTGCTCACCTTGACGTTCGTGCTCCTGCGTTCGGCTCCCGGAGATCCGGCGGCGCTTCTCGTCGCCCCGGGAGCGAGTGCGGACGAGATCTCCCGAACCCGGACCTCGCTTGGCCTCGACGCGCCACTGCCCGTGCAATATGCGCGGTGGGCCGGGGGCGTTCTCAAGGGTGACTTGGGGACGAGCTTCGCGCGACAGCTGCCGGTCACCCAGGTGATCGGAGAAGCGCTACCGGTCACGCTCGCCCTCAGCGCGGCCTCGCTCCTCCTCACCTTCATCATCGGAGTGACCGTCGGAGCCTGGCAGGCGCGACGTCGCGGCACGTGGAAGGACGTCGTGGCGACCGTCGCGACGACGACGGTTTACGCGGCGCCCAGCTTCTGGCTCGCGCTCGCGCTGGTGGCGCTCTTCACCGTGGGTGCCGCTCGCTGGGGATTTCCGTCCTGGCTCCGCCTTCCCGCCTTCGGAGTGCGCGATCCGCGAGGCGAGCCGACGTCAATCGCTGCCGTCGCCGACCTGGCGCGCCACGCCACGCTCCCGATCGTCACGCTCACAGCGATCGGCGCTGCCGGAGTCGCTCGCTACGCGCGATCAGTGGCGGTGGATCTGTTGCGCATGCGATGGGTGACCGTCGCGACGGCCAAGGGAGTACCGGAAAGGGGCGTGCTGTCCCGCCATGTGCTGGCGAACGCGCTCCCGCCGCTTCTCGTGCTTCTCGCCCTGGCACTTCCCGGAGTATTGGCCGGCTCGGTGTTCGTGGAGACGGTATTCGCGTGGCCGGGAATGGGCAGCCTTCTCACGACCGCGATCGCCGCGCGCGACTACCCGGTTGTCCTCGGAGTGACCGTCGCCTATGCGGCGCTGGTGATCGTGGCGAATCTGGCGGCGGATCTGATGCTGCCGGTCGTCGACCCGCGGCGGCGATCGTGAGGCGAGTCGCGTCGGGGACCCCCGCCTGGCCCGTGCGCCTCTCCGTGATGACGCTCGCGCTGCTGGTGGTGGCCGCCGCGCTCGTGCCGGCGCTCGCCCGGCGCGATCCACGACAGATCGGGGACGTTCTGTCGCTCCGTCTGCTCCCGCCGCTCAGCCGCGACCCTTCCGGAGAGCTGCACCTCTTCGGCACGGACGCCTTCGGGCGCGATCTCTTCGCGCGCATGATGCTCGCGGCGCGCCTGTCGCTTCTCGTCGGTGTCGCCGGAAGCATCCTGGCGGCGGCCGTCGGTGTGCTGCTCGGGGCCGGGGCAGCGTGGGCAGGCGGGATCACCGACCGCCTGACGATGGCCCTCGGCGACGTGCTTCTCTCCATCCCCCGGCTGGTTCTCCTCCTCGCCTGCGCGGCGCTCTGGGGGCCGGGGGCGGCGATGGTGGTGACCGTGCTCGTCGCCACCGGGTGGATGGGGATCGCGCGACTGGTGCGGGGCGAAGTGCTCGGGGTGCGCGCGCGGCCCTTCGTCGAGTCGGCGCGCGCTCTCGGCGCTCCCGGGTGGAGGGTGCTCTGGCGCCACGTGCTCCCCAACGCTCTCGCCCCGGCGATCGCCGCCACGTCGCTGGGCGTGGGGAGTGCCATTCTCCTGGAAAGCGGCCTCTCCTTCCTCGGGCTCGGAATCCAACCGCCGGCGCCGAGCTGGGGAAACATGATCGCGGATGGTCGAGAGTTGATCGTCGCCGCGCCGTGGGTGGCCCTGGCGCCCGGTCTGGCGCTCATCGCCACGGTGGTGTCGTGCACCCTCGTTGGCGACGCCCTGCAGGATCGATTGGCCGGGGAGAGAAGCGGCGCGGTCAGCGAACAAGGACGGTAACGACGCCGAACGGAGGCGCCTCGAAGGCGATCGCGCCGCGCCGCACCTCCAGCGCCTCCCCCTCCCGCTCGTC
>DASPTK010000052.1:0-8334 GCA_035623475.1 Gemmatimonadaceae bacterium | reverse complement strand
GGAGCGAGCCACTTGCGCATGTCCCTATCCCGGACGGCCGCGCCCGAGCGCGCGACGGTTGTCAGGCACGCTGGCAGCGCGGACAGTAGTAAGTGGAGCGGCCTCCCTGGACGATCCGCCGGATGCGGGAGCCGCAACGCGAGCACGGCCGGCCCTCCCGGTCGTAGACGCGCCAGCGGGTGGAGCGCCCCACGGCCCAATAACGCCCGGCGAGCGAGCCGCGCAACACCCGACGAATGGCGGAGACCAACCGGGCGCGCCGGGGGCGGCTCAAGCCTGACGCGACCGCCCGGGGACTGATGCGGGCCACCCAGAGCGCCTCCGCGGCGTAGATGTTGCCGAGCCCCGCGACGACGCGCTGATCGAGGAGGGCCGGCTTGATGGCTCCCCGACGTGCGGCGAGTGCCGCGCCCAGGAACTGCGCATCGAACGCGGCGTCGAAGGGCTCGGGACCGAGCGCCGGGAGGACGGCGGCCCCCGCATCGTGGAGCGTGAGGGTCCCGAGGGCCCGAGAGTCGACGAGAGCGAGCCGCGTCCCGTCGGCGAGAGCGAGGAGGGCGCGCGTGTGGCGAGGGACGCTCTCCCCGCCGGGCACCACCTCCCAATCGCCAGTCATGCGGAAGTGGCTGTGGAGGACGCGGTGGTCGTCGAGGTGGAGGAGGAGGTGCTTCCCTCGCCTCTCGACGCGATCGATGCGCCTCCCCCTCACCGCCGCGGCCCGGGCTGCCGAGAGACGACGCTCGAAAGCGGGGTGGAAGGTGCGAAGCTCGCTGATCACCTTGCCGGCGGCCGCGCGGTCGAGGAGTCGTGCGGCAACGTCTACTTCGGGGAGCTCGGGCATGGAGGAGTGACGGGTGCAGGAGCAGAGGGCGCGAAGGGGAGGCGCTCCGAACGATGTGATCTGCACCACCTTCTCGCACCGGCTCTTGCATTCTCGTTATGACTTTCTAGCTTTGTCGTTTGATTTCTCCAGCTGCCCCTCCCCATGGCTCATCGTCCGAACTCGCTTCAGTACGAATACGAGCTCTACGTCGATAGAGAGATCGAGAACTACAAGGAGTCGGTGCCGCGCCGGGTGATCCTGAGCCTCGGCGACGAAGCCGTGAGCGGAATGGCGTCGCAGCCGCAGCTCGCGCTGACGGAGCTCCTCCTCTGTGCCGAAGTCGATCGGCTGATCCGTCAGCGGCTTCGTGTCCCGTCCTTCAACTCGTGGCGCCGACGCCGCCTCAGGGCCCTGCAGGACTTCTGCCGGCCGGAGCGCTGGGGCCTGCGACCCGATTCTCCGATCGCCCGAACAGCCGCGACCACGGGACCAGGCCACGTGCTCGTGGCCGGCGCGGACGAGGAGGGGCCGGCGGTGTACTTCGCCGCGAACGGATGCGCCGTTACGGCGGTCGAGCCCACCGAGGATGTGATCGAACGCGTCCTCGACGCGGCGGCGTCGGTCGGGATCAGCGGACGCATTCGGAGCATCGTCAGCGACCTCGGGAGCTGGTCGCCTGATCTTCCGCTCAATGCCGTGGTGTGCTCTCCATCGGCGTTCGCCGGGCTTACCACGAGCGAACGGGAGCGCACGCTCGGCCTCCTCAAGGACGCGACGACGGCCGGCGGCGTGCACGTTGTCGAGACGAGCGCCGAGGGTCGGCGCATGATGGAGGTCGAGGATCTCCGGTCGCTCTACAATGGATGGGAGATCACGGTCGAGTATGGCCGTCGGAGCGTCGAGACGTTCTTCGCGCACAAGGACGTCGCCTAAGCAGTCCGTCGCACTCGGACACGCATGTCCTACTGAGCGCGTGTCATTCCGCTACGGAAGCCCCGTCCCCTGGGACCGCCGGTTCGACGTAAAGCCAATCCCCACAATATATTAGCAACCTCGCCCGCCGCGGCACGACTGCTGCCCACACGGGTGGCGTGCCCCGACCGTTCCGGGGCACATCACTCGTCGGAGGACCACATGGCAGTCGAGGGTCGGCAGATCGAGGAGCAGGAGCCCATCGGAATCATTATCTCATTGGGGGCGCGCGAGCAGCGCTCGCCGACGGTGTGGGCGTACGTTTGGAGCGACACACCCGAGCGGCCCCCGGCGCCTGCAAAGACCAAGGCGGCCTGACAGAGGCCGGCCTCCGACGACAGATCGGTACGAACGAAAAGAAAGAGCCCCGCTCGACGGCGGGGCTCTTTCTTTTCACGGTGGAGCGATGGGACGATCGGCGCTCTCCTACACAGCTTCCGAAAGGCTCGTGAAGTTGAAGTCGTGAACCTTGATTGCCGGCATCACGATGTCCCCGCCCTGCTCCGTGCCCGCCAGCCGCACAGCCCGGCCGATCATGTCGAGGTTGTTGAGCATGAAGAGGGGCGAGTCGTTGAAGCGGAAGTTGCGAATAGCCTTGGTGACCTTCCCGTCCTCCACGAGGAAGGTGCCGTCGCGCGTGAGCCCGGTGTAGAGAATGGTCCTCGGGTCGACCTCTCTGAGATACCAGAGGCGCGTGACGAGAACGCCGCGGGGCGTCGACTTGATCAGATCGTCCACCGATGACTCGGTTCCCACGAGCTTGATCGACTGCGGCTGTCCGGTGGCGGTCTTCCCCTGCTTCTTCGCCCAGAAACGCGAATAGAAGAGCTGCTTGAGAACGCCGTTCTCGATCATCACCTGACGCGTGAGCGGCAATCCGTCGCCATCGAAGGGTTGGGAGAGGAGCTGCGTATCCTGTGGATCCGCGAGGAGCGTGACACGCTCATCGACGATCTTGTCCCCCACCTTCGTCCCGCCACCCGTCTTCATGAACGGACTGCGCCCCTCGTCGGCCGAGCGGGCATCGGAGTAGTTGCCGACCAGCTGGACGAGATCGCCCACCGCCTGTGGCTCGAGGATGACCGTGTAGCGACCCGGCTCGATCGCCACCGGTGTGCGTGAGAGCTTCGCCTTCTCGATCGCCCGTTCACTCACGGCCTTGAAGTCGAGCTGGTTCCAGTCGGGGTGGTCCGCCGCGGCCCACCCCGATCCCGTGCCATCGCCGGTGCGCACGGTGAGCTGGTAGTTGGCCGACGTGTTCCGGTGGTAGGCGAAGAGCCCCTTGTTGTTGCCGAGGGCGGTGGTGTTTTCGCTGGTGACGATGAATCCCGCCGCCTGGAGATCGCCGGCGGCACGCGCCGGGTTGAGCGCGGTCGCCGCCGCCTTCGCCCGATCGGCGGGAGTGAGCTTCGCGGTCGACTCGAAGTACGCACTCACCGGCACGTACGTCTGCGGGCCCAGGGGGGGCATCGCCTCGGGGTCGTCGGGCGCCAGTTTGGCGAGGAGCTCGGACTGCGCCACCGCCCGCTGGATCGACTCATCCGAGAGGTCGTTGGTGACGACGACGGCGTGCTTCGGTCCGTAGGAGCTTTGCACGGCGAATTGCACGTTGGTGACGCTTCCGGACGTCGACGCCTGGTTCGCCGCAAAGCGGGTGTTGCCGGTATGCGAGCTGGTGAGCTGCGTCTCCACGGTGTCGGCCTTGGAGAACTTGTTCGCCTTCTCGATCAGCTGCATCGAATCATCGCGGGAGAGCAGCCCCGATTCGGGCGCATCATCCCGCACGAGCAAGCGCTTGGGGCTGCTCACGCTTTTCTCCCTGTGTTGATGACGTTGATCTGGCGGAAGCGCGCCGGGACGGCGCCGTGACTGACCGCATTGATCTGGCCCGGCTGTCCCTTGCCGTCGAAGAAGCTGCCGCCCAGCTGGTAGCTCTTCTTCCCGCCGATCATGTCCATCGAATTCCAGAAATCGGGAGTCCGCATCTGATAGGCGACGTCCTTCAGCATCCCGCCCAGCTTGCCGCCCTTGATCTCCCAGAAGGTCTGGCCGCCGAACTGCGCGTTGTAGCGTTGCTGATCGATCGAGAAGGAGCCATCCCCGATAATCGCGATGCCCTTGTCGGTGGCGGCGACAATGTCCTCGAACGACTGCTCCTTCTCTCCCGGCAGGAGCGAAACGTTAGGCATGCGCTGGAACTGGACATTGTCCCAGCCCTGCGCGTACGAGCATCCATGCGATCGCGTCTCCCGCTTCTCCTGCTTGTACCACCAGGAGAGCCACGCCGCCTGCTCGCGGGTAGTCTGGTAGTCGTTCAGGATCCCGTCCTTGATGATCAGGAAGTCATCCGGCTTCACCCCTTCGTCGTCGTACCCCATGGTCGAGAGGGCACCGACCTGAGAGCGATCGCCCTGGATGTTCATGAACTCGGGCCCGTACTTGAGCTTCCCGAGCATCTTCTCCGGCGGCGCAACGAAGCTCGTACCGGCGTAATTCGCTTCGTAGCCGAGCGCGCGATCGAGCTCAGTGGGATGGCCGATCGACTCGTGGATGGTGAGCCAGAGGTGCGAGGGATGCAGAACGAGATCGTAGCGGCCGACCTCGACCGGCTTCGCCTTGAGCTTCTGCGACGCTTCCTCGCCCCACTTGCCGGCGTTGCCGACGAGATCGCACTCCTGGACGTACTCCCATCCCCGTCCCATCGGCGGCACCACATTGCCGCGGTTCTGGAAGTCGCTGAAGTCGGGTGCCACGGCGGTGATCTGCATGAGCGGCCAGCTTCGGACGAGCACCTGATTGGTCATCGACCCCTCGCTCGACGCGAAGGCGCGCTCCTCCTTGACGAAAAAGAGGCCGCTGAAGATGTACTTCACGTTCGCGGCCTTCATCGCCTCGGCGTTCGCCTTGAGCAGCAGATCGGCCTTGTCTTCCACCGAGACCGACCAGGGGTCGGTGGTGAAGGCGCTCTGCCAGGTGGCGTCGTGGATGACCGGCGTGGGGACGAGCTCGATGGGGTTGCCACGCGTCATCCGGTTCGCCTTCGCGACCGCCACTGCCTCCTTGGCGGCGGCGGCGACCGCAGGCTTGGTCATGATGCGTGTGGCGGCGAAGCCCCAGGTGCCGTCCACTAACACGCGCACGCCGCACCCGATGGAGTCGGTGTCGACCACATTCTGGATCTGGTGCTCGCGGGTGAAGACGAAGTTTTGGCGCTGGCGACCGACACGCACGTCGGCATAGGTCGCCCCGCCTGACTTGGCCGCGTTGAGTCCCTCCATCAGCAGATCCTTGGTGACCGGATCCATGCCGGCAGCGGGTGGTGACTTCGGCGGCGCGTAGGACGCGAACGCCGTGGCGGTGCCTTCGGTCGCTGTGAGCGCGTTCGCGGCCGCCAACGCGGCGGCCATCTGGGCGCTCTTCTTGAGAAAATCTCGACGATCGGTCATCAGACGGCGTCGCTCAGGCTGGTGAAAGTGAAGTCGCGCGCCATGACCGGCGGCACGACGATGGCGAAACCCGGTCCGCCATCCTCGCTCGCGCTCACGCGAACGGGCGGGCCGAGCCCCTCGAGATTGTTGAGCATGAAGATCGGTGATTCGTTGAAGCGGAGGTTCTTCACCGCGCGGGTGATCTTGCCGTCCTCGATGAGGAAGGTGCCGTCGCGCGTGAGACCGGTGTAGAGAATGGTGCGCGGGTCCACCGGTCTGATGTACCAGAAGCGGGTAACGAGAATCCCGCGGCTGACGGAGGCCACCATCTCCTCCTGGGTGGTGGTGCCGCCGGGCATGCGCAGGCTGCCGATCAAGGGGGACGGCGCGGTGTTCTGCTTCTCCGCCCAGAAGCGATCATACGCGAGGTTGCGGACGACTCCCTCCTCGATCCACACCGTCTTGTGCACCGGCAGCCCTTCGGCAGTGAAGGTGTTCGCGCTCGCATCCGGGTCCATCGGATCGGACCAGAGCGACACGCGCTCGTCGACCACCTTCTGTCCGATCTTGTTCCCGCCTCCCGGCTTGGTGAAGAAGCTTCGTCCTTCGTCGGCGTTGCGCGCGTTGAGGGCGAAGGCGAGGAGTTGGATCAGGTTGCCCACCGCCGTCGGCTCGAGGATCACCGTATAGCGACCAGGCTCCACGGCCACCGCGTTGACGGAGCGCCTGGCCTTCTCGATCGCGTGCTCTCCGAGCTCGCTCGGATCGATGCGCCGCCAGTCGGAGTGTGCCGCGCCGGCCCAGCCACTGCCTGACGCGTCCGGCGTGCGGACGGTCGTGGTCATCGCTGCGCTGGTCTGGCGCGAATAGTCGAAGAGTCCCTTCGAGTTGGCAACGGCGAACGAGCCGACGTCCGTCTCGAGATAGCCGGTGGCCACCAGCTTCGCCGCGCGAGCCGGCTCGGTGACGCGCGAGACGGCCGCGGCGCGACCAGCCGGGTCGAGGGCGGCCGTCGACGCGCTGTAGCCCGGCGAGGCGCTCACCGCCTGGGGCCCGAGCTCCGGCATCGCCTCGGGATCCTCCGGCGCGAGCTTCGCCAGTCGCTCCGAGGTCTCCACTACCCGCTTGAGCGAGTCGTCGTCGAGCGCGTTGGTGCTGGCGCTGGCGGCGCGCTTGCCATACTCGCTCCGCACCGTCAGCACCGTATCGGTGTTGTCCCCGGCGGTCGAGATCTGATTCACCGCGAAGCGCGTGTTGCCGCGTGAGCCGTTCACGATCGTGACGCGCGCCGCATCGGCGGTGGAGTGCGAGAGCGCCCGCTTGGCGAGCGCCTGCGCGTCGTCGGACGAGAGGAGGGCCGGCGGATCGTAGAGCGAGCGCGGACTCACGCCTGCCGGCCCGTGTTGATGACGTTGATCTGCCGGAAGCGCGCCGGAACGCAGCCGTGGCTCACCGCGTTCGCCTGACTCGGCTGCCCCTTGCCATCGTTGAACGCGCCACCGAGTTGGTAGCTCGCGTGGCCGCCGATCATGTCCATCGCGTTCCAGAAGTCGGGCGTGCGCATCTGGTAGGCGACGTCCTTGAGCATGCCCACCATCTTCCCGCCCTTGATCTCGTAGAAGAGCTGCCCGCCGAACTGCGCGTTGTAGCGCTGCTGGTCGATGGAGAAGGACCCGTCGCCGATGATCGCGATCCCCTTGTCGGTGGCCGCGATGATCTCCTCGAACGATCTTTCCGTGTCGCCCGGGAGGAGGGAGACGTTCGGCATTCGCTGGAACTGCACGTCGGCCCATGACTGGGCGTACGAGCAGCCGTGCGAGCGGGTTTCGCGCCCCTGCTTCGAGTACCACCAGGAGAGCCAGGGCGCCTGCTCCCGCGTGGTCTGATAGTCGTTGACGATGCCGTTCTTGATGATGAGGAAGGTGTCGGGCTCCACCCCCTCATCATCCCAGCCGCAGGCGGAGAGAGAGCCGGGCTGGCTCCGATCGCCCTGGATGTTCATGAAGTCGGGTCCGTACCGGAACGTGCCGAGCATCTTTTCGGGGGGCGAGACGAAGCTCGTGCCGGCGTAGTTCGCCTCGTACCCCATCGCGCGATCGAGCTCCGTGGGGTGCGCGATCGACTCGTGAATCGTGAGCCAGAGATGTGACGGGTGGAGAACGAGGTCGTAGCGGCCGACATCGACCGGCTTCGCGCTGAGCTTCTCCACCGCCTGCTGCGCCCACTTCGGCGCATTCTCGACAAGCTTCGCATCGCGGACGTGCTCGTACCCCATCCCCATCGGGGCGATGTCGTTCGACTGCCGCGTCTGGAAGTCGGTGAACTTGGGCGATACGGCGGTCACGTTCATCGTGGGCTGCGAGCGGTAGATGGTCTGCACGACGTACGTGCCATCGGATGTGGCGAGCGTCTTCTCCTCGCGAAGGAAGAACATCGCCGAGGTGACGAACTTGGCACCGGCCTTGAGCGCGGCGTCGTTCGCCTCGAGGAGGAGTCCCACCTTGTCCTCGATCGCGACATCGAAGGGATCGATCTCGGCCGGCCCCTTCCAGGAGCCGTCGCGCACCGCCGGCGTGGGCGCCAGAGCGACAGGACGAATTAGCACCGAGCGATTGGCCTTGGCCTGCGCAGCCGCCTGCTTGGCGACGCGCTCGACTTCTGCCTTGGTCAGATCGCGACTCGCGGCGAAACCCCACGCGCCGCCCGCCAGGACGCGGACGCCGAAGCCGTAGGTCTCCGAGTCGACCACATTCTGAACGCGATGCTCTCGCGTGAGAAGCGTCTGGCTTCGATTGCGGCTCACCCGCACATCGGCGTAATCGGCGCCCGCCGACTTGGCGACGTCGAGCGCGCGCTGCGTCAATTCTTTGATCGAGGGATCGCCGCTATCGTTCGATCGGGTGGGTTGAAGCGCGGCGAGCTGCGTCGAGGCGGGGGAGGCGGCGAGGCCGAGAGCTGCTGCAGTCGCCGCGGTATGCTTAAGAAATTCTCGTCGTGTCGGTGCCACTCAAACGCCTCTCGCGATCGTATATGTCGACAGCCGCGTAGTATAGGAACGGTGAAAAACGCACGCAATAGTGCCGCGCCTGTCGCACATAACGCTGACGCCGC
>DASPTK010000051.1:0-14966 GCA_035623475.1 Gemmatimonadaceae bacterium | reverse complement strand
CATCGGGAGCACCGGCGCGGGCCAGGTCGGTGACGGCCGACGAGGCGGCTGGCGGCGGAACGCCTCGCGAGATGAGATCGGCCAGCACCACCAGCGGAACCGCGAGTGCGCCGCCACGCGCATCGCGCAGGTGGGCGACGTCGTCGCGGGTGGCGCCGGCGGCGAGCGCTCCCGCAGCCGCGACCAGCTCCGACTCGCTCGCCGTCGCGCCGAGGATGGTGCGTGCCGTGCCAAGCTCGCGACCGAGCGCGCGAACGGCAGCCACGATGCGCGTCCCTGGGGCGCCCTTGCTCGAGCCTTCGAGCGCCTTGTCTTGCAAGGGCCGAAGCGGCACTCCCGCAGCGGCCGCCGTGTCGAGCAGAGCGCGCACCTGTACGGCAGTCGCGCTGTCGAGTCGGGCGTCCCAGGCGACACTCTGGGCGGCGAGCGGCCGCAAGGCGGCGGTTCCGATCAGCGCGGCGAGCGCGATCAGGGCGGCGACAACGGTCGCGCGCGCGTTCACAGGGGTGCTCCGACGACGATGACCGACGACGGCGCCCCGAAGTCGTCCCCCGGCGCGCGCGGCGCGCGCGGATCGGGGAGCCAGCTCGACCCATCGACAACGAAGCCGTAGACGTGCCGCCCCGGCGTGAGCGGTATCTGCACCACCCACGTTCCGTTCGCCCCGGCACGGACGAGCGGCGTGGCCGACCTGTCCCACCCATTGAAATCGCCGACGAGCGCGACCTCCCGAGCTGACGGCGCGACAAGCTCGAACCGCACGACGAGTCGCTCGTTGCCTGACGCGGCCGCTAGCGCCGCTCCTCCCGCTCCTCCCGCTCCCCCTCCGTCCCGTTTTGCGAGGAGTGTCGGCGGGTTCGACAGCGCCGTCGACGACCGACCTGCCGTCCCCCGTCCGATCTGCCAGGCGACAATGGGTATCGCGACCATGAGCGCGGCCGCTGCCAGCGCGACGAGAGGGCGGATCTGCACCGCACGCGGCGCCGTCAGTCTTCGCCAGAGGCCGAGCCCGCGTCCGTCGGCCGCGGCGGCGAGCATCGCGGCCTCGACGACTCGTTCCTGCGCCTCCCGATCGGTGGGCGGGAGACGGCGGAGCTCGAGCGCGAGTTGCTCGATCACCAGGTCGGTCGCGTCACACACGCTCCACCTCGGCGAGCAGAGCGCGCAGCTCGGCGCAGGCGCGCTTGACCCGCATCTTCAGAGCGGAGACTCCAACTCCCGTCACCGCAGCCATCTCCTCGTAGCTCAACTCCTCCACGTGCTTCAACAGAAAGGCCTCCCGGTGCGCTGCGTCGAGTCGGCCGAGGGCGTAGACGATCTCCTCGCGCCAGGCCGCCCGCTCGGCGGGGTGGTCCGATTGCGTCGCGTCCGGCGCCGCAGCGGCGAGAGCCAGCTGATCGCGGCGCCGCCGCGCCCCCACCGAGCGGCAGCGATTAACCAGGATCTGGAGCAGCCACGCGCCGAATCGGTCCCGCTCCTCGTATTTCGGAAGCGACCGATACGCGCGAACGAACGCATCCTGCACCGCCTCCTCCGCGTCGTGGCGATTGCCGAGCATCTGCCATGCGAAGCGCAACGACCGCTCGTGATAGCGCTCGACGAGCAGCGCGAACGCGCTCGCGTCCCTGGTGAGCGCGCGCTGCACGAGCGAGGCATCGGTCATGTCCATACTCTCAACCCCGCAAACGGCCGGCGCGTCACATTTCGACGAAGGGCGTCTCTGCTGTGACCCGGAGGCGGGTTCAGGGGTTCCCTCTATGACAGCCCTCTGACCCGGATGCCTCGGTGCGGTGAGTGGTGCCGCGAAGCGGGGCGAATCATCTTCGTGATGTCACTTAGGAGTTGCCGCATGCGCTTTCGACGCTCGATCCCCTGGCTGCTCACCGGCGCGCTGATCGCCGCCTGCAGCCCCGACTCCGGCACTTCGCCGCACACCGACTCGGTGGCGCAGTACGCCAATGCATTCGAGCAGATCGCCGACTCGATGCACGGCACGGTGCCGCCGAACGACGCATCGGCAGACATCTTCCATCACGTCGCGCAACTACTGCGACTGACCGGTCACACGACACCGGTCACCATCACGGTCGACGGCACAACGATCCCGATGCTGGCGGTCAGCGAGGAGCTCGATCTTCCGATCGGCTGCCCCGGCTTCGCCGCTCCGGCGGAGTCATCCTGGACTCCCCCCGATACCTCGCACGCTCCCTGTCCCCCGACGATGGCCGTCCGCTCTCTGATCGCGTGGGATGCCTCCTCTCTCACTCACATCGTGCGAGTGGTGGCGGACACCGGCTCATCGCAGCTCACGCTCCCCGATCCCGGGGTGATGCGCCTCCTGCCGCGCAAGAAGGCGAGCGGCCGCATCGTCGTCGCCGACACGATGATCCCCGCGCCTCCGCCGACATCGCCCCCGGGCCCTCCGACGGGCCCTCCAGCCCCTCAGCCGGCGCCGAGCGGCTGGTTCGCGGGCGACTACATCCTGCGCGGGGTCGGCGACTGGATCGCCTCGGAGGGGACGGAGCGAAACTCACTCGTCAGCAGCGGTGGCGCGTGCACGGCGGACTCGGTGGTCGTCGACTCGAGCGCATTTCGCTGTCAGGCGCTCACACTCGGCTTCGAGTTCTCGATGACCGTGAGCTCGGCGTTCATCGACACCGTGCTCTCGATGACCACCACTCCCACCGTGTCGACGCACGTGGTCACGATGGCGGCGACCTCGGTGGATGGCGTTCGCTTGGTCTATCTCCACGGACCGCCGGGCGACTCGATCCACCCACCGCCGGACTCGGTACCGCCGCCGCCCGACAGCGTCCCACCGGACTCCGTCCCTGGAGACTCGCTGACGGCCTATCTCGTCGCGTACGCCGACAGCGCCAGCACGACCGGCGACATCCTCTTTCACTTCGTGGTGAGCAACCCGACCTCGCATCCCATCGCCATCGACTATCCAACGGGGCAGAGCTTCGACATGGAGGTGCGCAACTCGTCGGGCACCGTGCTCTGGCGCTGGTCGACCGGCGTCGTGTTCACCCCGATAGCGCGAAGCGAGACGCTCGCGGCGGGCGCATCGCTGGCCTTCGATGGGAAGTGGACGCCGACGGCGCACGGCGCCATCACGGCCAGTGCCTGGTTGACCAGCAGCAACCACCCGATGCGGGCGAGCTCGTACTTCACAATCCCGTAGTCGCGATCCCGTAGTCGCGCGTCAGCGCCCTCCGGACCTGGGGCGTTGCACTCCGGGACGAATTTTTGTCGGCGGTGCCCAAGCGATCTCGGCGCCGCCGACTTCTTTTGGGGACCGAGGGTGGGTTCCTTGATCCCCGTCACCTGCTAGGGACGGGACTTGTCTCACCTTGGGGACACCCGCCGGGGAGGGCGACGGCCTCGACTAACTAAGCTTCGAGGATATAACGGGTTAGATTGGGTTCAGATGGCGAGCGTCCTGGCACTGAGCGTGCGAAACGAGGGAGCGCGGTGTATTCTGAGTCACGTTGATGCGACTGCTCGCCTTACCTCTCACACTCATTCTAGTTAACGCGGCGGCTGCCGGGGCGCAGGGTGTTCCTACTGCTCCGCCGTCACCCGTTCACGCGGCCCCTCAGCGGCAAGCCGTGCCGGAAACGCATCGGCCGCCCGCGGGCATGTGCCGAATCTGGCTCGATGGCGTGCCCGCCGGACGACAGCCGGCGCCCACCGACTGCTCGACTGCTATCAGGCACCGTCCGCCGAATGGGCGCGTCATCTTCGGCGATCAGCCGTCCGGGTCGAATTCCCAGCAGCGAGAGGAGTCGGCGCCGGGCGAGGAGCGCGCGCGTGACTCCACCGGCAATCGTGACACCGCCCGCGCGCACGGAAAGCCACCCGTCGACGAGTCCGGCGACCACAAGAGATAGCAGCCGCCTCGCGTCCGGCACCCTGACGCGCCCTCCCCCCCACCACGCAGAACCGTAGTTTTCGCGGCGCACCGTCGGTGCGTCACGTCGGCTACGCCTCGGGGGATCATCATCCGCGTCGTTCGCGATCACTACCTCCCGCCCGATCACGAGGCGTTCGTCGCCGCAGAGCCGTCGACCGGGCGCGTCATCGTCATCGCTCCGACGCGGGCGGCGTGCGAGACAATCGAGCTCGCGCTCGGACTCCGCATCGAGACGATTCTCGAGCGCGAGCATGGCGCGGAGATCCGCTCACTTGCCGCGGCCGGCCGCGGCTTCGGAATCGTCGCCGCCACGGGCACCGGGAAGACGCTCGCCATCCGGCCTATCGCCGAGACGATCCTCGGCACCGACGTCCTCAGAGTCGGCGTGGTGAATCGCGAGCGGGAGGCGACGCCGGAGACCCCTACCTGGAACGTCGTCATCGTCACCACCGGGATCGCGCGCCGATGGTTCCAGGACGGAGACATCCTCGCTCGCGATACGCTGGTGGTCGACGAGATTCACCAGACGTCGGCCGAGCTCGAGCTCTGTCTGGCGCTCGGCAAGCGTGTCGGCTGCCGGTTCATCTGGCTCTCCGCGACCGTCGACCCGACCTTCTACGCCAACTACCTGAACTCGGCGACCGTTCTCGAGACGACCGCTTTCGATCCGGCAAAGGCGGCCAAGGTGGTCGTCGTAGGGCGCGAGCCGCTCGACTTTCTCGACGAGCGCTTTCTCACCCGCGTGGCGCGGGAGCAGCGCGGCGTCGGCGTCTTCTTACCTACTCGTGCCGGCGTAGAAGAGGCGGCGCAGTGGGTGGAGCGCCATGCGCCACGCGTGGAGACGTCGTTCTATCATGGCGGCGAGCCGATTCGTGTCATTCGCCGCTTCCTCGATGGGAGCGCGCGGAAGCCGTACCTCCTCGCGATGACCGCCGCCGGCCAGAGCGCGCTGAACGTGCAGGGGCTCGACACGGTCGTGATCGACGACACGCGCTTCACCAACGTCATCGAGCACGGGCGCAACGTGCTCACCCGAACTCACCTCGGCGCGAACGAGATCTTGCAGATGGCCGGCCGTGTGCACGGTCGCGTTGCCGGAGGGCGCGTCTTCATTCTGAGCGATCGCGACATTCGGTTCGACGCGCTCCGCCCGACCGCTCCCGAGTTCCAACTCTCGGGTGATTCCGAGCGGGTGGCTCTCACCTGCGCCGACCTCGGTGTGCGCGCCGACGATCTCGATTTGCCGGTGCCGCTCGATCGCACGGCCTATCGCGCGGCGGTGGCGCACCTCGAGGAGCGCGGCATCATCGAGAACGGCCGCCTGTCGCGTTATGGCCGCTCGGTGGAGGCGCTTCCAGTGGAGCGGCCGTGGGCCGAGCTCCTCGTGCACGCGGACGAGACGCTCATCCCCTACGTGGCGGTCATGGCATCGATCGAGTCGCTGCATCGGATGACGCGAGATGAGAGGGATCTTGACGGCGTGATCGTCCCGGGGAGCGATCACCTGACGGCGTACAACCTCTACGCCGAGGCCTTCCGCGTGGCCGGTTCCGTCGGTGAGGTGTACGGATTGCCGCGCCACCTCTTCAGCCCGGAGATCGAGGAGTGGGCGGAGGAGCGTGGGGCATTGGTGAAGGCGGTCGAGGATGCGGCCCTCGGAATGGCGAGCGTCTATCGGAGCCTCGAGCTGCGCCTTCCCGATCGCCTCTCCCTCGCCGACGAGCAGGTGCTGCGCTCGTTCGCCGATCTTCTCGCGCGGATCATGCCCTTCGACCTGGTGATGGATGAGCGGACGGTGAGCGGGGAAGAGGCGCGGGTCTCGAAGACGAGCGTCTGCGGGAGCTGGGGGGCGATCGCCGGCGAGCTCCGCTACTTCGCCGATCGGTTCGGCGTTCCGCGGGCGTCGATCGAGGGGACGCAGATCCCCTTCGAGCTCGTCAGGCGCTACGCGGTGCGGGGGGAGGCCGAAGTCATCTACGACCCGCAGCGCAAGAAGAGCCCGCTCGTGCTGCGGCGCCGGACGACGTACTTCGGGTTCGACCTCGGGCGAGACCTCGAGCCGCTCAACGAGTTCTCCGACGCCGCGGGGCCCGCCGCCCGCCGCGCGCTCGCGCGGGCGGTGGCCCGCTTCGAGGCCCGGCATCAGGCGGTGCGCCAGAACCGCGCGGCGGTCGAGGAGCTTCGCGAGATCCATCGGCGGAGTGGCGGTCGCACGGCACGGCTGGGCGAGTCGGAGCTGACCGCGCTCTACGAGGGCCGGTTGTCGGGGGTGCGGTCGATGGATGAATTCCGCGCCGCCGACCTCCGGATCGATGCCGATGCCCTGGTGCCGCGCGCCGAGCGCGAGCGCTGGCTCGCGCTGCCGGGGAGCGTGTCGATCCGCGAGCGCGAAGTGCCGATCGACTACGAGATCGAAGATGATGGATCGGCAGTCGCTCGGCTCAGGCTCCCCGAGAAGATGGCGCGCTCCCTCGTCGAGTCGGAGCTCCCCGCGCTCGACCGCCCGCTCCGGTTCACCGTGCTACGCGGGGCGCGCGGTGCCGTTCGCGCCGCGACGCTCGACGAGCTGCAAGACAAGCTCGACCGCCCGTGGGAGGAGTGGGGGAGAGCGGGCGAGGGCGGACGGTCCGGTCGCGAGGGTGGTGACGGGAGGGAGCGTGAGCGCGGGCGCGACCGTGCGGGGGAGTCAGCGCCGGGCCTCCGCGACCGCGGTGCGAGGGGTGGTCGTGGACGGCGCGGGGGCGGCGGGCGCAGTGGGCGCAGTGGGCGCGGTGGGGGCGGCGGGCACCGCGGGCGGGCGCGCTAGGCCGGCGCGGTCGCCGGCGGGTACGGAGGGAGCGTCTCCTTCTTGTAGGGGACGAAACCGCGCGCCAAGTAGTTAGGCAGCGCCGCCGGATGGTCGAGCGTGCAGGTGTGCAGCCAGACGCGCGAGGTGCCGGGGAGGCTCCAGGCGGCCTCGGTGGCCGCCGTGAGGAGCTGCGTCCCGAGCTTGCGCCCCACGGCGTGTGGGAGGAGCCCGAAGTACGCGATCTCGATGGCGCCGCGCTCACGGGCATTGAGCTCGAAGTATCCGGCCGGCGCCCCCGCGACGTAGAGCACAAAGAGGGAGATCGCCGGATCGCTCATGTGCGTTCGACACTGTTCGTCGGTCCAGCCGAGCCGATCGCGCCACGAATAGTCGCGCCCCACTTCGCGATAGAGATAGCGGAAGAAGGAGAGGGGGCAGTCGCGCACACGCTCGACGCGCGCGTCGCTCGCCAGCGGCGCACCCTGCAACTGCTGGCGACCTCGCATCTCGAGATAGGTGCGGACGATCGGCGTATCGGCCATCGGCGAATTGTACAAGAGCAGCGAGCTCGGCGCCGTCGGTGCGAGCTCGGCTGTTAGGACCGAGCGGTCTTATTTCGTGGTTGTTGAGCTCGTTACTTATGTGCTGAAGAGCTCGGCATATGACGTGTAATCGACGATGGAGAAGCCCGATACGCCAGCTTTGCAAGAAGCGCATTGACATTCGGACCAGTCAGTCCTAACATCGCGCGAAGATGGGCGAGCGTCGGGAAACCATCGTCGCGGCAGCGGCCGCGGTCATGTGTCGCAAGGGATTCCATGAGACGTCGGTCGAAGACGTCATCAAGGAATCGGGACTCTGCGGCAAGGGACATTTCTATCACTACTTCAAGTCGAAGGAGGAGTTGGGCTACGCCGTTCTTCGTCACCAGTTCGCGCACTTCGCCGAGCGGAGCCTGGCGGTACTGCGAGATCCGACGAAGGGGCCGCTCGAGCGCTTGGAGGAGTTCATCGACACGGTGATGGTGACGTCCGAGCGGGATGGCGACGACCCGTGCGGCGCGTTGGCGATGGAGATGGCGG
Organism: Gemmatimonadaceae bacterium; assembly: GCA_035623475.1. Classification (GTDB taxonomy): domain Bacteria; phylum Gemmatimonadota; class Gemmatimonadetes; order Gemmatimonadales; family Gemmatimonadaceae; genus DASPTK01. Next base: position 7,177 of record DASPTK010000051.1, on the reverse strand, counting down.
ACAAGCACGAGGGATTTCGCCAGCAGGTGGACGCGCTCTTCGAGCGGTGGACGGCGCAGATCGAAGCGCTCTTCTGGGAGGCGAGGCCGCAGTTCGGGGAGTATGTCGACATCTCGCGACTCGCTCGCTTCACGGTCGCGACATTGGAGGGGGCGCTCTTCACATCGCGCGTGCGCCGCGATCCTGGTGTGTCGGCGGATGTGATGGCGGAGTTGAAGCGGTACGTGGCGTCGCAACTGCGCGAGCGGGAGCGCGTGTTCGCGGCACCAATCATCGATCGGTGACGAGCATGAGACCGGAGCAACAGCGGAGCAAGACGGAAGAGAGAGCTCGGAGCGCCGCCATTCCGGCGTCCGATACGAGCATTCGCAGATCGGAGCGCGCGGTGCCACTCGCCGGGTCGCTCGCCTACCCGGCCGACGAGGCGCGTGACGCCCGGCGGAAGCAGTTCGAGGTGGAGGCGCTGGTGCATCTCGACGCCCTCTACAGCTTCGCTCTCAAGCTGACGCGCTCGCGCGACGAGGCCGAAGACCTCGTCTCCGATACCATCCTTCGCGCCTTCGATCGCTGGGAGCAGTACGAGCTCGGGACCAACGTGCGCGCCTGGCTCTTCACCATCCTCTACCACGCCTTCGTCAGCCGGAAGCGCCGCATCGACGCGCGCGAGGTTCAGCTCTCCGATGATTCGGATGGGTGGTCGGCGTTCGAGGCGGCCGGAGAAGTCGATCCGGAAGGGCGCTTCTACGACTCCTTCCTGGATGACGAGATCACCCGAGCGATCGACGCTCTGCCGGAGGACTACCGGATCGTCGTCGTGCTGAGTGACATCCAGGGGCTCCGTTACGCCGAGATCGCGTCGGTGCTCTCGATTCCGGAGGGGACGGTCAAGTCGCGGCTCTTCCGCGGGCGGCGCATCCTGCAGAAGAAGCTGGTGAGCTACGCCGTGGAGATGGGCTACATCAAGCCAGCGGCCTGATCTCCGAGGCGGCTTCGCGCCGCCGCCGCCGATGCCGCGCCGCCTTGGCGCGATTCCCGCACGTCGACATATCGCACCAGCGCCGTCCGCCGTTCCTCGTTTCGTCGAAGAAGACGTTCGGGCATCGCGGGTCGGCGCAGCGGCGGACGCGATCGAGCTCGCCCACCACCAGGGCGTCGGCGGCCGACTCGACGATCGGAATCATCAATCCGGCGAAGGCATCTCCCACCGGGACGAAGCTCCGCACGCAGCTGCCGTCGTCTCGCATCTCGAGCCGCCGGGTGCCGGCACTCCGCCCGAGCACGCGATTGATCTCGACCAGCGCGTTGCGGCGGATGTCGGCGGAGACAGCGCCACGCTCGGCGAGCGAACGCAGCGCGATCCGAACCCGCCGCGCGTCGGTGAGCGCCGCGCTCGCCCCTGCGGGCTGCTCGCGCGAACGCCGGCGGATTCCGGCGGCGCGCTCCGTATCGAGAACCAGCGCCGCCTCGAGCCAGGCGACGAGCGCCTCGAAATCTCGCAGCGCATCCACCCGCGTGCCGCGACTCACGGCATCCGTGTTCACGAAGTCCAGCCAGAGACGCTCGCCGACAAACACGAACGGTGGAATCGCGCGAGTCATGGCGTCCGGTGCGGGGGACGAGATGGTAGCGATGTCACGAGTTCGAAACAAGGGTCTCGCGACCGCCGCGATCGTCGACCTCATCGCCGGCACGCCGCGAGCGCCGACAACTCGGTCTCGCTCACCGGCTTCGCCGCGCCGGCGCGCACCGCATCGCGCTCCAGCTCGAGATAGACGCGCTCGGCGTTCCTTCGCGCGCGAGACGCTTTCGACACCGGTCGGTCCCGATCCGGCGGTGGAAGCGTGGCGAGCGCACGGCTCAGGGAGACGCCGTTCGCGACCGCCTCGCGCATCCGAGCGCGCAGATCGAGGATGTAGCAGCGTGTCTCGGTGATGAGATCGTCCGGACGCGCTGGAATTCGGCCGTGGCCCGGAACGACGATCTGGGGGGAGAGAGCCTGGATGCGCGAGAGCTGTTGCAGCAGTGTCGCCGAACTGCCATCGACTACCAACGTCACACCGTCCTCGATCAAGAGATCGCCGGCGAACAGGACCCGCTCATCGGGAAGCCAGATCAAAAGATCGCCCGGAGTGTGCGCGCCACTCGCAACGTCGATCACAACTGACCGACCGCCCAGTGCGAGCGTGGTGTCGTGGGTCACCGGGATCTTCGGAGTATCGACGAGCTCGAAGCCCTGCATCTCGTGAAGACCGAGAACGCCCGTCCAGGCGCTCACCATCGCGTCGTCTCCATCCTCGGAGAGCGAGGTGTGTCGGTCAGGATGGGCGATGACGATCGCTCCTTGCCGAGTGAGGACGACAGCGCCGAAGTGATGATCAGGATGATGGTGAGTCAGGATGACCCAACGCACCGGCAGAGAGGTTACCGTACGGATCGTTCGAAGAAGCGTCTTCCCCTGCGCCGGACTGGCGAGGGCGTCGATGGCGATCACGCCGTCGGGGGCGACAATGAATCCGGCGTTCGACCTCCCCTCCGATCCGCGGCCCGTATCTCCGATCACCGCAAAGACGCCGTCGGCGAGCTTCTGGATCGGGAAGCTGGCAAGCGTGTCGGGGCGCTCCCGTGGGGGCCGGCGTGCGAGTGCGCCGGCGGTCGTCGAATCCATCGTGAGTGGAGTCGACGGTGATCGAGTCGTCGGTGGAGCGGGGGGTTCCTGAGCGCTGCCGGTGCAGATGGTGCTCGCCGCGGCGACGGCGGCGAGCAGCGCGGACGCGATCGTCCTACGCGGAGAACTTGATATCGGCGGTCTTGGAGTAGACGCCACCGCCGGTGTCCTTCCAGGTGACCGTGAGCGGCGCCTCGTGCGTCGCCCGCAGCGCGAAGGCGACGTAGGGATCGCGGCTGATCCCGGAAGTCCACTGGAAGCGCGCCACCTCCCTGTCCCCATAGCGGACGACGACCTCGTTCACCCAGAAGGCGGGGATCAGGCTCCCCTGAGGATCGCGGCTCATGCCGGTGAACATCGGATGCGTCAGAATGGCGCGGACGTTGATCACCGCATCGCGCGCGATCTGCTGCGGGAGGAGAATCGTCGCCTCGCCGATCGTCGACGGCATCAGACGCACCCGTTGAGCGTCGTGTAGACCATCCGGGACGCGCTCCAGAGCTCTCCGGCGCTCGTCTCGGCGATCACCCGCACATGCGAGCTTCGCCGCATCTTGATCCGCGTGTCGATCGCCGCGCTCCCCAAGTCGGGGGTGAGGTCGAACGCCGCCAGGTAGATGTCCGGATTGTGGTCGACCAGGACATGGATCGCCTTGACGTAGTTGTCAGGCGCCATCGGCAGGTCGACCTCGATGAAGATCGGCACCTCCCGGCTGTCCGGTGCGACATCGGGAACATCGAGCGTGACGTGGCCGGGGACGATGGTGCGCATGCCGAAGTGCTGGGCGAGGACCTTCTTGACCTCGTCGGTGAGCTCGTCGGGCCCGGCGGCGCCGAGCGAACGCGCGCCGCCCACGATCGCAGCGAGTGCGAGCGTGCCGATGCGCACGAAGGAACGGCGATCGAGCAAGAGGTCCCGGTCCACGACTCACTCCCAGGCGACGATGGCGCGCTCGCCCCTATGGCCGGCGCCATCCGAAATACTAACGCGCGGGGCGCCAGCGGGGGAACGCCACTCTGGCGGGGTGGGCGCCCCGTGGAGCGGTGGCGCGGACGGCGAGAGCGGCTAGCTTCCCTCCGACGATGCCCCGCCCCCGCCGCTCGACTTCGCCGACCCGCTCGGCGCCCCCATCCGCCCGGCCCAGCGCGCGCGCCGGCTCCGCCCCGTCGTCTCGGACGCGCCCCTTCCTCATCCACGAGTACGTCCGCTGGGGGGACCTCGATCTCGCCGGCATCATCTTCTACGGCGCCTACATTCGCTTCTACGAGATGGCGGAGACCGAGTTCTTTCGGGCGGTCGGGCTCCCCTTCCGGGAGATGTTCGAGCGCTTCGACATCTGGCTCCCGCGGAAGGTGATGCACACCGAGTTCTTCTCTCCGGCCCGGCTCGATGAGGAGCTGACGGTCATCACCTACGTGAGCCACCTCGGTCGCACCTCGCTCACGATCAACTACGACGTCGTGAGTCGTGACGGCGCGACGCTCCACGCGGCGGCACACCAGGTACTCGTCTGCGTGTCGCGACCCACCTTCGAGAAGCAGCCGATACCGGAGGAGGTGCGGAAGGCGCTTGCGCCGTACGTGATGTCGAGCGAGGAGGCGCGCGCGGGCGCGCGCTGAGGCATCACACCGGCACGGGCTCCAGCGCTTCCTCGCGATACGCCAACCACCCCGTCGTCTCCTCCGCCACCAGCTCCACCTCCGTGCCTAACGGCAGGGTGAGGTTGGGCACTTCGTGCCCGGCGGGGAAATCGGTCAGGATCGGGACGCCGAGGTCGGCAACCAGGTCGAGGAGGAAGTTCTCGAACTCGTCCTCCTCCGAGCGATCGATCGAGAGCTGACCGAACACCACCCCGCGCACCGAGCGCAGCAACCCCGCGGCGCGCAGATGCACCAGCCGCTCGTCGAGCACGCTCATCGGATCGCGGGTCTCCTCGAGGAAGAGAATCGCGTCGCGCGTATCCACCTCGTACGGCGTGCCGATCGTCTGCTGGACGAGCGACAGGTTGCCGCCGACGAGCCGTCCGACGGCTTTTCCCTGCCGCACGACGCGGGCGATCCCCCGGCCGAGGCGCGTCGCCGGTCGGGGGGTGGTGATCGCGGTCAGGAGCGAGGCCATCGTCGGATCGCGTGTGCTCGGGATGAGGTCGTCCACCGTCGGACCATGAAAGACCCGGAGACCGGCGCGGCGAATGAGCCAGAGGTGCAGTGCCGTGATGTCGGAGTAGCCGACAAAAATCTTAGGATTCCGGCGAAAGACCTCCGGCTCGAGGTGCGGAATCATCCGGACGGTTCCGTAGCCGCCGGTTCCGCTCATCACCGCCTTCACCTTGGGGTCGAGCCAGACCCCCATGAAGTTCTCGGCCCGGCGCTCGTCCTCGCTCCGGCGGAAGCGGCGCCCCTGCTCGATTTCCGGATCGAGGACGATACTGAAGCCGGCATGCTCCAGCGCTTTGACGCCACGGTGTAGCCAGCCGGGGCGCGGGGTGTACGAGGGTGCCACGATGCCGATCGCGTCGCCGCGCACGATCGGACGCGGACGCAAGAGCGGGGGCAGCTCGATCTGGTCGGGAGCCACGGCAGGCCGGGAGCCGTCGAACGGTGGGGAGAGAAAAACGGGGTGCGAAGGTTAGCACCGCGCCGAGACCACGGCCAGCAGGGCCCGGGTATTCGGCGGATGAGCGGTGGCGCCGACGCGGCGCGTCGTTCCCGAACCTCTGTGCCACCACTAACTTTCTCGCATGTCGCCGAACGAGCCGTACGCGCATGTGCGCCGCGGGTTTGGCCTCCGAGCCGCGGTGCAAGACACGCTCGACCGGGACTACTCGGCACGGCTCGTGGATCGCTTGCGCGAAAACGACTATACGCTCACGGTCGGCGAGACCACCGTCCGCCTCGCCCGCGAATTCGGATTCTGCTACGGCGTCGAGCGAGCGGTCGACTACGCCTATCAAACCCGCACGAAGTTTCCCGAGCGCCGGCTCTTTCTCGTGGGGGAGATCATCCACAATCCGCACGTCAATGGCCGGCTGCGCGAGATGGGGATCGAGATCCTCCTCCCTAAAGACGGGAAGTTCGACTTCACCTCTATCGCTTCCGACGATGTGGTGCTGCTCCCCGCCTTCGGCGTCACCACGCACGACTTCGATGCCCTCCGCGCGATAGGGTGCGTGCTCGTCGACACGACCTGCGGGTCGGTGCTCAACGTCTGGAAGCGCGTGGAGAGCTACGCGCGCGACGGATTCACCTCGCTCATCCATGGCAAGTACTACCACGAGGAGACGCGAGCGACGGCGTCGCAGGTGACGCGCTATCCGGGCGCGCACTATCTGGTGGTCCGCGACATGACCGAGGCGCGACTGGTGTGCGACTACCTCGAGGGGCGCGGCGATCGCGCCACCTTCCTCGCTCGCTTCGCCAACGCCACGTCCGTGGGATTCGACCCGGACGTCCACCTCGAGAAGATCGGCGTCGCCAACCAGACGACGATGCTGGCGCGAGAATCGCTTGCCATCGCCGCCGAGGTGGCCGGTGCGATCGAGCGTGGCCGTGGCATGGCGGCGCGGGAGTCGAGCTTCCGCTCCTTCGATACGATCTGCAGCGCCACGCAGGACCGGCAGGACGCGGTGCGCGAGCTGCTCGAGGAGCGGCTCGACGTGATGGTCGTGGTGGGCGGATACAACTCGAGCAATTCGATCTCCCTCGCTGCGATCTGCGCCGAGAAGGTGACCACGTATCACGTCGCCGATTCCGGCGCGATCGACGCCGAGCGCGGCACCATCCGGCATCGACCCGTGGGGGAGAGCGGGGAGCGGGAGACGCCGGGCTGGCTCGCGGCGTCCGGCCCGGTGCGCGTCGGTCTCACCGCCGGTGCCAGCACGCCTAACAGCAAGATCGGGGAAACGGTGGCCCGCGTCTTCGCGACTCGCGGTGTCGCTGCGGGCGAGGGAGACGAGGCGTGACCGCGCCCCCGCTTCAGGCGCCCGGCTCGGCCGAGCTTCGCGCCGGCGAGACGAAGGTGACCATCGTCCCGGCGCGCGGCGGGAAGATCACCTCGCTCGTCCTCGCCGGTCGCGAATGGCTCTGGACCGGGGAGCCGTCGTTCGGACGCGAGGCGGGGTTCCAGGTCTCCGACTGGCTCGAGGCGGGGTTCGACGAGTGCTTCCCCACGATCGCCGCCTGCACGCTGCCAGCGGTCGCCGGCCGCTACGCCGCCATCGCGCTGCCGAGCCCCTACAGCGGACTCACCCTCCCCGAGCGTGGGGAACTGTGGAGCCAGCGGGCCTCCTTCCTCCTCGAGACGCGCGAGGACGGTGTTTACGCCGCGTGTGGCTGGGTCGGGAAGCGCCTCCCCTATCGCTTCGCGCGTGCCCTCCAGGTGCACCACGATGAGCGAATCGAGATACGCTACGCGGTCACCAACGATGGGCCCGACCGGCTCCCCTTCATCTGGTCCGCGCAGCCTGTGCTCTCGGTGACGAAGCTGAGCCGGATCGAGCTCCCCGAGGGGGCG
>DASPTK010000050.1:0-100991 GCA_035623475.1 Gemmatimonadaceae bacterium | reverse complement strand
GAGCGATCATCGTCGACGAGGTAGAGCTCGTAGAAGCGCCCGCCGTACCGCGCGAGGCGGAGCGGCGATCCCCGCGACCGAACGCCCTCCGGTCCCGAATGCACCCAGAATGTCGAATCGCCCGCCAGGACAAGGAACTCGGCGCGCGGAGGCGTTGCGGTCGGCCGGTGACAGGCGACGAGCACACCGAGCGTCAGGAAGAGAGTGCGAACGGTCATGGTGGGAGAACGAAATATAGCGCGTGACGAGGTGCGCCGGCCCGTCGTACTGGTGATGACCCCGACTCCGAAAAGAATTCGTGATTCGGCTCTCTCGCCACTCATCCCGCATCTCGGCGCGGCACCTCGCATGGGTCGCGCTCGCCGTCACCGCGTGCAAGGCCGACGGCGGCGCCCATGCCGCTCGCGGCCCATCCGCCCCCGCCTTCACCGCCGACAGCGCGCACATCGCTCCGGTGGTTCGGCCGAGCGCCATCACCCCACCGGGTGCCGCCAATGCGCCGGGGCCGCGCACGAAGCCCACCGGCGCTCCGGCCTCTCCGCGCGCTGCCGCTCCGTCGCCCGACACGACGATCGTCAGGGCCCTGTACGTGAACCGTTGGGCCTCGCAGAGCGAGCCGCGCATGCGCGGCCTCGTGCGGATCGCCGATTCGAGTGAGATCAACGCGCTGGTGATCGACCTCAAGGACGAATTCGGTCTGAATTACGAATCCGTGGACTCTCTTGTCAGGCGGCACGCCGGCTCGGCCGGGCACATCCCGCACCTGGCGCAGCTGCTCGACACGCTCAAGGCCCACCACATTCGCCCGATCGCCCGGCTGGTCGTATTCAAGGACTCGGTGACCGCGCGCCTCGAGCCGGAGCACACCATCCGCAAGGAGGATGGCACCGCCTGGCACGATAAGAAGGGGCTGACGTGGGTGGATCCCTACGATCATGCGATCTGGGAGTACAACATCCGGGTGGCGGTCGAGCTGGCGCAGATGGGCTTCTCGGAGATCCAGTTCGACTACATCCGCTTTCCGGAGCCGTACAAGAGCCTGCCGACACAGGTCTTCAGAGACGTGAACGGCGTCTCGAAACCCGAAGCGCTCTCGAGCTTCTTCCGCGCCGCCTGCCCGCGCATCCACGCCGCCGGCGCGCGCTGCACGGCGGACATCTTCGGGATGGTGGCGACGGTGCCGGGCGCGCTCGAGGTCGGGCAATCGTGGCAGCCGCTGGCACCGGAGGTCGACGTCCTGCTCCCGATGGTCTATCCCTCCCACTACCCGCACGGGTCCTTCGGGCTCGACCACCCGAACGCCGAGCCCTACGCCGTCATCTCTGCGGCGCTGACCCGCGCCCACGCCCGCGACCGCGCTCTCGGCATCCTCTCGCCGACGCACGTGCGGCCCTGGCTCCAGGCCTTCTCGCTCAAGGGGATGCAGCCCAAGTACGGGGCGCACGAGCTGGAGGAGCAGAAGCGTGCCGTCTATGACGCCGGTTACGACGGGTGGGTGCTCTGGAACCCGGGCTCGGTGTACGAACCCTACCTGCCGGCGCTCGAGCGGAAGCGAGTCTCGCACCGCAAGACGCCGCCGCGGGCCACCGACTCGACCCGCGTGGCAAGCGCTCGCGCCGACAGCCACTCGGTCGCCAGCGCACGATCCGACACGAGCAGCGTCGCGCAGCGCTAGGCAGCACCCTTCGACGCGATCCCTCGCGCGCTAGCGGAAGACGCTCAGCGCGAGGGTGAAGGAGCGTGGCTGGCCAGGCGTCAGGAATCGCTCGACCGGCGACTCGTCGCCGCCGCCGCTGGGCTGGGCCGAGCCTGGTGGCGCGCCAAGGTTGTTCTCCGCGTACACGCCGAAATTCTGATACGTCTTGTCGAACAGGTTCGTGATGTACGCCCGCAGGGCGACGTGCGTGAAGGTGACGGCGAATCGGAGATTGGCCACGACGTAGCCGGGAATCTGAGGCTGCGCGTTCGCCTCGTCGCCGCGTAGATACTGTCCCGAGTAGGCCTGGGCCTCGAGGGCGCCGTCGATGAGCCATTTCTTGAAGGCGTGCGTCTCGCTCAATCCGAGCGTCCCGCGATTGCGCGGAGAATTCGGGAACTGGTCACCTGGCTTAGCCGGCGGCGCGTCGTCCAGAGCGGATGCGAGCTGCACCGTCGTCTGATACGTAGACGCGATGTAACCGTACGATCCGTAGACGCGCAGTCCGGCTGGGAGCCCGATCGCGCCCGAAATCTCCACCCCTGCACGGCGCGTGTGGGACACGTTCTGGAAGAATCCCAGGGTAGCAGTCGGCTGCACGAAGAGAATGTCGTCGTAGACATCCGACCAGAACCCGACCACGTCGAGATTGCTCCGCGGCGTCGGGTCGTAGTCGACGCCCCCCTCGTAGTCGTAGACCCGCACCGGCTTGAGCGGCGGGTCAGCGCCGAGCGCGAACGGAAGGGCGCAGGGCGCGTCGGCGCTCGCGCAACTCAGCTCGAGCGGCGCGGGGGCGCGGAAGCCTGAGTTGAACGCGGCATACGCTTTCACATCGTCGGAGATCCGGAAGTTGACGCCGAGGCGAGGAGAGACCTGGTTGAAGGTCGTCGTCCCGTTGTTCTCGGGATCGATGAGGTCCTCGATCGGAAGGTGGACGTAGTCGTATCGCACTGCCGCAGTGAGCGAGACGCTCGGAGAAAGCTCGAAGATCCCCTGCCCATAGACCGCCGCGTCGGTCTCGTTCACCTTGATGTTGGTGCACAGGCCTGTGCCCAGCTCGCACCCCTCATCCGCGAGGTCCGCGGAGTCCGAGGGCACGCCTGGAGAGCTCACAGCGTAGAATTTGTACGCGATGTTGTTGCGGCTCGCTTCGGCGCCGACCGTGAGCGCCCCGCCCTTGCTGCCCATCTTGAAGGGCATCGTCCACTCCACCGTTCCACCGAACGAGTAGTTGTTGACCAGGCCGTCGGTGTTGGGTGGTGGAACGTTGCCATTGTACTGCTCGTAGTCGAGTTGTCGGTAGAAGACGTTCCCTCGGATCGTCCCGCGGCCGAGATGATGATCGCCACGCAGGGTGAGGTGCCAGAGGTCGGGGGCGAAGAAGTCGCCGGGCGTGTAATTGAGTTTCGGATTGAAGTTGACCCAGCTCTCGGGAAGCGAGCCGGCCTCGAGGATCTTGTCGTGGCCGTAGAGGACGGTGAACGCGATGTCGCTCGAGTCCCCCTTGTGACCGAAACTCGCGAACACCTGTCGGGTCGTCGCTTGCGTCGAGTCGCGCCACCCAGTCTCATTGGAAAAGCGACCCATCACGTACATGTCCAACCCGCCTACCTTTCCCCCACCGGCAACGCGAGCCCCGTAGTACCCGAATCCGCCCCCCTCGAACTCGCCGCTGAACTGCGCCGGTTGTTCACCGCGATCGGTGAAGAGCAGGAGTGAGCCGGCCAAGCTGTTCTTGCCGTACAGTGTGTTCGGCCCTCGCACCAGCTCCGCTCGCGTGACGGCGTCCATGGGGACGAGGTCGAAGTTGACCTCCTGGGCATCGGGCTCGTTGACCCGCACGCCATCGACGAAGACGCCCACTCCCTGCGGCTGGCCGATGACCGGCGAAACGATAAATCCTCGCAGGTCGATCTCCGGCTGCAGTCGCGCCCCCTGATCGTCGAACATGCTGACGCCGGGGAGTCGGAGGAGCGACTGAAATGCGGCGGCCGGTCCCGGCGCCACATCCTGAACCTGTATCTGGTCGACCTGCACCGGCGTCCGTTCATCCACCGCCGTGAGTCGCGTGCCGGTGACCACCACCGGGGCAAGCTTCTGCGCGCGTGTGGTGTCGGTCTTGGTTGTGTCGCGGTGAAGTGCGCGAGTCGTGTCGGGCTGTTGGGCCGCTGCGAGGTACGGCCAGATCAGACTCGCCGCAACGGCAACAAGGCGCACGCATGACGTGTGCGCCATTCGCTTACGCGACATGTGCACGAGAGGTGGGGTTGGAATGGTGGAGGCGGGGGAGTGATGGAGGCGAGGTGGGGTTTCGGTGTGTCAGCGCGATGCTATCTCCTGGAGAAGCTCTCCTGCCGTGGCGTGTATCGCCCCGGGCTTGAGTCCGCAGGCCACGGGATCGGAGACGTATCGAATCACGTCCCCCGGGGTGAGCGAGTGGCTGCGATCGACATCGTCGTACACGATCACACAGTCCACCTGCTCGCCCGGCTGACTGACGGTGAGGATTCCATCGTCCCCTCCCCTGCCGCCGTCGAGATTCCAGCAGCACACATCCCGGCGGCCGCCGGCGATGTGCTCCGTCAGCCGCGGGCGCGCAGCGAACATCGCCGCAACTACGACGACAACCGCGAGGGCGCTCACCCACCACGACGTGATCGAGAGGCGCGCCTGGGCGGATCGACGCTCGGAGATCCGATCCCACGCCGCGCCGACGTCGCGCGGCTCGAGCATCGACAGAACGGCGCGCGTCGCCGCCGCCGACTGCCGCTCGGCAGCCAGCGCAGCGGTGCACTCCGGACAGGTGCGAAGGTGACGCCGAATGCGAAATGCCGCGCGCTGGGAGATCTCCGCGTCGGCATAGGCACGCAGGTCACCGTCAGCTGGATGCCAGTTGCTCATCGTTGGAACCTTCGAGAGAGGAAGCGAGCCGCCGTTCCGCCCGCGTGAGGAGCGATCCAACCGACGACGCGGCGACGCCGAGGTGCTCGGCGATCTCGCGGTAGCGCCAGCCTGCGTGGTGCAGCAGCACCAGCTCGCGCTCGCGCTCGGGGAGTGCGGCAAGGGCGCGATGGAGGCTCGCGATCGCTTCGCTGCGGGCGAGCGCCTGTTCGGCACTGGGACCCGTGCGGTCGGAGGCCTCCACCCGTAGCAGCGTGAGGTGCCGCCTCCGCCCGCGCGCGATGCGCGCATCGTCGATCATCAATCGATTGGCCACCACGAAGAGCCACGCCGCTGGATCGCGAGGCGTCTCGTCGAGGAGGCGCACGAACGCCTCCTGCGCGATGTCCTCGGCCAGATCGGCGTCGCCGACCTTGGCGCGCAGATACGACACCAACCGCGGATACCACCGGTCGAAGAACGGACGGAAGTTGAGCATCACGCCACGTGATCGAAGGTGAAACCGACTCGGCAGCCGGTTATGGGACGAATAACGCGCCCGAATTAGGACAGGCCGGCGGCGATCCCGCGGACTCCATCGACCAGGCGGTCGACCTCCTCGTCTGTCGTGTAGCAGGCGCACCCCGCGCGCACCAGCCCATCTGGGGCGAGGCCGAGGCGCTCGACGACGGTGGTCGCGTAGAAGTCGCCGTTGGAGACGAACACGCCGCGATCGGCGAGGCGGCGGGCCACCGTCGTGGTGTCCACGCCATCGACAGTGAACCCCACCGTCGGGGTCCGGGGCTGCCCAGGCGGGCGTCCGTACAGTCGCACGCCGCTCACGCCGGCGAGCCCCTCCCAGAGCCGGCGCAGGAGATGCTCCCCTCGCTCGTGGAGAGCCGCGTACCCGGCGACCAGCCGCGTACGGCGGTCGCCGCTGTTCGCCAATGACGCCAGGAAGTCCACGGCGGCAGCGGCGCCGACCATCGACTCGTGGCTCTGCGTGCCCGTCTCCATCCGCTCGGGTGCCGTGTTCGGCGCGGGGTCGAGCTTCGGCACGTCGAGCGCCTCGAGGCGCTCCCGGCGTCCATACAGGACGCCGATGTGCGGTCCGTAGAACTTGTAGGACGAACAGGCGAGGAGATCGCAGTCGAGCTTGCGCACATCCACCAGCTGGTGAGGGGCGTAGTGCACGGCGTCGACGAAGATGATCGCTTCGGGGGCGACCGAACGGGCCATCGCGGCCGCCTGCGCGACGTCGGTGATCGTCCCGATGGCGTTCGAGGCCGCGCCGATCGCCAGCAGGCGGGTGCGTGAGCTGAGCTGACGCTCGAGGTCATCCCAGTCCAATTCACCGCGCTCCGGAAGGAGTCGCACGGTGCGGACGGTGAGTCCCCGCTCGCGGGCAACCGCGCGCCAGGGGGCGATGTCGGCATGGTGATCCAACTCGGTCACCACCAGCTCGTCCTTCGTCCCGAGCGACCGCCCGATCGCCCGCGCCAGATGGAAGGTGAGCGAGGTCATGTTCTGGCCGAATGCTATCTCGTCAGGCGCAGCGCCGAGGAAGTCGGCGAGCGTCCGGCGCGAAGCAGCGATGGCCTCGTCGGTCTCGACGCTCGTCGGGAAGGCCCAATGCGTGTTGGCGTTGTGATGGTAGAGGTAGTCGCTCATCGCCTCCACGACCTCGGTCGGCACCTGCGTCCCCCCAGGGCCGTCGAAGTAGGCGACCATGTCGTCACCCTGTCGGCGAGCGAGGGCCGGGAAGTGCGCGCGGATCTCGGCGGTGCTACAGACCCGCACGGGAGCGACCGCGGTCATCGGATCTCCACGTTGGCCCATCGCTCGATCACCCGAATCATCTCGGCGTGGTCGGCCTCCTCGCCCAGCTCGTTGTGGGCGAGCCGCATCAACTCGGCGGTGAGCTGAAGAAGCGGCGCGGGGACGCGCTGCTCGCGTGCCACTCCGGCGGCGATCCCGACATCCTTGTCGAGAAGCGCAAGCCGGAAGGTGCGCGGGAAGGCACGGGTGAGCACGCGATGCGGAATCAGATTCTCGGAGCTGTTGCTTCGGCCGCTCGAGGCGTTGATGACGTCGAGCGCGATGGCGGGTGACACGCCCGCCTTGGCGAGGGCCGCCAGCCCCTCCCCGGCCGACCAGAGATGGATGGCGAGGAGGGCGTTGTTCACCGACTTGAGCGCGTGCCCCGCTCCCACCGGGCCACAGAGAATGAGCTTCTCCCCGAAGGTGTCGATCACCGGGCGGATCCGATCGAATACCGCGCGATCGCCGCCGCACATCACGGTGAGCGTGCCACGCTCGGCGCCGCTCGTGCCGCCACTCACCGGCGCGTCCATGAAGTCCACACCGCGCTCGGCCAACCGGGCGGCGATGCGGCGCGACGTCGCCGGATCGCCCGACGTGCAGTCGACGAGGGTCGAGCCGCGCGCCATCGCTGAGAGAAGCCCCTGCGGTCCGTCGAGGAGCGACTCGACCTCCGCCGATGTCGGGAGGCAGGTGATGACGACGGCGGCCTCTCGCGCCGCTGCGGCCGGGGAATCGGCGGCGCGCGTCTCGTTCCCCGCCTCGGCCGCGAACGAGCGGGCGCGAGTTGCTGTCCGATTCCAGACCGTCAGCGAGAAGGGAGGCGCGGCGAGATGTCGAGCCATCGGTGCGCCGATCGCACCGAGGCCGAGGAAGGCGATGCGTGTCATTCGAAGGAGAGTGAGGGGAGCGCGAGGAAAGTGCGAACCCGAGCGTGGCGCGTCAACCGACGCGCGCGACGACCCCTCTGCGGCCGCGCCGCCAGGCTCCTACGGATTGATCCAGTAGGAGACTTTGATCAGAAAGGTGTTGGCGGGGTGCTGGTTGAAGAGACCCTGGGCATTGTTGCTGAAGTCGTGCTCGCCGAACTCGGAGCCCTCGGCGAAGTTGGACCGCCCCTGGGTCCAAACGAGGTAGATGGTCGACCCCTGATGGTATTCCCAGCGCAGCACGACGTTCGAGTTGAACTCGTAGTCGGTGAAGTTGTAGGCGCTGAGCGGCGTGCCGTAGGGATCGACGTACGGCTTGTACCGGTCATCGTAGTTCGCCGACCGCGGGTCGTTGAGCGTGCGCCAATTCCCGTACTGGCCGGCGCTCACGAAGGGCTGGAGATAGATCTGCAGCGAGAAGTTCGTCGTGACGGTGTAGTCCATGCGCGCCGTCAGCCACCAGGTGGTCTGATAGATGTGCGCGAAGGTGTAGCTCGTGTCGCCGGCCGGCTGAATGATGTTGTCGACCCACTGGTGGTCGTCGATGTTGAGATCGTAGTGGGGCGCGATCTGCAACGCGAAGTTGCTGGCAACTCGAATCAGGACGGCCGGATCGACCCCCCATCCATGCGACCGGCCGAGCGAGCCGCGGAAGACGTAAGCACCGAACGAGGGAGAGAAGCGCAGTCTCTGATCCCCCTCTAGCCGGACCCAGGCATCGTTCCACGGTGAGCGGCTCACCGCGGGGCCGCCCCGGCTTGCGCGGTCGTCGTAGACGTGGACCCACTCGTTGGCCGATGTACCGGCGTGGATCCACCAGGTGCTCGGCAGCATCCAGTCGGCGTTCACGTTGAGCCCGACGTCGCTGACATGAGCGGCATCGAGGCCGGCCGCGTTCCACTTCTGCCACTCGTTGAAGTTGAGGTAGAACTGCCGGTACCAGCTGGTGGGCTGCTGGAATTGCAGGCCGAACCAGTTGGTCCACTGCTGTAGGCCGGCACGCTGCAGAAAGCCCATGTCGTTCGGCTCGAAGCCCGGAGAATAGCGGGTGAAGATCGTGTTGAAGCGCGTGATGCCGCCGGCGATCTTCGCGAAGTTGAGCTTCTCGGCGTCGCCGAAGAGCGATGTGCGGGTCGTGTCGTACTTGACGCCGTCGTCAGGCATCTGGAAGTAGTGCTCATAGCTGCTCTGCGTCACGGCGATGGCAGCCGGTGTTCCGAAGACGTCGCTGGCGGCGACGAATCCGGAGATGCTGTAATTCCGGTCGTCGAACTCGTGCCGGAAGTTGATTCCGCCCGTGTAGGCGCTGCTCCGCAGAGAGTCTCCGGAGAAGGCATCGTTCTGCCGATTCACACCGGTGAACATCCCGCCGATGCTCGACGCCCCTCCGCGAAACTCCTGCTGGAGCACGGCCGTGAAGTAGTTCGTGGCCGGCTCGATCGTCTGGCCGTTGATGTTGCCGTCGCGCTGCGTGTACGCGTCCATAAATCCCATGGACAGGCCACTGCTCAGCCGCCCGGTGAGCTTGGCCGCGCCAAGGATCGTCGTGGGCTGCGGATCATAGGTGATGCCGTCGTAGATCTGGGGGGTACGTCCGACACGGCGCGAGTAGAAGAGACCGCTGCACTGACCGTCATTGCAGAACATGTCGAAGCGGAACATCCCCATCCCCTCGACGAAGAAGGGCCGCCGCTCCGGGAAGAAGGTCTCGGTGCCTGACAAGTTGAGGACTGCCGGGTCGGCGTCGACCTGGCCGAAGTCGGGGTTGACCGTCGCATCGAGCGTCAGGTTGGAGGTGACGCCGTACTTGATGTCCGCACCCCCGGTGAGCTGCTGACTTCGGCCGTAGCCGGCGGCGCCGCTGTCGGTGGTGCTCTTCGTCACCACGTACGGCAAGATCTCGAGTCGGCGCGGGCTCCCGATCCCTGTGACGCCATCCAGCTCGCCGAACTGAGAGGCGATCCCCGGCTTGTCTCGGCGGAAGACCGGCCAGCTGTCGCGCTCATTCGTGCGCGCGATCTCGCGCCAGATCATGATCCCGAACGTGTGCTCATCGGCCTTCGGGAAGCGGAGCTGGCTGAAGGGGATCCGGAACTCGGCCACCCAGCCGAGGCTGTCGATGCTGGTCGCGACGTCCCAGACGCCGTCCCACGATTCGTCTTCCTCGCTGTCGTTGTAGGTGTAGTAGTCCCGCTTCACCCCGCGGGGGTTGACGGCGAACTCGTAGCCGGTGCGGCGATCGTGATACGAGTCGATCATCACCTTGATGTGATCGGACTGGGTGCGCTTGTCGCGGCGACTCAGCAAGCCGATGATGCTATCGGGGTGCGGATCGTAGGCACGAACGAGGACGTAGATGTACCGATCATCGTAGGCGATCTTGGCGACGGTGCGGAACTTGGGATCGCCATCGGGGACGGGCTCGAACATCCGGAAGCCATCGATCACCTGCGCTTGCGCCCAGATGGCGTCGTCCTCGCGCCCATCGATGATCGGCGCCGTCGGCGCGCGAACCGCGAGCGCCGTCGTACGCGACGCCGTGCCTGCGGTGGCGGCGCCATCTCCGCCGGCGGATGCGAGCCGCTGCGCCGGTGCGGCCGCCGGTGCGGCGAGGAGCAGTGCGAGGAGAAGCCGACGCATCGAAGCCGTGACGAAGATCCGCACCCCGGCCGACGACGTCGGGGAAAGAACGAGTGGATTGCGCGATGTGACAGCGCGCGTGGGCGAGAGGTTTGCTCGCTCTGCCTCGATTATAGGCTTTCGAGGCTCGACCCGCCTGTACGGTCTGTCCGGGTCTCGTTAAGTTGACGCGCCTGTAGAGTTTACATCCCGCGAGCACTCCATCGCGGCGATAGTAAACCGTCCTACAATCTAGCGCCACGACGCCCGCGCCGGGACCCGGCGTCGCCACTTCGCCCGCTCATCTCAACGTAGGCGCGCTATGGCCAAGCAACCGACCGAAACGCACCCGGTAGCGGCGCTGCTCGCTCCCGACATTCTTGCTCTCCTCGACGAGTCGCCGCAGGACCTCGCCGCCGAAACCGAGGAGATGCACCCGGCCAACCTGGCCGACGTCGCCGAGCAATTCGAGCCGGACGAAGTGATCATGCTTCTCCGCGCTCTGCCGCCGGAGCGCGCCGCCGATGTGCTCGAGTATCTGAGCGAAGAGGTCCGTCGCGAGGCGCTCGAGGGGATGCCGAGCGGACAGGCGGCGGAGCTGGTGCAAGCGATGACGCCCGACGATCGCGCCGACGCGATCGAGGAGCTCCCCGAAGAACGCGCCGACCAGATTCTCTCGGCGATTCCGAGCGAGGCGCGCGGCGAGACCGAGCGCCTAATGGCGTACGACCCGGACACGGCGGGCGGTCTCATGACCACCGAGTCCGTCTCCGTCTCCGAGAACGACACGGTGGAGAACGCGCTCGCCAAGGTGCGTGCGCTCGCGCGCAGCGGAAGGCGGGAGGCGATGTACGCCATCTACGCCGTCGACGAGGGCGGCCATCTGAGAGGGGTGCTCTCGCTGCGCGAGCTTCTCGCGGCGCCCGAGGGATCGCGCGTCGGCGACGTCGCGTGGACGGACGTGGCCACGGTAAGCTCGTCCGCCGACCGCGCCGAGGTCGCGCGTGTGACATCGAAGTACGACCTGGTGGCGGTACCGGTGGTGGACAGCGAGCGGCGCCTCCTCGGCGTCGTGACCGTCGATGACGTCATCGACGCGATCCAGGAGGAGCAGACCGAAGACGTCCAGCGACTCGGCGCCGTGCAGCCCCTCGAGGAGCCGTACTTCCAGGCCGGATTCTGGACGGTGGCGCGCAAGCGCGCCGGGTGGCTCGTGCTGCTCTTCGTCGAGGAGATGTTCACGGGAACCGCGCTGCGGCACTACTCGGCGGTGCTCGAGGGAGCGATCGCCCTGGTCTTCTTCGTTCCGCTCATCGTGAGCTCCGGCGGGAACTCGGGCTCGCAGTCGGCATCGCTCATCACGCGCGCGCTGGCGGTGGGCGACGTGCGGCTGCGCGACTCGATGCGGGTCTTCCTGCGCGAGGTCGGCCAGGGCCTCGCCCTCGGCGCCTTCCTCGGGATGATCGGTTTCGGGCGGGCGCTCATGTGGGGGAACGGCACCGACGTCGCGTTCGTGGTCGCGCTCACGCTGACCGCGGTCGTGCTGACCGGCACGATCGTCGGCGCGATGCTCCCACTCCTCTTCACCCGGTTGGGCTTCGACCCGGCGATCGCGAGCTCGCCGTTCGTCGCGAGCTTCGTAGATGTGGCAGGCATCATCATCTACTTCAACATCGCGCTACGGTTGATGCACGTCGGCTAGCGCTTCGGTCGGGGTAGCCACGCCGAGGCAAACTGGACATACTTGCATGGTCCCGCTCGCTACGGTACCTCCTTCCGCTCGAGTGGCGCGGCGATGAAACCTCGGGCCTATCTGCCAAACGCTCCGCGCGGGCGAGCGATGAACAGACTCGCCTGGCTCGGTCACATCGCTCTCGTCGCGCTCCCGCTGTCCGCCTGCGCAGACTCAGCGAGCTCGGGACCTCCCGCGCCCCAGATCATTGGCCAGCCGACCGCTGTTACAGCAGTTCCTGGAACCCCGGCGTCTTTCACGGTTCAGGTGGCGCCCGCCAGCGGCGTGACACTTAGCTACCAGTGGCGTCGAAACGGCGGCGCCGTAGGCGGGGTCAATTTCGTCGGCGCCACGTCGCCAATGCTCAGAATCCTCGCGGTCTCGGCGGCGGACACCGGCAGCTACAGCGTCTCCGTAACTGCCTCCCGCGACGTGAAGTCGGCCACGACGCAGTCCGCGGCTGCTCAACTCACGATCAATTCACCGCCATTGATCGTTTCGCAGCCGACGACCACGACCGGCTCCCTCGACAGCGCCGCATCGATCTCGGTTGTCGCTGTTCCCGCAGGCGGAGGGACCCTCACCTTTCAGTGGCTCGTGGACGGTCGGCCCATCACGGACGACGGTATCCGAGTGGGCACGAATACGGCGACGATGAAATGGTGGGCGGTTCGAAGCACCGACGGTGGCGTCTACAGCGTGTTAGTCGGCAGCGAGCTGAACGCCACGCTCAGTTACTCGACCTCTGATACGGCGCGCTTGCTCGTACACTACCCCCCGGTGCTATCGAGCTTCCCACAGGCGACGGAGTTCCTCGAAGGTTCCGTCGCCACGCTTCCCCTCACCGTGACCGGGCAGTCCGGCGACTCCCTCGCGTACCAGTGGTACAAGGGCCCGTTCCCCCTCGCGGACACCGGACGGTTCCACGGTGCGCGGACACCGACGCTCACGATCGAACCGGTGATGGCGGTCGACGCCGCCGCCTATGCGTTCGAGGCCATCAGTACGCTTAACGGTACCCGTACCTCAGCCTATGCCATCGTCGCTCAACTCGACGTCATCACCGCACCTGTTATCAGCGTTCAGCCGATTTCTCACGCTGTAGACGCAGGTTCACCTATCTATATCGGTGTCTCCGTGGAAGCCCAACCATACAGCTTCGTTTACCAATGGCAGAAGGATGGACTGGACCTCCTCGACGACGGCCGCATCACCCGAACGACCACGCCAGACCTTGTCATTTACAACGCCGTCGCGTCGGACGCTGGAAACTATCGGGTCAAGGTCTCGAGCGTGCTGGGGAACGCGGCGCTGACGACTATCTCCGCCGATGCAGTCATTACGATCAAATGAACGACCGTCGGGTAGCGGGTCAGACCGCCGGCACCGAAACGCGGTATGACGGGGCGGGCCGAAGGCGTAGGTCGCTCCCTGCCCCTCCGAGGAACGAGATGCGCGAGCCCACCCGCGTTTCCGCCGTTGCTCATCGTCGCACCACTCATTAGGAATGGCGTCGATGCCAGCCTCGGGAATGGCGTCGATGCCAGCCTCAACGTGGCGCTTCTCATCGCGGTCGCTGGGCGCGTGATCGTGATTGTCGCCGGGCTGGCCGCAATCCCGGCGACGGGCGCGCTTCGGGTGCGACGAAGGAGGGTCTAAAGCCCGCGAGCGACGGCTGGGAGTACGCAGCGACCGACCGCGCGCCGGCGACCGCGGGAACAGGCGCTCTCGGGCCCGGGAAGCCTAACGCTGGAGGCTCTTTGCTGGCCTCTCGAACTTCACGATGTGCTCCCACTCGCTCGCGTCGGACCGCGCGACCACGGCTACGACGGGCTCGGACTGGCTCAGGTTGAACACCTCGTGCGGCACGCCCGGCTCGATGAAAATGAAGTCGCCAGGCGACGTTCTCCACCGCGTGCTCGAGCCGTGGCCCGTATTCGTGCCTGACGCGGCCCTCGAGGATATAGAGCATCACCTCGAAGCCGACGTGGATGTGGGCGTAGGCGACGCCGCCGGGGGGGATGGTGGCGACGTTCATCGAGAGCGCCTTCGCGCCGACGTTGCGCGCCGACATCCCGATCTTGTAGCGGATGCCGTTCCAGTCGCGAACGGTGCCGCTTCCGCGAATGACGTGGATGCCGGGGCCGTGCTCGACGGCGCGAATGAGGAGATCCGATTCGGCAGTCATGGGGAGGCTCGCGCTGCTACTTCTCGAGGTTCTTGACGATCTTCGCCGAGACGATGTAGTCGAGCTTGGGGAAGTCGTGTGCCAGATAGACGTTCCCTTGGGACATGATCTTCTCCTGGTCGGGCCCGGCACCGTTAGGCGTCCCCTCGCCGTAGCCGCCGTAGAACTGGTCGACCACCGCCGTTCCGGTGATCACCGTGCCGATGGGGGAGAATCCCATCTTATCGAGGCGCGCATTGTCGGCGAGATTGATGAAGAGCTGCGTCGTGCGGGTGTTCGGGCCGGCCATCGCGAAGGTGACGCGGTAGCGCGTGTTGCTCGTGGCCACCGAGTCGTCGGGGATGCGCATGTCCTTCCAGGCGGAGGTGACCTTCGGGTCGGCGTTGATGCCGAACTGGACGATAAATCCCGGCAGTGCACGGAAGAAGCGCGCGCCATCGAAGAAGCCGTTGCGCACGAGATAGTAGAGGCGATCGGCTCCGTTCGGCGACCAGCCGCGGTGCACCTCGACCTTGAACGGCCCACGCGACGTCACGAACTCGATCGTGTATGTCGCCGGGGACTTGGCCGCGAGCTCCGTCTTGTCAGGTTGGAGGAGCGCCTTGCTCGGCGGAGGCGCTGGAGGCGGTGGCTTCTGGGCGGGCGCCCCTTGGGACTGGACGCTGGTCGCGGGTGCGCCGAGGAGGACGACCAGTGCAAGAAGGTGGATTCTGGGATTCGGCATGCGCGCAGTCTGCACGGTCGGGCCCGTCTCGGGCAATGGGGGTCGGTAGGGCCGAGGGGACGGTAGGGGCGAGGAGACGTGGAGCGGCGCGGTGGCGGGCGGCGCCGACCGGTTTTCGGCGAGCGGGCGGACCTGTGTCGAAGAGCACGAGCGTTGCGATAGGGGGTGGGGGTATATTACCTTCTTGGGAGCGCACTACTCGAGAGCCCTCTATGAAGCACCTGACCCTGTCCATCGACGGCATGAGCTGCGGCCACTGTCTCCAAACGGTGCGCTCCGCGCTCGACCGGCTCCCTGGAGTGACGGTAGAACACGTCGCGATCGGTGGCGCGCGGCTCAGCTACGACCCTTCGCAGACATCGCCGGAGAGGATCGTGGAGGCGGTGGACGCCGAGGGATATTCGGCACACGCCGCATCGGCCGCGTGAGTGTCGCTGACATCGTCGTGATCATCGTTGGCACCGCCGCGATCGCTTGGGTGAACTGGTACTTCTTCGTCGCCGGGCGCAGCGCGGGTGACGCCCCTGATGCCCATGCCGGACACCACCACCACTAAGCTCACCATCCCGGTGACGGGAATGACCTGCGCTGCCTGTCAGGCGCGGGTGCAGCGGGCACTGACGGCAGCTCCCGGCGTGCGCGACGCGACGGTCAACCTCCTCCTGCACAACGCATCGGTCGCCTTCGACCCAAAGGAGACCTCGGCGGCGGCCCTCGTCGACGCGATTCGGTCCACGGGCTACGGCGCCGAACTGCCGGGGCCCGGTCGGGCGGCGTACGACCAGCAGCTCGCCGATGAGCGCGTTCAGGCCGCGGAGGTCATGTCGCTGCGACGGAAGGCGATCGTGAGCGCGGTCATCGGGGCGGTCGCGATGGTGATCTCGATGCCGCTCATGGGTGCCTCGATGCACGGTGGCGCAGCCCCGGCCGATCCGTTCATGGCGTGGGTGGCGCGGGTTCTCGATCCGACGTTTCGGCGCGCAACGCCCTGGCTCTACGCCGTCGACGCGCGCCTGCTCACTATCGCGCTGCTCCTCCTCACGACCCTCGTACTGGTGTGGGCCGGGCGCGACTTCTTCACACGAGCCTGGACAGCGTTCCGCCATCACTCGGCGGACATGAACACCTTGGTCGCGGTCGGCACGCTCGCCGCGTACGCCTACTCGCTCGTGGCCACCCTGGCGCCGGGACTCTTCCTCGCGCGCGGGGTCGCACCCGATGTCTACTACGAGGCGGTCAACATCATCATCGCGCTGGTGCTCGTCGGGCGCGTCCTCGAGGCACGAGCCACGACCGAGACGTCGCGGTCGCTGCGGGCGCTCGTGCGCCTCCAGCCACGCACGGCCCGAGTCGTCCGGGGCGAGGAGCAGCGCGACCTGCCGATCGGCGACGTGCGAGCCGGCGACGTCATCGTCGTTCGCCCCGGTGAGCGAGTTCCCGTCGACGGGCAGATCGTCGCCGGCGCGAGCGCGGTGGATGAATCGATGGTCACCGGTGAGTCACTGCCGGTCGAGAAGCAACCGGGGGATTCGGTGATAGGTGGGACGATCAATCGCACCGGATCCTTTCGCCTGATTGCCACCACGGTCGGCGAAGACAGCGTACTGGCACGCATCGTCCGGCTCGTGCGCGAGGCGCAAGGATCCAAGGCGCCGATTCAGCGACTCGCCGACCGTGTGAGCGGCATTTTCGTACCGATCGTCATCTCCATCTCGATCGCGACCTTCGTCATTTGGTTCGTCGCGAGCCCCACCGCGTCGTTCCTGGCAGCGACATCGGCAGCGGTAGCCGTGTTGATCATCGCCTGTCCGTGCGCGATGGGGCTCGCGGTCCCCACCGCCGTGATGGTTGCCACTGGCCGTGGCGCTCAGCTGGGCATCCTCTTTCGTGGTGGCCCGGCACTCGAACGGGCGAGCCGAGTCGACACGGTTGTGCTGGACAAGACGGGAACGCTCACCGCCGGACGCCCCGTGGTGACCGACGTCGTTCTCGCACCTGGCGGACCGGCAGAAACGGCCGACGAGCTTCTCGCTCGCGTGGCGGGGATCGAGGCGGAGTCGGAGCACCCACTGGCCACCGCGATCATCGCCTACGCCCGGGGTCGCGCCGTCGCGCTGGCGCCGGCGCAGAGCTTCGAGGCGCTTCCCGGCCGCGGAGCGAAGGGGATCGTCGATGGCGCAACTGTCCTCATTGGGAGCACGTCCCTCCTGAGCGATGCCGGGGTAGCCGTGTCGCCTCTGGCAGCGCAGGCGGAGCGCTGCGCCGCCACCGGAGCGACGGTCGCGTACGTGGCCATCGACGGCCGACTCGCCGGACTGATCGCGGTGGCCGATGTACTCCGCGAGGGCTCGCCGGAGGGTGTATCGGATCTCCGCGCGCTCGGGCTCGATGTCGTGATGCTGACAGGCGACAACGAGGTCGCCGCCACGGCGGTCGCTCGTCAGGCAGGGATCGACAACGTCCGCGCCGCCGTCGCTCCCGAGGGGAAGGCGGGCCTCGTGGCGCAGCTGCAGCATCGGGGCCGCGCCGTGGCGATGGTGGGAGACGGAATCAACGACGCCCCCGCGCTCGCCCAGGCCGATGTGGGGATCGCCGTGGGTAGCGGAACGGACGTCGCCATCGAGGCGAGCGACGCGACACTGATGCGGCCGGACGTGCGCGGCGTCGCCACCGCGATCCGCTTGTCGCGCCGGACGATGCAGATCATCCGTCAGAATCTGTTCTGGGCCTTCGTCTACAACGTCGTCGGCATTCCGATCGCCGCCGGCGTACTCTACCCGCGCTTCGGAGTCCTCTTGAGCCCCGTGCTCGCGAGCGCCGCCATGGCGCTGAGCAGCGTGAGCGTGGTGAGCAACAGTCTTCGACTCCGTCGGGTCTCTGGCTGACTCTCAGCTCATTCTTCTCATGCCGCGCCCGAACCGCCACGCCGTCGCCAGCGACACCAAGATCAAGGCCGCCAACCTTCGCCGCCTCCGCCGCATCGAGGGGCAGATCCGGGGTCTTCAACGGATGATCGAGGAGGAGCGCTATTGCGCCGACATCCTGACCCAGATCGCCTCAGTGCACGAGGCGCTCCGCGCCGTCGGCCGTGGACTCATGCGCAATCACCTCGAGCACTGCGCCACCGAGGCGATTCGCGACGGAGACGAGCGTCGCGCGACGGCGATGTACGAGGAGCTGGTCGAGATGATGTACCGCCACGCGCGCTGAGCACGCCCGACGGGCCGCCGCCACCGCCACGGGAGACAGCTGGGCGGGCTCTCGTCAGGCCAACGCGCAACAAGAAAAGGGCCCGCGCCACGCGCGGGCCCTTTCGCTCTTCTCGTCAGATCGTGTCAGATCGCCGCTCCCACCGCCTCGCTCGGCGCCTCGCTCTCCCGTTCCGCACTCTCCCCGTGGAGCTGCGCGATCCCCTTCTCCAGCCACGCGTACTCCCCCGCCAGCACACCCTGCGCCGTGCGATAGAGCACGCCATCGTTGACGCCGAAGAGATTGGCGAAGTAGCTGTCGATCCGGAGGCGCGCCTCGCGGCAGAAGAGGTCCGCCAGATCGACCGCATTCGCCTGACCCTGCGCCGCGAGCTGGCGCGCCCGCGAGCAGCTCGCCGCCATCGCGAAGAGCTCGGCGCCGATGTCGACCGCCCGGAAGAGGACCATCTGCCGCTTCTCGAGCTTCGGGCCGAGTCGCACCATTGCGTGGAAGATCGAGCGCCCGAGCTTGCGCGTCGCGCGCTCGGCGTAGCGCATGTGTCCCGCGAGTCTGCCGAAGTGGCCGAAGGAGCGGAATCCGCCGACCCACCGTGACGCATACCAGCCGGGATAGAAGCCGGCCGATCTCATGAACGCCGCCCACTTCTCCTTCCCCGTCGCCTTCGGGTTCACCAGATCGAAGGCGATCTTGAAGTGGTGGTCGACCGCCTCACGAGCGATGAAGAGGCGCATGATCTCCGAGGAGCCCTCGAAGATCAGATTGATCCGGAAGTCGCGCAGCGCGCGCTCCACCGGAATCGGCGCCTCGCCGCGCGAGCGAAGGGAATCGGCGGTCTCATAGCCACGGCCGCCGCGGATCTGCAGCGTGTCGTCGACGATCCGCCAACCGGCCTCGGTGTTCCAGAGCTTCGCGATCGCGGCCTCGAGGCGAATGTCGTTGTCGCCGCGATCCGCCAAGGCGCTCGCCAGCTCGGCGATCGACTCCATCGCGAAGGTGTTCGCCGCCATGTGGCCGATCTTCTGGGCGACCGCCTCGTGCTTTCCGATCGGCTGCCCCCACTGTACGCGCTCCATCCCCCACTCGCGCGCCACGCGCACCATCTGCTTGGCGCCGTAGGCACAGCTGGCGGGAAGCGTCAGGCGGCCGGTGTTGAGGGTGACGAGAGCGAGCTTGAGTCCCTTCCCCTCCGCCCAGAGGATGTTCTCGCGCGGCACCTTGACGTTCGTGAAGCGAATCAGCCCGTTCTCGATCGCCTTGAGTCCCATGAAGCGCAGGCGATGGGCGACCTCCACACCGGGCCACGACGTCTCGACAATGAATGCCGTGATCTGCTTCTTCGACTTCCCGTTCACCACGATGTCGGGGGTCCGAGCCATCACCACCATCAGCTCGGCCCGCGTGCCGTTGGTGCACCAGAGCTTCTCGCCGTTCAGGATGAAGTACTTCCCATCCTCGGTCGGCGTCGCGGTCGTCCGCATGTTGGCCGGATCGCTCCCCGCATCGACCTCGGTGAGAGCGAATGCCGAGATCGCCCCTTTCGCCAGCCGCGGGAAGTACTTCTTCTTCTGCTCCTCGGTGCCGAAGAGCTTGAGCGGCTGCGGGAGGCCGATCGATTGATGCGCCGAGAGGAGGGCGGTGATCGAGCCGTCCTTCGAGGTCACCATTCCGATGGCGCGGATGTAGCTCCGTTGCGACAGGCCGAGGCCGCCGTACTGGCGGGGGATCTTGATCCCGAAGGCCCCGATGTCGCGGAGCTCCTGCACGATGCTCTCGTCGATCTCCCCGGTGCGATCGATCTCATCGGAGTCGACGCGCTCGAGAAGGGCGCGGAGCTTGTCGAGAAAAGGCTTGGCCCGGGCGGTCTCAGCCGGGTCGTCTTCGGGGAAGGGGTCGATAAGATCGGGCCGGAAGCGGCCGAGGAACAGCTCCTGAAGGAAGCTCGGCTGCTCCCACTCGCTCTCCCGAGCCGATTCGGCGACGTCGCGGGCTTCCTGCTCGCTCGCAAGGACTGACTTGGTATCTGCCATGGACATTCCGGCGAGTATGTGTGGGTGGGGCGCGCGGGTGTGCAGCGCGACCGCCGATTCCTCCATCCAAAATAACGATCGGCACGGCCGCCAGTATCCGGATTTGCCGGACGCCGGGGTCACAAGTGCTTCAATTTCTTAGGAGTATGTTCGGCCGCCGCGGGCGCGCGAGTGACCGTCGCCGCGTCCGAAGTCACGCGGGGCGAGTGCTCCGCTGACGGCCCTGCCAGATGAGGGTCGATACCCCAACGACGGCTATGATGGCGAAGGTGAACCATTGGATGGCGTAGCCGCGGTGAGGCCCTTCATCCAGGGCAGGCAGCTCGAGCCTCACCGGGGCCGTCGCCGGTCCGGGGGCAACAGCGACCACGTAGAAGGGAAGGACGGGATAGGGGAGGCTGGCCGCGATTGCTGGGCCATCGAGGCGGAACCAGACGTTGGGGTCCGACCCGCGGATCGGCGGCCCGTCCCCGGTGGTGAACTCCTCGACGTAGCCGTCGATTGTGACGTGCGGCGGCTCATCCCACCGCGACAGGTTCACCCGCTCGGCGTTCGGGGAATAGACCCAGCCGCGATTCACCAGGACGGCGGTCCCGCTGTCGTCAGGCACGAGGGGGGTGAGGATATACACGCCCGGCGACCCCTGATGGCTTCGGGCGCCGAAGACGAGCTGGTGGTCGAAGTCGAAGGTCCCGGTGACCGATACGCGCCGATAGTGAACCGCTGTGCTGTCCGCGGAAAGCGTTGCCAGCGGGACGGGATTCGCGGCAAAGCGACTCGAGAGTTGAGCATTTCGCTGGCGGCGGGCGTCGAGCCGCCGGAGCTGCCAGAGACCGAGGTTGATGAACACCGCCGCGGCAACGGCAGCGAGTGCGGCGGCGAGAATGTCACGATGGCGGGGTTGCACGACGGCTCGACGGGCGAGCGATCAGAGAAAGCTCATCTGCTCGCCGATCTCGCTCGGCTCGACTGGATGCTGCCCGAGAAGTCGCTGGATCTGACGGGCGGAGTACGGGCTGTGTCCGGCGAAGTGGTTGTTTACATAGCCATAGACGGCGCTCACCTTCTGGATGAGCAGGAGGATCGCCTCGGACCACTGCTCGAGCTCGTGTGTCCGATCGAACTGGATACGCGAGTAGTCGACGATGTCGCGATCCGGACCCATCCATCGGAGGTAGGCGAAGTCGGCGGTGGGCCGCTCGGCCAGGGAGAGCATCATCTTCCGCGGTATCCATCGCGCGTCGGTGAGGGCGAGGGCGACGGCATACTCCTCGAGCATGGCGAGAACCCCATCGTGGATCCACCCACGGTGACGGAACTCCACTGCCAGTCGGATCCCGCGCGGTAGGCGCGCGACGAACGCGGTGAGCGCGGGGAGCTCACTCGGGCCAAGGTCGGGGCCGAGTTGGAGCAACACCGGTCCGAGCTTGGGCCCGAGCTCCAGGGCGCGCTCGAAGAAGAGATCGGCCGACTCCTGCACATCGCGAAGCCGTCGCTCGTGACTGATCTCCTGCGGAACTTTCAGGGCGAAGAGGAAGCGCGGAGGCGTGCGTTCCGCCCACGATCGGACGGTCTTCGACGAGGGTGTCGCGTAAAAGGTCGAGTCGACCTCCACCGTGTCGAAGGCACGCGAGTAGACCGACAGGTAGTCCGCGGGCCGGGTTTGCGGAGGGTAGAAGGGTCCGACCCAGGCGTCGTAATTCCAGCCCTGCGTGCCGATGTGGACGGCGGTCGCCATAGAGGAGAATGGGGATCTCGCGCCCGATGCTGTCAATAGGTCAGCGCGGTTACCGGAAGGTCTCGAAGAATCCCTCGCCATCTCCCGTGAGCGGCACTCCCCCCAAGCGACCGCTGAGTCGCGCATGCCCCTTCATCTGGACGAAGAAGGGTTGCGGCGGACTTTCGGTCGCGCTCACATCGCCGCGATCGACGATGCGCCGGGTGTCGGTGGCGATCGCGTCCTCGATCGTGAGGTCGACGCGCAGTGTGTCCGAGTCGCGCTCGTCGATGAGCTCCGCCCGCGACGGGACGGCGAGGGCGATGGTTCCGACGGTCAGCACCCGTCCATCGTCATAGGCGATGCCGCGGGGGCGGAAGAGCGAGCGAAAGCCTAACGAATCAATGAGGTAGACGATCACCGGCGCCGAGGGCGCGACCCCGACCGGTGGCTCCACCCGGCCGTAGAGGAGCGTGTAGGGGCCCGCTCTGGCGGAGCCCCAGTCCCAGCTCACCGCGCGCCACACGCCCCAGTTGTGGTCGTGATACGCCTGCGCATCGACGAAGCGGTGGCACGATGTGCCGGCGCAGATCTCTCCGGTGGCCGACGCCCGGAGCGCCGCCACCGCGTAGCCGGAGGTGAAGGGCCCGGTCGTCAGCGTGGCGCCGGGGAAGAAGGCCCGCGGCGCCGGCGCCACCACCAGGTGCAGCGCCAGTCCCGTTTCGCCCTGGGCCGGCGGGATGGTGGCCCGGACATCGTAGCGCCCGTCGTCGAGCACGCGCACCCGCGAGTCGCCGATGTCGAGATCGGCGGTGGTGGTGGAGAAGCGCACCTCCCGCGGCGGCTCGGTGGATGTGAACCGCCTCGTCGCGCCCCCCAACTCGCGCAGCGTCACCGCCACCCGCCCCTCCCATTTCGCCCCGCGAACGTCGCCGGCCACCATGAAGGAGATGAACGCCCACCGGCGCCCATCCTCGGAGAGGACGTTGAAGTAGTGCCACTCGGCCCAGCTCTCCGGATGGAGAACCTCGTCAGGCGGCCGATGGAAGTGGTCGATACCGTCGTAGAGCTCGCGCGGCGTGGGCGCGATCCAGCGCCGGTCCCCCTCGTCGTCGTTCCACTCCCCCGCGGCGAGCGGCAGCGCGACTCCCACCGCGGCGTTCCGCGAGGGAATCTCACCCGATGCGCGAACCGCGATCTCGCCCCGTCGCGTGCGGAGATAGAGAAGCTTCCCGTCGATCTGCGGCGCGGCTGCGGTCACGTTGCGGGCGAGACGCGGGGAGGCGAGCAGCTGGGCGTAGATGAACCGCGCGTTGGCGATCGAGAAGAAGAGTCCGCCCACTCCACCGGTCTTCATCACCTCCACATCCACCCCTTCGGGGAGGACGGTCACCGTCCCGCCACCGATGAGCCGCTCGTCGCTCGCCTGTACGAGCAGGGCTTGGCCGATCGCCAGGAGCACGATCATCACCGCCACGCCCACGCCGAAGGCGCCGAAGAGGAGCGCCGACCGCGCCGGCCGGTGGGCGAGGTCGCGGAGGGCGACGCCGGCGATCACGCCGATTCCCAGGGCGGGGCGAGTCCGGCGCGCCGCACCTCGAACCGCAGCGCCACGTCGCTCTCGCCGACCACTCGCCGGGCCAGCTCCGCCTCGTCGCGATCGTGTCCCCGCCGCGCCGGATCGTCGAGAATCGCCGCCGCGTCGACGCTCGACACCGTCGCCAGAAAGACGTCGGCCCATGCGCCATAGTCGAAGCACTGGTAGGCCGCCCGCCGCGCTGCGGCCTCGACCACGGGATTCTCGCGGCGGATTGGGACGAAGAGGAAGGGCACCAACGCCGGCACCTGAAGCACCACCGACGCGGCCTCGAGATCGAGCGCGAGATCCGGCTGCGAATCCGGAAAGAGGGACTCCACCGCATCGAGCTCCTCCACGGACAGCTCGATGGGGTCCCACCGCGCCTGCCAGCCATGCGCCCGGGCGATCCCCGCACCCAGCATCCGGCGCACCTCGCTACCGTCCCGACCCTCGAAGAGGAATGCCGCGAGCGTGCCCAACGGCCAGGAATGTACGTGCTCCACGCTCGCCGGCGTGTCGACTCTCCGCCGCACCCGCACCGCGTCACGCGCCTGCACGCACCACTCCGTCGTCAGGCAGCGAGCCCGCGGACGCCACCACGGCCCCGTCGCGCATGTGAATCACGCGTCGGGCCGCGGCGGCCAGCGCGTCGTCGTGCGTCACCACGATCACGGCGGCGCCATCGCCGTTGATCATGCGGAAGAGGGAGATGATCTCCTCCCCCGTGCGCGCATCCAGCTCGCCCGTCGGCTCATCGGCGAGCACCAGAACGGGCCGATTGGCGAGCGCGCGCGCGATCGCCACTCGCTGCTGCTCGCCGCCGGAGAGCTGCGACGGCCGATGGCGCTCGCGCGCGCCGAGCCCGACGTAGCGCAGCAGCTCCGATGCCCGTTGCGCTCGTTGATCGCGGGGCAGACCGGCCTCCGCCATTGGCAGCTCGACATTCTCCCGGGCAGTGAGCATCGGCATGAGATAGAAGCGCTGAAAGACGAATCCGACGTTGGTGAGCCTGAAGCGCGTGAGCTCGCCGTCATCGAGCGTCGAGAGGTCGCGTCCACGAAACGCGACCACGCCCGATGTCGGCCGGTCGATCCCTCCGAGGAGATTCAGCAGCGTCGATTTCCCACAACCCGAGGGGCCCGCGATGGCGACCCATTCCCCCTCGGCCACATCGAGCGTCACACCGCGCACTGCGTGCACGACCTCGGTGCTCGGGCGATCGTCCAGCCGAAAGTCGCGGCGCAAGCCGCGCGCCATCACCACTGCGGTCACCCGACGGCCTCCTCGCGCAGGGCCCGGGCGATCGGCAGCGAACCAGCTCGCCAGGCAGGGTAGAGGCCGGCCACGATCGAGATGACCAGGAAGAGGGCGAGCGCCGTCCACACGGCTCGCCCCTGAAAGAGGAAGAAGTCGATCGCCGCCGGCAGCCCGGGGAAGTGTGCGAGGATCGAATTGAGCCAGCGCGCCGTCACCTGGCCGAGCGCGAGCCCGAGCACAGCGCCGGAGAGCCCGATCACCGCGCCTTCCACCACGATCTGCTGGATGACGTGTTGCCGCGACACGCCGATCGCCCGCATGACGGCGATCTCGCCGATCCGTTCGTTGACCGAGACGCTGACGAGCGTCGTGACGAGCGCGAAGCCGATCGCGAGACTCACGGTGGCGAGAATCGCTCCCAGCTGCCGGAAGTAGCGGAGTCGGGCATCCACGCGCGACAACGCGTCGGCGGTGGAGATGGCGTCCACCAGCGATTCGCTCCGCTGGATCGAGCGCCGCACCGGCTCGACCAGGCTGTCGTTTCCGACCTTCACCATGAAGAGCGAGACACGGTCCTGCGGCGCGGCGCCGGTCATCGCCTGCAGCGTCGCGAGCGGAATGGCAACGGCCGATTGGCCCGCCGAGAGATAGAAGAAGCGCGCTTCGCCGCGAATGACGAGCCGTCGCTCGCCGGAGAAGGCGCGCAGCTGCGGATCGTAGCCCGTGGCGACGCGGAGGGTGTCACCGAGCCCTCGCTGTGTGGCCCGCAGGAACTCGGCGTTCGCCACCATGTCGCCGGCGCTGTCGGCGTCGCGTCCGGTCACCAGCTCGTAGTCTCCCTGCACCCGCGCATCGTTCCCCACGGCGAAGCTCGTGATCGTCCGGTCGGCGAGCGGAATGTGGATCGCCGCGCCCAGCACCGGGCTCACCACGCTCACGCCGGTGATCGTGCGCAGGCGGCCCATGATGTCGGCCGCACCGGGGATCGTGGCTTCGGTGTCGAAGGGGAGTGTTCCCCGCGGCGCCAGCCGGATCTGGAAGCCGCGGCGCAGGAGCAACGCCCGGAAGGACTCCCGCATGCCTGACGAGAGCATCGTCATGTCGAGGAGGAGCGCGGCGGCGATCGCCACGCCGGCCACGGCCAGCGCCGTACGCGTGCGATGCCGAGCGAGCGACGCCACGGCGAGCGTCCACCGCATCAGCGACCCAGGAGCGCGAGAGGGGAGGCGCGGACCAGGCGCATCGCGGCGAGCGCTCCGGCGCCGATGCCGAGCACCAGCGAGAGCGTGACGGCGAAGGCCACGATCTCGCCGGTCACGACGGCGAAGAGGAGAGGCGTGCGATACACCGCCTGGTAGTACGCGTTGACGAGGGCGGTGATCGCCCAGCCGAGGGTCACGCCGACGATGCTCCCCAACACCGACACCATCGCCGCCTCGACGATGACGGCGCGGACGACGCTTCGGCGGGAAATGCCCAAGAGGCGAAGGGCGGCGACGTCCCGCCGGCGCTCGTCCACTTTGAGCAGGAGGATGCACAAGAGAAAGATCGCGCCGGCGGCGATGGTGATGACCGCGATCGCCTTGTGGAAGCGGCTCACGACGCGAAAGGTCTGCGACGTCTCGACAGCGATGTCGCGAGAGCGCCAGGGACGAAAGCCGAACGCCGCCTCGTCGATCTGCTCGATGGCCCGCGTGGTGCCGGCCGTGTCGGGGGTGGCGACGGCGAAGCGGTCGACGCGATCGCCATAGCCGATGAGGCCCTGGAGCTGGTCCAAGTGCAGGTACACCCGATAGTCCGCTCTGGCGATCTCGCTCGGATCCGGCCGCCGATGCACGATCGCGCCGACCACGACCGTGTCGCCGGGCGAACCGGGCGTAGCCGCGACGACGACACGGTCGCCGATGGCGAGCCCGGCATCGGCCGCCAGACGTTCGTCGATGGCGATGGTGCGCAGCGGTGCTTGAAGCAGGAGGAGGATGACGATGGAGAGCATGGGAGGGGGATGGCCGCGGGAGAGAGCATAGTCAAGGCGGAGGCCGTTCACGCCCACCGAAGAAGCGCCGCCTTCCTCCCCCTGCGTAGCGAGCGCATCTTTTTGCCCCCATGCTTTCTCCGATCGTGATCGACACTGACATCGGTCTCGACGACGCGGTGGCGCTCGCGCTGGCCGCGTCGCTGGCGGCGCTGGACGTGGTGGCGGTGACGACGACCTATGGCAACGTCGATGTCGATCGGGCCACGCGGAACGCGCAAGAGGTCGCTCGCCGCTTCGGTGTGGAGGCTCCCGTCATCGCCGGTGCCGCGTCACCACTCATGCGCGCGGCGAACAAGCCGCGCCGCGTGCACGGGGCCGAAGGGCTCGGCTACGTCATGCCGTCGACGGCGCCCGAGCACGAGGTGGATCGCGCGGCGGCGTGCATCGTCGACCTTGCCCGCTCCTACTCGAGCGCCGGCAGACCGATCACGCTCTGCTCGCTGGCGCCTCTCACGAATCTGGCCAAGGCCGTCGCGATCGAGCCCGACCTTCCCCGTCTCCTCGATCCTGTGTTCATCATGGGTGGGGTGGTGCGAGTGCCGGGAATTCAAGCCCGAGAATTCAACTGGTGGGCGGACCCGGAGGCGGCCGACGCGGTGTTGCGCGCCGGGCTCGACATCCGACTCGTTCCGCTGGATGTGACTCGGCGCATCGCCATCCCCGGCGACGCCATCGACGCGCTCTCGGCGGCGGGCGCGCACGATGAGGATGCTCGATTCTGGTCGGACCTGCTGCGCTTCTACGCCGACGGTCGCCGGATTCGCGGCCAATTCGACGGCTGCGTGGTGAACGATGCGCTGGCGGTGGCGCTGGTAGCCGATCCATCGCTCGCCACCTGGCGGACGATGCGGGTGGCCGTGTCGGTGGGCGATGGCGACACACGCGGCGAGCTGCAGGCCGACGCGCCCGGCGGTGCTCTCGTCCGAGTCGCAGTCGACGTGCGCGCAGAGGATGTTCTCGCCCTGATCGGGCGGGCCCTCTTCACCCGCTGGCTGGACCCGGACGCGTTGCGCCGCGGCGCGGCGGAAGCGGCGCGCTGGTGGAAGTGAGCGCGCCCTGCGCGCCTAACGAGGCGGCGTGGCTCGTCGTCGGTTAGGGCGCTCCGCTGTCAGATGCGCACTCCGCTCTCAGTCGGCGCGCTCCACCAGGACCGACGCGGCGAGCTGAGGGCCGATGATTCGCTCGATGTCGGCCACCTGAAGGCGGATCGGCCCGCCGAACGGCGCGCGCTCGACGCACTCCACCTCCGCACCGGGACGCAGGCCGAGCTCGGCCAGGTACCGGAGGCGCGCCGGATCGTGATCGCTCACACGCACGACGCGCCCGCGTTGCCGCGGCGCGAGGTCGGAGATCGGCAGCAGCGTCCGCTCCTCGATCTCCCCCTCGCGCGTGGGGATCGGAGCGCCATGCGGATCTGTGCTCGGCTCGCCGATCGCGGCCGCCATCCGGTCGATCAGCTCATCGCTGGCCGCGTGCTCCAGACGCTCCGCCTCCTGGTGGACGGTGTCCCACTCGTAGCCGAGCGCTTGGGTGAGGTAGGCCTCGATCACTCGATGCCGCCGGAGCGTGCGCAGGGCCACGCGCCGCCCCGCTTCGGTGAGTCGCACGCCGCGATATCTCTCGTGCGCCAGCAGTCCATGCTCGGCGAGGCGCCGCACCATGCCGCTCACGGAAGCGGGCGCAATCGAGAGGCGCTGCGCGATCTCGTTCGTGCCCGCGGGACCTCCCGCGCGCTCGAGGTCGTAGATCGCCTTGAGATAGTCCTCCACGGGGGCCGTGTAGGATTCTGCTCTCGTCATGGCGCTCACCTGGCGCTGCGCAGCTCGATCGTCTTCGGCGTCTTCGAGCCGCGAACGAGCAGAACGGGGATCGAGCATTGGTGCCGCACCGCTTCGGCGACGCTCCCCCGAAAGAGATCGGAGAGGAAGCGGTGGCCGTGCGTGGACATGGCGATCAGGTCGCACCCTTCGCGGCGGGCCGCCTCCGCGATCTCGCTCGCCGGGTCCCCTCCCGCGAGGATGGCGTCGACCTCGAGGCCCTCGCTCTCGAGCGCCTTCGCTGTACGCTCCAGATAGTCCCGGTCTTCGTGAATCTCCTCGCTCTCCCGGAGCTCGAGCTGATCGATGTTTCGCGCCGCCCACCCGTCGGCAACATGGATGAGCAGCACCGACGCGTGGCAGAGTCGCGCGAGCTTGCCGACGTGCTCCAGGATCGCTTCGTCGTAGGGCGAGTGCTCGAGCGGCACCAGGATGCGCTTGTACATCTCACGTCCAGCTTTGGAGGGCCTGCACGAGGAGCCACGCGTTGAGGGCGGCGATCACCCAGGCCACGGCGTACGCGAGGACCTTGAGCCATTGCGGGTTGACGAACTTCCCCATCTTCGCCCGCTCCGAGGTGAATCGGACCAGAGGAAAGACCGCGAACGACAGCTGCACGCTCAAGATCACCTGGCTGAGAAGGAGAAGCTTGGCCGTGCCGCTCGGCCCCGCAAGAGCGGCCACCAGGGCGGCCGGGACGATCGCCACCAGACGGGTGATGAGGCGCCGAACCCAGGGGCGGAGGCGGATGTTGAGAAAGCCCTCCATAACGATTTGCCCCGCCAGCGTCCCCGTCAGGGTGGAGTTCTGCCCCGAGGCGAGAAGCGCGAGGGCGAAGACCGTGCTCGCGCCGGTCACGCCGAGCAACGGCGTCAGGAGCTGGTAGGCGTCCTGGATCTCGGCCACACCGGTGTGCCCACTCTCGTGGAAGGTGGCCGCGGCCACGATGAGAATCGCGGCATTGATGAAGAGCGCGAAGCTCAGCGCAACCGTCGAATCGAGGAACGCGTAGCGTACGGCCTCTCTCTTCCCCTCGGCACTCTCGGCGTACCGCCTCGTCTGCACGATCGACGAGTGCAGGTAGAGATTGTGCGGCATTACGGTCGCCCCGAGGATCCCGATCGCGATATAGAGCATCTCGGGATTCCTAACGATTTCGGGCCGTGGGAGCAGCCCGTGGGCGATGCCGGCAATGCTCGGCCGAGAGATCAGGATCTCGAACAGGAAGGAGATCCCGATGGTGGCGATGAGCGCGATCACGAGCGCCTCGAGCAACCGCACGCCACGATGCTGCAGGTACAACACCAAGAGCACATCGAGGGCGGTGAGGACGACCCCCACCGGCATCGGGATGCCGAAGAGGAGATTCAGCGCGATGGCGGAACCGATCACCTCCGCCAGATCGCAGGCCGCGATCGCCAGCTCGCAAATAATCCAGAGGGACCAGACGACCGGCTTCGAGTAGTGATCGCGGCACGCCTGCGCGAGATCGCGACCGGTGACGATGCCGAGCTTCGACGCGAGCCCCTGGAGGAGCACCGCCATCAAGTTGGAGAGGACGATGACGCTGAGCAGGCGGTACCCGAACGCCGAGCCGCCGGCCAGATCGGTCGCCCAATTGCCCGGATCCATGTAGCCGACCGCCACCAGGTAGCCGGGTCCAGCGAACGCGAGAGCTTTGCGCCACCAGGTCGCCCCCGAGATAGGGACGGAGCGATAGACCTCGGCCAGGGTGGGTGTGAGGCGCGGACGCCGCCACCCGATCTCGGGTACAGCGGGTGACGCGGTCGGTGAGGCGACCGGCACGGCTTGTGAATTGGGGTCCGCGAGAGGCGTGGCTGACATTGCTGTACCTGAAGTCGACTTTAGGATCGACTAAATCTTGCTCTCGAAGAGACGAACTTGCAAGGCGTATCGTCACATGGCGTGCCCGTCCGTGTGCCGCCGGAGGCGCTTCGGCATAGGCCGTGGGGCCCTTCCTCATTAACTTCTCGGCCGCCTCGGCGTACGACATCTCAGTGCATCGCCGCCCCTCCTAGAGCGACATGGACCCATCCCTCGCCTACAAAGAGCTCATCGAGCGCTCGCACGAGCTGGGAGTGCTCGGATCGTGTGCCCGTTTGCTGTCGTGGGATGAGGAAACCAACATGCCGAGCGGCGCGGTCGAGGCGCGCAGCCGGCAGCTGGCGTATCTGGCCGGAATGTTCCACGACCGTCAGGCGGATCCCCGGATCGCCGAGCTGCTGAGCATCGTCGCCGCCTCGGATCTGGCCGCGGACGTCGAGTCGCCGGCGGCAGTGAATGTGCGGGAGATTCGTCGCGACTACGAGCACGCGGTTCGCGTGCCGCGATCGCTGGTCGAGGAGCTGGCCCGCACCACTTCCTGCGCGCACCAGGAGTGGGTCACGTCGCGGAAGGCGAACGACTTCGGCCACTTCCGGCCGTGGCTCGAGCGCATCGTCGAGCTGAAGCGCGCCGAGGCCGAGTGTCTCGGCTATTCCGCTACGCCATACGACGCGCTCCTCGACACCTACGAGCCCGGCGCCACGACGGCCGCGGTGAGCGACTTGTTAGGCGCGCTACAGAGCGACTTGCTGCCCCTCCTCGAGCGGATCCTGGGTGCCGCCGACGCCCCGGACGCCTCGATTCTGCATCGCGATTACCCGGTGGACAAGCAGCGCGCGCTCGGGGAGGCGGTGGCGAGCCGGATCGGGTTCGACTTCTCACGCGGGCGCCTGGATGTGAGTGCCCACCCGTTCTGCAGCGGGATCGCGCCGGGCGACTGCCGGATCACGACCCGTTATCGGGTCGACGATCTGAGTGAGGCGCTCTTCGCGATCGTGCACGAGGTCGGGCATGGCCTCTACGAGCAGGGGCTCGATCCCTCAGCGGCGGGGACTCCGATGGGCGAAGCGGCGTCGCTGGGCGTGCACGAGTCGCAGTCGCGTCTGTGGGAGAACATCGTCGGGAGGAGTCGCGCCTTCTGGGCCTACTTCTTCCGGCCCGCCCAGGAGCAATTCCCGGCGGCTCTCGGCCGTGTGTCGCTCGATGACTTTCACGGAGCGGTGAACCACGTGAAGCCGTCGGTGAACCGGGTGAGGGCGGACGAGGTGACGTACAATCTCCACATCGTCGTCAGGTTCGAGCTCGAGCGGGCGCTCATCGCCGGCGACCTGGCGGCGCGCGATCTGCCGGGCGCGTGGAACGAGGCGTACGGCCGGACGCTCGGCGTCGTGCCGGCGACGGATGCCGATGGGTGCCTCCAGGACGGACACTGGAGCAGCGGGTTGATCGGCTACTTCCCCACGTACGCGATCGGCGATGTCTGCGGCTCTCAGCTCTTCGCGCAGGCGGAGCGGGAGCTGGGGGAGCAAGGGGACGCGTTTGCGCGAGGCGACTTCGCGCCGCTTCTGGGGTGGCTGCGCGAGACGGTGCACCGGCACGGCCGGCGCGACACTGCCGCGCCACTCGTGAGGCGCCTGACCGGCGGGCCGCTCGACCCCGGAGCGCTGGTGGGCCGGCTGCAGAGCAAGTACGAGGAGATCTATCGCCTGACGCCGGTGGCCGCCTCGCGCTGAGGCGCCGCCACGCGCCCCCTTCACTCGGCGAGCCGCTCCAGGAAGTCGCGGAGGATGCGCTCGGTGAGGCCCCAGATGATTCGCCCGCTGTGGTGGAAGCTCGAGACCGCGCGGGCTCCGCCCTGAAGCTCGAGAACGACCTCGCGCGTCGCGGCCGGATCTTGGAGCGACGACACCGGCACCCAGAATGCGTCGGCGACCTCATCGCTCAGTGCAAGCCGAGGACGTTCGCCGACCACGACGACGAATGGCGCGATGACGAGACGCGGGAGGGCAATCGTCCGCGGCTCGAGATCGTCGAGCCGGCCCAGCAGTCGCCCGGACGACGCGAGGTCGAGGCCCGTCTCCTCGAGCGTCTCGCGGAACGCGGTCGCCTCGAGCGACGCATCGCCCGGCTCCTGCCGCCCGCCCGGGAGCGCGACGTGTCCGCTCCACGGATCTCCGTGGAACGCGGCACGTTGGATGAGAAGGAGCTCGAGAGCCCGTGCGTCGTCGACGCGGACGACGAGCGAGACCGCCGCCCGCCGCCAGGTCTCATCGAGCGTCAGCTCGCGGCCCGGCCGTGCGCGAAGAGAGCGAGCGATGCGCTCGACGTCCGGGTGCGTCAGGGCGGCCGCCAGCGTGCTCATCTCCCCGCCCTCGCTACTCGTCCACGTCGCCGCCGGCGCTCACCCAGGCCATGACTCCGCCGGCGAGTGAGCTGACGTGCGAGAAATCCCGCTCGCGGAGGAGGGCGGCGGCGCTGGCTGAGCGAGTGCCTCTCGAGCAGTAGACGACGATCTCGGCCGACGGATCCAGCTCGCCGGCCCGCCCGGGCACGGCGGCCAGCGGCATGTGCAGCGCCCCGGGAATCCGGAAGAGATTCCACTCGTTATGTTCGCGCACGTCGAGGAGCAGGATCTTCTCTCCGCGCGCGCGCCGCGCCATTACCTCGCGAGGCGTGACCTCGGGCACGGGTGAAGAGCTCGTTGTATCACCAGAGTTCGTCATATCGATCTCGATCGTCGCGCTCGCCAATCATAATCGCTCGCAGTGACGAGCGGAGCCTTTGGAGCGCGAATCGGGATGGCATAGAGCCTGCCGCAAAAAGATGTGCTGCGTCCGCTGCTGCGCGGGTGCCTGCAGCGGGCGCAAGGACTGCTTCACGCAGGAGGGCGACATGACCGATCAGAACCGGGATCCGAAACAGGATCGAAACCCCCACGAGGAAGAGCAGCATCGCGGCAGCGGACAGTCGAGTCGACCGTCCAGCGGGAGCAGTGGATCCGAGCAGCGTTCGTCGGGCGCTCCCGGCACGTCGAAGCAAGGAACGCCCGGAAGTGGAACGACCGGCAACCCGCAGCGTAGTAGTTCGAAGGAGTACGACGACGACAAGATCGGTGACGGCGGAGATCGGGAGCGAAGCGGAGGCAAGTCCGACACCGGCACGAAGGGCCCGGGGAATCCGCGCGACGCAGCGCCAGGTGGTTCACCCGGCTCACGTTCCGGCCAGCCCTGACATCTGAGGGCGCAGGAACGTTGCACGTGGCGGGCGCTCCGAAGCGAGGGGCGCCCGCCGTGCGATGGGTGGTCGCTTCTGTCCAGCGTCGCGTCCGGCTAGCTTGGGCGCGTGTCGCTCCTTCCCATTGTCGCGGCTCTCCCTTGGCTGCTCTATCCCGTCGCGACGATCTGGCGGGTACTCGGCTCGCCTAACTTGGAGGACGAGCCGAACGAGATCCCTCTCGATCCGCCGCTAGTGAGCGTGATCGTCCCGGCGCGGAACGAGTCGCGCAACATCGGCCGCTGTGTTCGTTCGATCCTCGCCTCGGCCTATCCCTCGCTCGAGCTGGTCGTGGTCGATGACCGCTCGGAGGACGATACGGCAGCGGTGGCGCTCGCCGCAGCGGCGGCTGACCCGCGCTGTCGCGTCGTGAGCGCGCCCCCGCTCGAGGCGGGGTGGTTCGGGAAGCAGTGGGCCTGCACCCGCGGCGTACGCGAGGCGCGCGGCGGCCTGCTCGTCTTCACCGACGCCGACACCGTGCACGCCCCCGATCTGCTCACGCGCTGCGTGGGCGTCATGCGCGCTCGGCGGCTGGACTTCCTCACCGTCGCCGGCCAGCAGGAGCTGGGCTCTTTCTGGGAGCGAGTGGTACAGCCGCACATCTTCGGCATGCTGGTCGCGCGCTTCGGTGGCCCGGCAAGCGTCAACCGCTCCACGCGAGTTGTCGACAAGATGGCCAACGGCCAGTTCATGATGATCGCGCGACCGGCCTTCGACGCCGTGGGCGGATTCGGGGCGCTCCGGGCGAAGGTGGCCGAGGATCTCGCGCTGGCGCAGATGCTCTTCGCCCGCGGCTTCCGCACGGAGCTCGTGCTGGGTCCTCAGCAGATCACGACCCGAATGTACGCCTCGCTCGGCGAGATCGTGCGCGGGTGGATGAAGAACATGTACGCGGCGTCGCTCGACGTGATGCCCTGGGGCTGGGCGGGACGGGCCCTAGTCGCCCCGCTCCTCCTGTTACTCCCCGTGGCCACCCTCGCCCCGGCCGTGGCGTTGGCGTTGGCGCTCGTCGCGCCTGCCTCGTCAGGCGTGCTGCTCTGGGCGGCGATCTGCATCGGAGCGATGCTCGCGTGGTGGGGATTCGTGTATCACGAGGTGGTGCACGCTTCGGTGCTCTGGGCCCTCACCTTCCCGCTCGGCGCGGCGATCGCCCTCTACATCGCGCTCCGCGCGGTCGTTCGCGGACGGCGCGTCGAGTGGAAGGGACGGGAGTACCGCGCCGGCTGACCGCGCTCGTTTCGTTCCTCCCGGAATAGGGTCGATGCCGGCGGCGCCCCCCGGGGGAATTAGGGTGGCGCGTGTTGTCCGACCGCGCGGCCGCCGACCTGCTCGCCGGCGCCGATTCACTCGACGCTCTCGGGCGTCTCGCCGGAGTGGCAGGGTTTCGGAGAGCGGCGCGGCCATTCGATTCCACTCTCCTCGAGGGCTTCGACCTCGCCGGCCTGGTCGACGAAGCGCGAATCGTGGAGGGAGAGGAAACGCTCAGGGCGCTGCTCGTCCGGTGCCGGCCGGACTCGCCATTGCGCAATGCGGTCAGCGGGGTCGCGACTCGCCTGACGGCGAGGTCGCCCCACCTTCTCTGGTTCCTCGTCGCGTTGTCCGGGTCGGGCGAGGACGTCGCGCTCGCCGCCTGGTCGGCGCCGGACAGTAAGGCTCGGATCGCCGCGCTCCTGGTCGAGCGTTCCCACGTGCGAAGGAGCGACGCCGAGACCGTCCAGGCGCTCGCCAGCGCCCCCGATGCATCCGATGTGCTCACCCACGCCAACTGGCTGGAGATTCTCGGTCGTCAGGCGCTCACACGCCGCTTCTACCGGGCGTTGGAGCGTGCGGTCGCCCACCTGGCGCGGGAGGCTCGAGGTCGAGCAGCGCCGGAGGAGAAGAGAGAGCTGGCGCTGCTCGCCGTGTCTCGCCTGCTCTTTCTCTCCTTCCTCGCCACCAAAGGGTGGCTGAACGGAGACCATCGCTTTCTCGAAGCCGGCTTCGCGCGATGCATGGAGACCGGCGGGTGCTATCACCGGCGCATCCTCACCCCGCTCTGCTTCGGCACGCTGAACACCCCCGCCCACGCGCGGGCGCGCGCGGCGCGCGCCTTCGGCCGCATTCCCTTCCTCAACGGCGGTCTCTTCGCCCCCACACCGCTCGAGCGCCGCACTCGAGGCGTCGAGTTCACCGATGAGCACTTGGGCGGGCTGTTTCGCGATGTCCTCGGCCGCTACCGGTTCACGGCGCGCGAAGATGCGGATGCGTGGAGCGAGACGGCGATCGACCCGGAGATGCTCGGGAAGGCGTTCGAGTCGCTCATGGCCAGCGTCGAGCGACGCGCGAGCGGCGCCTTCTATACGCCGCACCTGCTGGTCGCCCGCGTCACCGAATCCGCTCTCGCGAGCGCGCTCGGTGCGGCGCCGGCGACGATCGAGCAGGCGCGCTGTGTCCTACGGGGGGCCAGCCCCGATCCCGCCATGGGGCGACTGCTGCGCGAAAGGCTGCGCGATCTGCGCATCCTGGATCCCTCGTGCGGCTCGGGAGCGTTTCTCGTCCACGCCCTCGAGCGCGTCGCCGAGATGGCGGCCCACCTCGGAGATGCACGTGGCGCGGGGGCGATTCGGCGAGACGTGCTCGCGCAGTCGATCTTCGGCGTGGACGTGAATCCGACCGCGGTCTGGCTCTGCGAGCTGCGGCTCTGGCTCGCCGTCGTGGTGGAGACGAGCGAGAGCGATCCCGCCGATGTGCCGCCTCTTCCGAACCTCGATCGGCACATTCGAATGGGCGACTCGCTCTCCGGCGAGTCGTTCGGCATCACGCTGCTCCCGGCGCGCGGCGGGGCGCGCGTGGCTCTTCTGCGCCAGCGCTACGCGCGGGC
This sequence comes from Gemmatimonadaceae bacterium, assembly GCA_035623475.1. GTDB lineage: Bacteria > Gemmatimonadota > Gemmatimonadetes > Gemmatimonadales > Gemmatimonadaceae > DASPTK01. The sequence continues at coordinate 64,779 of DASPTK010000050.1, read as the reverse complement.
GACCGGAACACGCAAGCGCACACTCGGTCGAGCGCTCGACTCCGCGGAGCGCGCGGCAGCACTGGCGTACGTCGAGCGCGCCCTGGAGCAATGTGCCGCGCGTCGGCGCGAGGTGCTCACCGCCGTGCGAGGGCGCGACCTCTTCGGCGATCGCATTCGCCCGAGCCGCGCCGATCGAGCCGCCCTCCTCGCCGCGCGATCGCAGGCGCGCGACCTCCAGCGCGCGCGTCGCGCGCTGCGCGAGGGCTCGGCGCTCCCGTTCGCGTGGGGGACGCACTTCCCGGACATCGATCGGCGCGGCGGCTTCGACATCGTCGTCGGAAATCCTCCCTGGGTGCGGTTGCACCGCATCCCGGCGCTGGCGCGCGCTGCCCTGCGCGCGCGCTTCCGCGTCTTCGCCGGAGCGGCCTGGACGCGCGGCGCTGCTGCCGCGCGAGCCGGTTCCGGCTTCGCAGCACAGGTAGACATGGCCGCACTCTTCGCCGAGCGATCGCTGGCTCTGGCGCGCATTGGCGGCACGGTCGCCCTTCTCCTTCCGGCGAAGCTCTGGCACTCGCTCGCCGGGGGTGGGGTGCGCCGACTGCTCCGGACGGACGCCCACCTCATCGCCCTCGAGGACTGGTCCGAGTCGAGCGCCACCTTCGACGCCGCTGTCTACCCCTCGCTCGTCGTTGCACGTCGCGACTCCGGCGCCCCGGGTCCTGCTCTCACCGCGGCCTGGCATCGGAAGTCGCAGGCGGTCGAGTGGGCCCTCGACCCCCGCCGCCTCGGCCTCGACGACGACCCGGCCAGTCCCTGGCTGCTCCTCCCCGATGAGGTTCGCGCCGCGTTCGACCGCTTCGTCCGTTCGGGCGTTCCGCTCGGGTCGTCGCACTTCGGCGCCCCTCAGCTCGGAGTCAAGTGCGGCTGCAACGATGCCTTCGTCGTGACGCTGGATTCGATCGCCTCCACTCTCGATCGCCCCTCCGGCGACGTCGTGGCCGTGCGATCCGGAGCGAGGACGGGCTGGGTGGAGCGGGCTCTCCTGCGGCCGGTCGTCCGCGGCCGGCACGCCGCACGGTGGAACCCGTTGACATCGGGTGAGTGGCTTCTCTGGACGCACGACGCCGCGGGCGAGCCCCTCCCCGCACTCCCCGAGCATGGCGGCCGCTGGCTCTCACGCTGGCGACGCGCGCTCATCGCTCGCTCCGATGTCCGGCACGGCGTTCCCTGGTGGTCTCTCTTCCGCGCCGCCGGCGCGCGTCCCGATCGAGCACGGCTCGTGTGGGCCGACGTCTCCCGGGGGCCACGCGCCTTCGTTCAGCTGCCGGGCGACGAGACGGTCGCGCTCAACAGCTGCTACGTCCTCCCCGCCACTACACCGGAGGATGCCCTCGCCCTCGCCGCGCTGCTCAACTCGCCGCTCGCCGCGGCGTGGGTGCACGTGTTGGCCGAGCCGGCGCGCGGCGGCTTCCGCCGGTGCCTGGCCTGGACGATGGCGCTCCTGCCGATACCTAACGACTGGGCACGCTCGCGCCCCTCGCTGGCGGCCCTGGGCGCCGCCGGCCTGGCCGGTGACGACCCTAGCGATGGCGAGCTGTTGGATGCCGCGCTCCGCGCCTATCGGCTGCGCCCGCCCAGCATCGCCTCGCTCCTCACCTGGGTGGGGCGGTGAGGGTCGCCCCGGCCTCGGACGTGCGCGCGTTGATCGCGGCGCGGTGGCTCGGCGCGGCGACGGCGCCGGAGCGCATCGGATCGGTCGTCCTGCGCCCTCATCAGCGGGACGCGATCGTTCGGCTGGACCGGCTGCTGCGCGAGGAGGGGGGTGCGCTCCTCGCCGACGACGTCGGCCTCGGGAAGACCTACGTCGCAGCGGCCCTCATTCGTCAGGCAGCTCGACCGATCGTCGTCATCCCCGCCAGCCTGCGCGGCCAGTGGCGCCGGGCGCTCGACGCGACCGGCGCGCGTGCCGAGCTCCTCACCTACACGGCGCTGAGCCGCCGACAACCGCCCGAGGGTCCTTTCGACCTGGTGGTGATGGATGAGGCGCACCACGCACGCACGCCCGGCACGCGGCGCTACGCCCGCCTCGCGCATCTCTGTGCCGGCGCCCGCGTCCTCCTGCTCAGCGCGACGCCCATCCACAATCGGCGAGACGACCTGACGGCTTTGCTCGCGCTCTTCCGCGGAGAATCGGTGCATCGGGGGACCGATATGACGCTGGCGCGCCTGGTCGTGCGCCGCGAGCACGACGACGTGGACGCTGGCGATCGGCTACCGGAGCTCACACCGATGCGCAGGCTCTCCGTGGCGGAAGATGATGTGCTCGACCTCATCCTCGTTCTCCCTCCCCCCGTGCCCGCGGCAGACGCCAAGGATGGCGGCGCCCTCCTCGCGTGGAGCCTCGTGCGACAGTGGGCGTCGAGCCGCGCCGCCCTCGTCGGCGCCCTCAGGCGGCGCCTGCTGCGCGCGGGCGCCTTGGAGGCCTCGCTCGACCAGGGCCGTCTCCCGGGAAGGCGCGAAATCGCGCTCTGGTCGGGGCGGGATGATTCGCTGCAGCTGGCCTTTCCTGAGCTGCAGGGGAGCGCGATCGACAGCGCCTCCGAGCTTCGCGCCGCTGTCCGGGCCCACGCGAGTGCTGTGCGGGCACTCCTCGAGCGGCTCGCATGCTGTGGCGATCCGGATCGTGCTCGAGGCGAATGTCTCCGCGCAATTCGAAGAGAGCACGAGGGTGAGCGAGTGCTCGCGTTCACGCAGTTCGCCGACACGGCGCGCGCGCTTTACCGCGAGGTGCGCTCCGATGGTGGCGTCGCCGTGCTGACGGCCTCGGGGGCGACGATCGCCGGCGGAAAAATCACTCGAGCCGAGGTGCTCGAACGCTTCGCGCCGCGAGCCTCGAGGACGCGTCCGCCGCGCTCGGTGGAACGCATCGATCTGCTCATCGCCACCGATCTGCTGAGCGAGGGGCTCGACCTCCAGGATGCGTCAGTGGTGGTGCACCTCGACCTCCCCTGGACCCCGGCGCGCATCGCGCAACGCGTGGGGCGCTCGCGTCGCCTCGGCGCGCTACATCGACGTACCGCCGTGTATGCCCTCTCTCCACCGGCCTCCGCCGAGCGCATGCTGGAGGTCGAGCGGCGACTGCGCGAGAAGCTTCAGGCAGCAGCGCGCGCCGTCGGCATGGCCGGCACCATCCTCCCCGGGTTGGCCAACGGCCCCCTCGTCGATTCCTCCGATGGCAAGAGCGCGGCGCGCCTCCATGAGGACATCGTCCGCATTATTTCCTGCTGGGCTGCTCCGGATCGCCCGCCTCCGGCGGCGAATGCGAGTTTCCTCGTCGCCGCCGTAGCCGGTTCGCGCGCCGCGCTCGTGGCGCTTGCACACGATGGCGCCGAATGGGAGCTCGGCGCGTCGCTCGACGGGGCGATCACCGCCGACGCGGCCGACCTTCGCGCGGCCCTCACGCTGGCGAACGGCGTCGACGCCGTCGTCGACGACTCGACGGTCGCCCTGTGCGTGGCCCAGGCCCAACGATGGGCCGATTCCCTGGCCACCCGTCAGGTGGCGTTCGGCGAGGCCCCGTCGGCGAGCCAAGCGCGACGCGGCGCACTGCGTCGCATCGCTGCGATCACTGCCCGTGCGCCACATCACCGGCGGAGCGCATTCGCCGAGCTTGCCCACCGCGCCCGAAAAGCGGCGGTCGCCCGCTACGGTGTGGGACAGGAGCGCGTCCTCTCGACCCTCGTCGCCGCGTCGATGCCTGACGAGGCATGGCTCCGCGCCGCAGCGGCCTTCGGGGACATCCACGCGTCCGTCGCGGCAGCCGCCACGGACACAGATGCTGCGGGGACGTTGGAGGCACTCATCATTGTCGTTCCGGGCGCCTCCATGAGACGAGAGTCGTACGAGCCATAGCAGCGCCGCGCCCTGCCCTGTCCGTCGGGCGAGATCGGACCAGCCGTTACTGCTTCCTTGCCGACCAGTCTCCGGTGATGGTGATCGACCCGACTGGCCCCGTGACGACGATGGTTGCCGAGGCGGTCCCGGACATCGTGCTCCCCGTCCACTCGCCGACGTGGTGATACGTCGGGGAGTCGAGGTCGAACGCGACCGTGTCGCCGACCAAGCTTCCGCTCAGGACTGCACCGGAAAGCCCCCACCCCCGCCCGAAGGGGGCATTGCAGAACACAGAGGCCGCCTTGTATGTGCCGCTGAAGTCCGCGCCGCTCTGCTTGAGGTCGAGTGTCGCGTAGACCGAGCACTGAACCCCGTTGGAGGTCAGGTTCGGCGCCGAGTACAGCCAGCTGCCGGTGAGTGTGGGCGGCCCCGCACTCTCGGAGCAGCCGATGCCGGCGCAGACAGCAAGGATGGCGAGCCCACAGGAGGCAGCAGCGGTCCAGCGCATCGACGACCCGATCTACGGAGGGCGGTCCGCAGTTGGCGACAGCCAGCCCGAGGAACCGCCCCGGTCTGTGCCAACATAGATTCGGGTAATACCCGCGCAAGCCGATTGGTTCACGCCTGACGTTCGACCACCGCCCCATCCCCACGTGCCTCGCCCGCTGGCGCTGCTCTTCGATCTCGACGGCACGCTCGTCGATTCGATCGACCTGATCCTGACCTCCTTTCGACATACCTTCCGCACGCACCTGGGTGAGGCGCCTCCGGACGAGCGGTGGATGGCGGGGGTCGGGACTCCGCTCGTCAGCCAGATCAGGAGCCTCGTGTCCGACGAGTCGCTCGTTGCCCCGATGTCGCAGACCTACCGCACATTCCAGCTCGAGCATCACGATCGGCTCCTCAAGGAATTCGAGGGGGTGCGGGAGACGGTGACCGAGCTCAAGGCGAGGGGTCACCCGATCGGACTCGTCACGAGCAAGATGGAGGACCTGGCGAGGCGCGCGTTGCGTCGCACGTCGCTCGACAACCTGATCGACGTCATCGTCGCCTTCGAGTCGTCACCGCGGCACAAACCCGATCCGCTTCCCGTCCTCGTCGCTCTAGAGGCGCTGGGTGTCGCGAGCCAGGAGGCGCTCTTCGTCGGCGACTCACCGCATGACATAGTCGCCGGGAATGCCGCCGACGTATCCACAGTCGCCGCGCTCTGGGGCCCGTTCTCCGCCGAGGCGCTCCGGGCGGTCAAACCGAGCTTCACACTCTCGCACATCAGGGAGCTTCCCCCGCTCGTGGCGTCGATTGAGACGCGGTCGAAGCCGTGACCGCCTCCTCTCGGCCCCGAATTGACGCCCGAAGGAGCACCGGCAGGGACTCCGAGCTGACGAGGCCGGCCGTTCCAACCTTTTGGGGGTTCAGGTTATCTGACTTCTCGGCAAACCTGGGACCCCGATCGAATGCTGGCGGCGAAAATCCACGTGCCAACATCCATCGCTGACGACGGCGCGGCCGACATCGCCCTGGCTGCAGCGGGCGACCGCCGGGCGTTCGAGCGGGTGTACCGGGCGCACCTGAACCATGTGTACGCGATCTGTGTGCGCATGACCGCCAATCGGGTGCGCGCCGAGGAGTTGACGCAGGACGTGTTCGTGCGGGTGTGGGAGAAGCTCCCGCTCTTTCGTGGTGAGAGCGCTTTCTCCACCTGGCTGCACCGGTTGGCGGTGAACGTGGTGCTGAACGAACGGAAGGTGGAGGGGCGCGAGCGTTCACGCACCGCCACGGTGGACGAAGACGAGGGGGAGAGCCTGGAGGAGATGGGAGGCGGGGAGCGGGCGCCGCTGCACGCCGAGAAGCTGGACCTGGAGGCGGCGATCGCGGCGCTTCCACCGGGCGCACGACGGGTGTTCGTGTTGCATGACGTGGAAGGGTACAAGCACGAGGAAATCGCCGAGATGCTCGGCGTGACATCTGGTGGAAGCAAGGCGCAGCTGCACCGCGCCCGGATGCTTCTGCGGGAGGCACTGACACGATGAGCGAGACACCGATCGGCTGCGACGCGTTCGACGCGCAGCTCGCGAGCTACCTGGAAGGGGAGCTCGACTTCGCCGCCCGGCGCGATGTGGAGCGGCACGCGGGAGCGTGCGCTCGCTGCGGAGCGCTGTTGAGCGATCTCGATCGGATCCGTCGCGAGGCGGCGACGCTGGGAGATCTGGCTCCGTCGCGCGACCTTTGGTCGGGAATCGAGGCGCGCATCGAGGCGCCCGTCGTCCCGCTGGCACCGCGCGGCGCTCCGGCAGTTCGCGCTCGCCGACGGGCGTGGCTGGCCGCGGCGGCGGCGGTGCTGGTTGCCGCCACCTCGGGGGTCACCTACATCGCCACGCGTGCCTGGCTGCAAGGGAAATCGACGACGACCGTGGCGTCGAACTCCGTCACGCCTTCCTCCACGACCGCGGCGCCCTCGGCCGTTCGGGGGCCCGACACGACTCCGACCACCACCGCTCCCGTCAGCAACGTGAGCGCCGATGCTCGGAAGAAGCTCTCTGCCGAGCAGACCTACGATCTCGAGATCAGCCAGCTCACGCAGATCGTGCAGGAGCGGCGCGATGAGCTCGACCCGGCTACGGTGGCGGTGATCGAGAAGAATCTCGCCCTGATCGACGGCGCGATCAAAGAGAGCAAGGCGGCGCTGGCGCGCGACCCGCGTAGCCGGTTCCTGAACGAGCAGCTCAACAAGGCACTCAATCGGAAGGTGGAGCTGTTGCGCACCGTCGCACTCCTTCCGACGCACACCTGAGGATCGTACGACAATGAACTGGACCTACGCGCGCGCTATGCTGGCCGCGCTCCTGATCGCCAGCCCGCTCGCTGCACAACGCGATGACGATGACTATCGCTCGCGCATCGACACGACGGTCAATTTCGACCGCGCCGGCACCGTCGATCTCTCGCTCGTCTCCGGAGAGATCGTGGTATCGAGCTGGGACAAGAACTCGGTGAGGGTGAAGGCGACGAGCGAGCGAGGGGTGCTCCGCCTCGATGCCTCCTCGCTCCGGCTCACCCTCACCGTCCGCTCGGAGCACGGGAACCTCGGTGACACACGGTACGAGGTGACGATCCCGAACGGCGCCCGCCTCATCGCCCGCAGCGTATCGGGCGACATCCGGTCGCGCGGCGGGAGCGAGGTGGAGGCGCGAAGTGTGAGCGGCGACGTCGAGGTGACCGATGTGAGCGGTCGCGCCACTCTCGAGAGCGTCTCCGGGACGGTCCGCGGCGCGCGCATTGCAGGCGGCCTGCGGGCCAACGCGGTGAGTGGCGACCTCGACATGTCCGACATCACCGGCGACGTCGATGTGCAGACGGTGAGCGGCGAGATAGGGCTCGGGAGCGTCACCTCCTCGTATGTGAGCACACAAACGGTGAGCGGCGATGTGACTTTCACCGGCAAGATCGACCCCAAGGGGCGCTACGATTTCCACGCGCACTCGGGGGATGTGCGGATCACGCTGCCGCCGACGCTTCCCGGCGCCAGCTTCAGCGTCGAGACATTCAGTGGCGACGTGGAGAGCGCGTGCAAGATGACGCTCACCCCGAACGACGTCGGCAGGAGGCACGGGCAGCACATCGAGTTCACGATCGGGAGCGGCGGCGCCCACTTCACGATTCAGACATTCAGCGGCGATGTCCGCATCGAAGGCTGCGCCGCGTCGAAGAAGGAGGAGTGACGATGCATCGTTCTCTCGCGCGACTCGCATGCGCCGCGCTTCTCGTAGTGGCCGCACGCACCGCTACCGCACAGACGCGGGACACGAGCGACACCTTCAACTGGAAGGGTGATATCCCCGCCGGAAGCTGGATTCGCGTCGTCAATCTGAATGGATCGATCGACGTCGACGCGGCCGAGGGGAGCACGACCCAGGTCGAGGGTCGCAAGGAGTGGCGGCACGGCGACCCGGATCGCGTCAGGTTCACGGTGCTCAAAGATGGCACGAACGTGACAATCTGCGCCTTGTGGGGCGACGATGACAGCTGCGACGCCCAGGGTTATCACGGTCACCATGGGGACGGCAACAATGGTGACATCTCGGTGCGCTTCACCGTTCGGCTCCCTAAGGGAGTGCAGGTCGCGGTGCAGACCGTGAACGGCTCCGTCGATGTCGCTGGCGCCACATCGGGCGTCGAGGCGCACACGGTCAATGGGCGTGTCGATGCGACCTCGTCGGGCGGCCCCGTGCGCGCCGGGTCGGTCAATGGCTCGGTCCACGCCCGCATGGCCAAGATTCCGGCCAACGGAGATCTGGACTACGAGTCGGTCAATGGGACGGTGACGGTGGAGCTGCCGGCTTCCCTCGACGCCGATGTCGAGCTGTCCACGGTGAATGGCGCCGTCCGCACCGACTATCCGATGACGGTGAGTGGGCGCCTCGACCCGAAGCACATTCGAGGCACCGTCGGCAAGGGAGGCCTCCGGCTGCGGGTCAAGACGGTGAACGGCAGCGTGGAGCTCCAGAAACTCGGCTGACCGCCGGCGCGTAGTGCGATCAGGGCGCGCGTCTGGGCGCGCTCCGAGGTAGTTTGGCACTACCCGCACATGGAGTCGGCATGCGACACATTCGCACCCTCGCCGCGCTCGGTCTGACCGTGTTCGCGGTCACCGCCTGCGGCCGGCGCCCCCAATCGTCAGGCATGGTCGCCTGGTCCGGCGCGATCCCGGCCGGGGGGATCCTCCGACTGCGGAATCTCTCCGGCCCGATCACCGTCGAACGCGGCACCTCGGACAAGGTCACCGTGCGGGCCACGAAGCACTGGCGGCACGGACGCGTCGACGACGCCCGATTCGATGTCGAGCAGTCGGGGAACGAGGTCCTCGTCTGCACCATCTATGGTAGGGGGAGCAACTGCGACGCCAAGGACTACAAGGCGGGTAGCCGCCACCACTGGCTCCGCCTCCGCTCGACCGACATGACCGTCGACTACTCCGTCGAGCTTCCGCCCGGTGTGAAGATCGACGCGTCGACCGTGCAGGGGCCGGTTCGCGTGACCGGCGCGAGCAGCGACGTCTTCGCCCGCAGCGTCAACGGCAACGTGGACGTCACCAGCGGCACCGGACCGGTGGAGGCCGAGACGGTGAATGGCAGCGTCACGGCGCGGATCGACTCGGCCGCGGTTGCCGGGAACGTGACCGCCGAGACGGTCAACGGATCGGTGGAAGTCGAGCTGCCACCGACGTTCACCGGATCGCTCAACCTCGCCACCATCACCGGGAAGATCACCAGCGAGTTTCCGCTCACCATGGACGGCGGTAACCTCGCCTCCCACCACGTTCACGCCACCGTCGGTACCGGCGGGCGCGAGGTAGAGCTCAAGACCGTGAACGGGAGCGTCTCGGTACGGAAGCGCGCCTAACGGGCGCCCGGAGGCGGCGCGGGGGGCCTCGCCCCGCGCACCTCCCACACTGTGTCGCCGCGCAGAGCGGTGATCGGCGCGATCTCCAGGCCGGCAAGCACGGTCTTCGCGTCTTCCGCCCCGCCGCACAGATCCGAGAAGATCACGAGCACGCCGTGGCGCTTGGCGACTGTGTCGGCGAACGCCTTCAGCGTGTCGCTCAGTGCGACGCTCGGCAGGTCGCGGGCGTCCCGGCCGGCGTGGAAGTAGAGCGGCTCGGCCGCGTTGGTGAAGAGAGGACGATCCGACGCTCGATCGCGCACCCACGCGATCACCGGCGCACCGCGCCAGCAGACATCCGCGAAGTCGTTGCCTGTGGCGAGGCCGTATTGAACGCTCTCGCGCGACACAGTAAGCGAACCGGCCCACCACGCCAAGCCGACGACCGCGGCCGCCAGGCGCCCAGCGCGATCAGCGGCACGCCACCACGCGGCCGCCGCGACCGCGACCGCGACCTCGAGGAGGAGGATCGCAGGCGCCAGGAGCCGATCATCGAACGGGAGGCGCGGATCGGCCAGCGCTCGCGACGCCATCAGGAGTCCCGCGTAGCAGGCTACGATCGTCAGGCTTGCGGCCGCGAGCGATGACCCACGCGCTCGCTCGCTCGTGTGTCGTGCCTTCCTCCACGCCGTGACGGCCACCCCAATGATCGCCAGCGCCATCGCCGCTGCGGCCAGCCACTGCCAGCGGTCGCTCACCCGCGGCGCCAGCCAGTCGACGAGCGTCCACACACCTTCCTCGAGCGCATCGCCGAGCGATCCGTAGAGCCCCACTTCGCGAATGCGATCCGCTCCCTCGGACGCGAGTGAGCGCACCAGCCAGACTCCCTGGAGAGCGATCGTGGGGAGGGCCGTCAGGGCCGCCTCGCGAAGGGCGCGGAGCGCCTGGCGGCGGTCGCGAAGCTCCCGACCGCGTCGCAGGAGTGGCCAGACCATCGCCGCCGCGACGAGAGAGATGCCCACGTAGCGCACCATGCTCGCCGCGGCGGCGGCCAGCCCCGCCCAGAGCGGGCGATCGGGGCGGCGCACCATCGCGGCGAGTGTCGCCAGCAGAGTGAAAAGAAAGAACGGCTCACTCAGCACATTCTCGTGCAGCGCCACCACCGCGGGCGTCGAGAGAGCGGCGATCCCGACTACCGCGGCGGCACCGACTCCCACCTCGACGCCGACGAGCCAGGCCAGGAGCGCCGCCCAGCCGAATGCGGCGATCGCTTGCACCAGTCGGGCACCCTGGACGGCGGTCATGCCGACGGCCATCGTCGCCGCGATCGCGGCCGGGTATCCGGGGGGCCAGTGTGTGAGCGGCTTGGTGCTGTCCGGGCTCGTCCAGTCACGCTCGATGTCGCGGAGTGCACCATGCTGCACGAGCGACGACGCGGCGTGCAGGTACGACATGCTGTCGGGATCGAGCCCGGGGCCGAGCGGCTCGGTGATCGCGAGGGCGATAATGAACGCGAGCGCGCCGAGCGCAACCACAAGTGCTCGAAGAGCCATGTGTACGCAGTGAGGTGAGCTTGCCCCGCCTCTCAGGCCGTCCTAGTATACCGCATTGACGGTGGCTCTGGGCCACCACTCGGTGGGTCGCATGCTCCGAATCGTGACGCTTGGAGGCCTGTCCGCGGAGGCGAGCGACAGACCCTCCGAAGGCGCGCTGCGCGAACAGCTGTCGCTTGCGCTGCTCGCGCTCCTGGCGGTGGCGGGAGAGCGGGGCGTGAGCCGCGACAAGCTGCGAGCCTATCTCTGGCCGGAAGCGGACGACGACCGGGCCGGCCGCGCGCTCGCCGCGCGGGTTCGCGGACTGTGCGAGGCGCTCGACGCACCGGTGGTCGTTGCCGACGGACGCGAGCTTCGCCTCGATCCGGCTCACGCGCAGGCCGACGTCGCCGAGTTCGAGGATGCGCTCGACAGGCGCGACCTCCTCAAGGCGGTGGCGCTCCACGCCGGCCCCTTCGCCGACCGCTTCACCCTCTCGGGCTGCCCGGAGTTTCGCCGGTGGGCCGAAACCGAGCGTGGCCGGCTCGAGCAACGGTATCGCGGCGCCCTCGAGTCTCTGGCCAGCGACGCCATGTCGGTCGGTGATTTCCGAGGCGCCGCTCACTGGTGGCAGCGCCTGGCGGTGATCGACCCCCTCAGTACTCACGTCGCGCTGTCGTTGATGAACGCGCTCGCCGCTGCGGGCGATCGGCCGGGTGCGATCGCGCACGCCGAGCGGCACGAAGCGCTGCTCCGCGCCGAGTACCGCACGCAGCCGAACGCGGCCGTCCTGGCGCTCGCCGCCAAGCTCCGGGCGACGCCGGATGGTGGCGAGGGCGCGGCCGAGAGCGCCGTCGATAGGCAGCCCCGCCGGAGCAGCCAACGCATCTCGCGCGGCGTACCGCGAGTGGCTGACACGGAGATGGAGACGATCGACCCGAGCCAGCTCCGCTCGTCGCGCGAGCGCGGGGTCGTGATCGGTGGCCGGTATCTGATTCAGCGCGAGCTCGGGCGCGGCGGGATGGCGACGGTCTGCCTGGCGCGGGACCTCAAGCACGACCGAGAGGTGGCACTCAAGTTCGTCCACGCCGAGCTGGCCGACGCATTGGGGAAGGAGCGCTTCGAGCGCGAGATCGCCGTTCTCGCCAAGCTGCACCACCCGCACATCCTTCCTCTCTACGACTCCGGCGAGGTGGAGGGCGCCCTCTACTACGTGATGCCCTATCTCGCGGGCGAGACGCTGCGCGAGCGCCTGGTGCGTCAGACGCAGCTTCCGGTGAGCGAGGCGCTGCGGATCGGGCGGGAGGTGGCCGATGCTCTCGCCTACGCCCACGCCCACGACGTGATCCACCGGGACATCAAGCCGGAGAACATCATCCTCGCCGATGGTCACGCGCAGCTCACCGACTTCGGGATCGCGCGGGCGGTGAGCCGGGCCGCCGGCCGCCGCCTGACCGACGATGGCTTCGCCGTCGGGACGCCGGCGTACATGAGTCCCGAGCAGGCGTCGGGCGATCCGCTCGATGGCCGGAGCGACCAATACAGCCTGGCGTGCGTGATCTACGAGATGCTCGCCGGCCAGCCGCCATTCACGGGGCTGAACGGCCGCACGATTCTCTCGCAGCGCTTCACCAGCCCGCCGATGCCGGTGCGGCGCGTGCGCGACACGGTGCCGATCCCCGTCGACGCGGCGCTCACCCGCGCCCTCTCGAGGATACCGGCCGATCGATTCCCGACGATCACCGAGTTCGCCGATTCGTTAGGCGCGGAGCCACCGCCGGGCCCGGAGGCACCGCCGCGGCGCCGTCCGTGGGGGCGCTGGCTCTGGGTGGCGCTGGCGGCGGCTGCCGTCGGCGTCGTGGCGGCGATCTTCGCCTTCCGGCCGGCGCCGGTCGATCCGAACCTCTTCGTCGTCATCCCGTTCGTGCACCGGCAGGGCGCCGCGCCCTCACTGCTCAACGGCGACAACTGCCAGCAGCTGCTCTACGAATCCTTCGGCCGATGGGATGGGATCAAGCTGGTCGACCACCTCCGCACGACCGACCAGCTGAGCCGCCACCCGACAAGCACCCTCACCTTCGACCAGGCGATGAGGGCAGCGCGGTCGCTGAGGGCCGGACGCCTCGCCTGGGGCGAGGTCTGGCAGATCGATTCCAGCATCCAGGTGCGTGGCTCGCTCTACGATGTCGCTCGCGGACGCTCCGTGCGCGAGTACTCGGTGACCATCCGCGCCGACTTGAGCGATGCTCCCCAACGCTTCGCCGAGCTCGCGGACTCCCTCCTCGTCCCGACGGCGGGCCCACCGACTGCGGGAGCGGGCGTGCGGGGCACGAAGGTGCTGGCGGCGCTCACCGATTACATGGCCGGCCACGAGGAGCTCTCCCGCTGGAGCCTCGACAGCGCGGCGGCATCCTTCCGGGCCGCGGCCACCGCCGACCCGGCGTACGCCTCCGCGCACTACTGGCTGGCGCAGGTCATGACGTGGGGCGCGTCGCACACCGATGCCGAGTGGCGCGCGGCCGCCACCGCCGCCGCCGCCCGCAGCGGCGCACTGGCCCGGATCGACAGCATCCTCGCCGGGGCCCAGCTGCGCCTCGCCACCGGTGACTACGGCTCCGCCTGCGAGGAATACACGCGGGCACTCGCCGCGGATTCGCTCAGCTTCGCCGCCTGGTACGGGCTGGGCGAGTGCCGCCGTCAGGACGACGCCGTCGTCCGCATGGGAGGCGCGCCGGCCGCGCCGCGGTGGGCTTTTCGCTCGAGCTACCAGCAGGCGCTCACCGCCTACGAGCGGGCGCTCGAGCTCTTGCCATCGGTTCATCTCGCGTTCGCCGACGCCTTCTCGCGCCTGACGACGCTTCTCTTCGCCGAGTCGAATGTGTTCCGACGCGGTGTGGCACTGGAGCCGGACACGCTCCTCTTCGGCGCCTTCCCTTCATGGGACCACGATACGCTGGCGTTCGCTCCGGTGCCCCTCGCCGAGCTGGCGGCGGGCGCGGCGAACAGTGTGCCGGCCACGCAAGCGGCGGCCGTGGCGCACGGGCGCCAGGACCTGCTCCGCATCAGCCAGAGCTGGGTGCGTGCCTTCCCCCAAAGCGCCGCCGCCCACGAGACGGTGGCCCGGGCGCTCGAGCTGGCCGACCAGATGGGGGGATCCGGCAACCAGCCACCGGCGCTGGACGAGATGATGCGCGCCCGCGCCCTCGCCGCGAGCGCCTCCGACAAGCTGCGCGCCGGGTCGGGCGCCGTGCGCCTCCTGCTCAAGCAGGCGCAGTTCGCCCGCGCCGCTGACCTCGCCGACACCCTCCTCTCGGCGCCGGGATCGCCGGCCGGCACCGACGCCCAGCGGCTTGCCGCCCTCGCTGCTCTGCGTGGACGCATCCACCGCGCCGCCACTCTCCTGCGCCTGGCGAGCGCCGAGCATGTCCCGACGACGCCCGATGGCCGCGAGCTCACCGTCCCGACCGCGCTCAAGGAGCCCGCGTCGGCGCTTCTCGTCTACTCACTCTTCGGCCTCCCGGCCGACAGCATCGCCACGCTCCACACCCTGATCGAGGCGCGCGCGCCGAGCTACCTCAACGGCCGGCAGCTCGCCGACGCGCGCGACGCTCTTCTCGTCGAGCCGGCGACCTTCGCCTTTCTCGACCTCGGCCGAGCCCCGCTCGGCTGGAGCACCGACACGCTCAATCGGTACCTTCGTCTCGAGCGCGGGCTGGCGCGGGGTGACACCGCCCGTGTCCGCGCACAGATCCTTCAGGACAACGCGCTCAACGCCAAGCTCTATCGCGCGGGCGACATCACGCCGGACGCGATCTATCGCGACACTCGTCTCCTCGTTCTCTGCGCAGATTCGGCGGCCGCGCGCGAGCAGCTCGACCTCGCACTCAACGCCCTGCCGACGCTCAACACGTACGTGCTCGAGGAGGTGCCCCTCACCGTGTCGTTCGTGCGCATGATGGGCGAGCGCGCGGAAATCGCCGGCCGGAGCGCCGACGCGCCGCTGGCCCGCCTCTGGGGCAGTGCAGTGGTCACGCTCTGGACGGGGTCCGACCCCGAGCTCAAGCCGACAGTCGAACACTTGCGCCTGCTCAGTTCGCCGGCGCGCTAACTTGTCGTTAGGCCGGCACTTCGCCGGCAAGGAGACCCTGTGCCCTCAGACACGACTTCCACAGCCCGCACACCGCGCGTCGGCGGCGTTCTGTTGGTCGCGGGGGTGTGGACCCTCGCGTTGGTCGCTTGCGCGCCCGGAGAGAAAGGACAGAGTGGGTCGGGCGGCACGGCCGGTAACGGGTGTCCGAGCAAGCCGGTCCAGCAGAGCGTTGACTTCGACGCTACAAGCTCGTACGGCCAGCAGCAAATCGCAGCCGCGGCGGCGAAGCTCTCCTTCGACACGACTATTTGGCAGCACACGGATTACGGGCCGGTCCCGATCAAGGACGGGAGCGATGAGACGATGCTGTTGGAGATTCAGCCGGAACACTGCGTCCACACTTTAAGGAAGGCGGACTTCGAGTCGCACCCTAGAGTCATCGCGCGCTTTGTCAACTACGTGAGCAACACCGTCAATGAGAAGTTTGCCGTGCCTGCTCCGCATGACAGGCATGACGGGTACGCCTACTGGTGGGTGGGAAAGCTCCCAAATGGAACAGAGCTGAAGTCTGTCTACATATCTGACAACGGTTCTGTCCCAGCCCAGACGACGGGATTCGCGATCGAGGTTCACGGCGATACGACCAATGACCCGCCGCAGGGAGCGCTGGCACGCTGGCGCCCGGACATTCCGTCGTCGCTGCTCGACGCACGGGGCGACGGACATAAGTCAAGCATGTTGGCGCCACTCGGCCCGGGCGAACTGCTCGCAGCGACGCCGGTCACGGGCATTCCTCTAGTCTTTCAGATCCAGTCCTGGACGACCTGCAGAAACGGCTGCTGCGTCGCCAACCCCAAGTGATGGGCTGCCGCGTCTACTCCGCCCGCAGCGCCACCGCCGGGTCGACGCGCGCCGCCCGCCGCGCCGGAAGCCAGCAGGCGAGAAACGCCACCGCGCCCAGGAGGGGAAGCACGAGGGCGAAGGTGATCGTGTCGCGGCTGCTCACGCCGAAGAGGAGGCTCGCCATCACCCGCGACATCGCCAGAGAGAGAGCCACACCGATCAGGACGCCCACTCCGGTCATCGACATCCCCTGCCTGACGACGAGGCCGAGGACGTCCCCCGGCCGCGCGCCGAGGGCCATGCGCACACCGATCTCGTGCTGCCGCTGCGCGACGCCGTACGCGATGACGCCGTAGAGCCCGATCGCCGCCAGCAGCACCGCGAGCACGGCGAAGGCGGCCAGGAGCATCATGTAGAACCGCGGCTGCGCCACCGACTCGTCCACCATCTGCTCGAGCGACGCGACGGAGAAAATCGGGAGATCCGGGTCGACAGCATGGACCGCCGCTCGGGCGGGTCCCACCAGCGTCAGCGGGTCGCCGCGCGTCCGTAGCACGACACTCAGCTGCTGCACCGGGCACTGCGCCAGCGGCAGGAAGACGTCCGGCTCCGCGTCCTGATCCAGGGCGAACTGCTTCACGTCGCCGACGACCCCGACGATCTCCCCACCCTGCCGGACGCCGGCTTGGGTCCACCCGAGCGTGATGTGCTGCCCGAGCGGGTTCTCGTGCGGGAAGGTGCGCCTGACGAATTCGCGGTTCACGATGACCACCTGCGGTGACCCGCGATCCTGGTCGGTGAATCCACGCCCGCTCATCAGCGGGACGCCCATGGTGGCGAAGTATTCCGGAGTGACCGGCCGGATCTGCGCGCTCACGTCCTGCCCCGGAGGAGTCGGCGGACGGCCGACGACATCGTAGGAGATCCCGAATCGGATGCCGGAGAGCGGCGGGCCGAAGGCGATCGAGGCCGACGTGACGCCGGGGAGCGCACGCACGCGCTCGCGCAGCGCCGTGATCGCCTCGCGCTGCACGGTGTCGTTCGGGTAGTTGGCGTCGGGGAGGCTCACCGAGAACATCAAGACGTGGTCCGTCCGGAACCCGGGGTCGACACGCTCCAGGTTGTAGAAGCTGTGGATGAGTAACCCGGCGCCGGCGAGCAGCACGAGCGCGAGCGCGGTTTCGGCCACCACCAGCCCCGAGCGCAGGCGACCGCTCCCCGGCCCCGACCGGAGCCCGCGACCGCCTTCGCGGAGCCGCCTGACGAGGTCCGGCCGCGACGTGCCGATCGCCGGGGCGAGCCCGAAGAGCAGACCGGTCACGACGGCGGTGAGCGTCGTCACCAGAAGCACCACCCCATCGAGCCGCACTTCATCCAGGCGCGGGATGTCCCGGGGCCCGAACGAGGTGAGGAGGTCCATCCCCCACTGGGCGACGAGCACGCCGAGAATGCCGCCGGCGAGCGAGAGCATCACACTCTCCGTGAGCAGCTGTCGTACGAGGCGCCGGCGCGATGCCCCGAGCGCGGTCCGGATCGCCACTTCGTGCTCCCGCCCCGCGGAGCGCACCAGCATCAGGTTGGCCACGTTGGCGCAGGCGATGAGCAGGACGAAGCCGACAGCGCCCAAAAGCACGAGCAGCTTCGGCCGCACCTCTCCCACGATCCGGTCCTGCATCCCCGCCGCGCCGAATGTCCCGTCGGTCATGAACTTCGGGTACGCCGACGCGAAGCGGGCGCCGATGACACCGAGATCGCGGTTGGCATCGGCGAGCAAGACGCCCGGCCTCAAGCGGCCGATCACGCGGAGGTACTGAGCTCCGCGCTCGCCGTCGGCGAGATCGCCGGGCGTCAGCACCAACGGCGTCCAGAGCTCCGCCTTGCGAGGGTAGGTGAACCCCGCCGGCGCGATACCGATCACCGTGTGCGGCTGCCCATCGAGCACGATCACTTGCCCGATGACCCGGCGATCGCCATCGAACCGGCGCTGCCAGAGCCCATGGCTCAGCACGACCACACGCGCCGCACCGACCGAGTCCTCGTCAGGCGTGAAGGTGCGACCGAGCTCGGCGCCGACGCCGAGCAGGGAGAAGAACCCCGCGCTCACCCCGACCGCCGAGAGGCGCTCCGGCTGCCCCCGCCCGGTCAGGTTGTACGTCGCCCCGACAACGGCCGACATGTCGGTGAAGGCGTGGCTTGCCGAGCGGACATCGCGGAAGTTCGGCGGCGAGACCGACTGGCGTTCTCCGTGCAGCACCTCGTAGACGAACACGAGCTTGTCCGGATCCTTGAACGGAAGGGCGCGCAGGACAACGGCATTCACCACGCTGAAGATCGCGCTGTTGGCGCCGATGCCGAGGGCCAGGGTGAGGACGGCGATCGCGGTGAAGGCGGGGCTCTTGAGGAGCGTGCGCGCCGAGTACCGAAGGTCGGAGAGCATGAGGCGCGAGCGTTGGAGGGTTGGAGCGGAAAGGGCCGCGGATCGGTAGTGCCATCCCCATGCCAATCCCTCGGGTAGGACAAGCCGTTGCCAGCGAGCGGGATACGCGGGCGGGGAGCGCTCGCCGGGGAGTGCGTGCGTCCATTTACGGGACCAATCGTCCCGCCGCCGGACACCGAGCGGTTGCTCGGCGCGCAAAGGAATCCTAGTATTGCGCGTCCCGGCCTGACGCGAGCGCCTCATGCTCAAGCTGAGATTCTTCGGTGGGCTGGCAGTCGACCAGTCATCGGCTGGCGCCAAGGACGCCATGCGAGGAGCCCGGCGGCTCGCCCTCCTCGCTGTGATTCCGATCGGCAGGCAGCGAAGCGTCA
The DNA here is from genome assembly GCA_035623475.1 of Gemmatimonadaceae bacterium. Classification (GTDB taxonomy): domain Bacteria; phylum Gemmatimonadota; class Gemmatimonadetes; order Gemmatimonadales; family Gemmatimonadaceae; genus DASPTK01. The sequence goes on along the minus strand of DASPTK010000050.1, from coordinate 46,251 downwards.
GCCGCGACAAGCTTCTGGCGATGTTCTGGCCGGAGAGCGACGCCGAGCACGCGCGCGGCGCGCTGTCGCAGGCGCTGTACACGCTGCGACAGGACCTCGAGATGGACGATCTCTTCCTCGGAACGACGGCGCTCTCCCTCAACCCCGACGTCGTCGAGAGTGATGTCGACGCCTTCGACCGGGCTGTCGACTCGGGCACGTGGAGCGACGCGGTGGGGCTCTACGCGGGCCCCTTCCTCGACGGTTTCCATCTCTCCGACGCTCCCGAATTCGAGCATTGGGTAGATGGCGAGCGGGCGCGCCTCGAGCAGCTGCACCGCTCGGCGCTCGAATCTCTCGCCGAGGAGGCGACAACGGCGGGCCGGCACCGGGACGCCGTCGGCTGGTGGCGCCGCCTCGCGGCGACCGATCCCCTCAGCACCCATGTGACGCTGCGGCTGATGGAAGCGCTGGCGCGCGCTGGCGATCGGGCCGGTGCCCTGCAGGTGGCCCGAGCCCACGAGACGCTGCTGCACGAGGAGCTCGAGGCGACCCCGAGTGCGGCGGTGCGCGACCTGGCCGAACGCCTGCGCTCTCGTGTCGGCGAGGCGCCGCCGCAGGCACGGCCCGCGCCGCCGCCGCCGCCGGCGCCGGCGCCACCGGCTGAGAGAGCGAAAGCCGCCGCCGAGCCGGAGGGAGCGAGGGGAGCGGTGAAGGGGGCGACACAGAGCGGCGCCCTGCAGCAGGGCGCGGCGTCGGGCGCCGCTCCGCAACCTACTCTCCCCGCGTGGGAGCAGGAGTCGCTCGTCGCCAATCGCTTTCTGATCAAGCGAGAACTGGGCCGGGGCGCGATCGCCTCCGTCTTCCTCGCGCGCGATCAGCGACACGACCGTCTGGTCGCGCTCAAGCTGGTGGCGCGGAACATCTCCGACGTGGTGAGCACCGCCCGCTTCCAGCGCGAGATCGCCATCGTGGCGAGGCTGCAGCATCCACACATCGTGCCGCTCTACGAGTCGGATGAGACGGAGGGGTCGCTCTACTACGTGATGCCGTACATCGAGGGGTCGACGCTGCGCGATCGTCTGGAGCGGGAGCAGCGGCTCGAGATCGAGGAGTCGGTGCGCATCGCGTTCGAGATCGCCGGTGCGCTCGCCTACGCGCACGGACAGGGGGTCGTGCATCGCGACATCAAACCGGCGAACATCCTGCTGGCCGATGAGCACGTGATGATCAGCGACTTCGGCATCGCGCGGGCGCTCTCCGAGGCGGGGGGCCGTCGGTTGACCGATTCGGGATTCACCGTCGGCACGCCGGTGTACATGAGCCCCGAGCAGGCGTGCGGAGATCCGGTCGACGCGCGCAGCGATCAATTCAGTCTCGCGTGCGTCCTCTTCGAGATGTTGACCGGCCGGCCTCCGTTCATGGGCGAGAACACACGAGCGGCGATGGCCGATCGCTTCCTCGGGCCGCCGCCGTCGCTCGCTCAGCTGCGCGATGGCGTATCGGCGGAGCTCCAAGGCGTGGTCGAGCGTGCGCTGGCGATCGCGCCGGCGGAGCGGTATCCGACGGTCGCCGCCTTCGCCGGTGCACTGCGCTCGGGGCCGCTTCGCAGTGGCGCGCGCTCGAGCGAGTCGAGCGAGGAGAAGCGGTGGTGGCGCTCCTTCGGAATCTGAGCCAGTCTCGGACTTCCCGCCCCGCCTCCATCTGATGTAAGCCCAAGATCTGTCGGTAGTTACTGCACCCCTTGTGCTTTCGGGTTTTATTCGGTATGCTCCCTCCCCCGATTCAACCCCGGAGCCCTACCATGGTGCAGCCCGTCCTCTTCTCCGACTCGGTCCAGCGGTCGCTCCGGGAGCTCCCCGTGATCGGGGTGCAGCGCGACATCACCTACTACGGCACGTACGCGAAGGGAGTCCTGAACGACCCGGTAGCGACGGGGATGCCGTACTGGTCGATCAATCCCTACATGGGGTGCGCGTTCGGCTGCGCCTACTGCTACGCGCGCTACGCCCACCGCTACGTCATGGAGCGCGCGACACAGGCGGAGACGCTCGTGGGGGCGTCTTCGGAGAGCATGGCGCACATGCCTCCCTGGCTGGCGTTCGAGCGGCACATCCTCGTCAAGCGGAACGCGCCCGATGTCCTCGCGCGGGCGCTGCGGCACGGAGGAGAGAAGCATCGCCGGCTGCTCGAGGGGCAGGCGATCCTGATCGGGACGGCCACCGATCCGTATCAGCCCGCCGAGCGTGCCTTCCGCATCACGCGGCGGATTCTGGAGGTGCTCCTTGAGCACCCGGGGCTCACCCTCGGGTTGGTGACGAAGAGTCCCCTCATCACGCGCGATGTGGATCTTCTGTCGCGGCTGGCGCGACGGTCCCGGCTCTCGATCCGGCTGTCGCTGATCACGCTCGACCGCCCGCTCGCGCGCCGGCTCGAGCCTCGGGCGCCGACGCCGGAGTCCCGGCTCCGGGCGCTCGAGCGGCTTCGTCAGGCAGGGGTCGACGTGGGGGTCAATTGCATGCCGGTGCTCCCGGGGATCACCGATGACCCGCGCGGGCTCGAGGCACTCGTCAGGCGCGTGGCCGATGCCGGGGCCACATCGGTGGGGGTGTGCGCGCTCCGCCTGCAGCATGAGGCGCGGCAGCGGTACCTCCCGTTCATCGAGGCCGAGTTTCCGCACCTCGCCGAGCGCTACCGCGCCGCCTACGCGCACGACACGCACATGCCCGCGGAGTATCGCGACCGGCTGGCGCAGTACGTCGCCTCGCTCTGCCGGAAATACGGGATCGCGGCCCGCGAGGATCGACCGGAGCCCCCCGTGTCACAGGCGCCGGCCGCATCGGCCGCACCGCAGCTCGAGCTGTCGCTGTGAGCGCACCCGCCGTCGCGGTCTTCGGCGGGTCCGCCTCCCGCGCGCAGCCGGCGTCCGCGCTCGGGCGCCCGGAGCCCGGCACCCTCACCCTGGCCGCCCTTCGTCACCGGCTCGCCTCCCTCGCCCCGGCGCCCCGGCCCGATGGCGCCGGGCTCGCCACCGGGCTCGCCGCGCTCGACGCGCTCCTCCCCGCGCGTGGCATCCCCCGCGGCCGGCTCACCGAAATCGTCGGCACGCGCGGGAGCGGGAAGACGACGCTCGTCAGGCATCTGGTGGTGACGACGATCGCGCGCGGGCTCTGGGCGGCGGTCATCGACACCGAGCGCACGCTCGCCCCACGCGATTGGGCGCCCGTGGCCGGGTCCGCCGATGCGCACCACCCGCTCTGGGTGATCCGCCCCGACGCGCCGGCCAAGGGGGCGTGGTGCGCCGATGTCCTCCTGCGCTCAGGGGCCTTCGCCCTGGTGGTACTCGACGGCGGATCGCGGAGGTGCGCGCCGCTCTCGCGCGCGGTCGGCGTGCGCCTGACGAAGCTGGCTCGTGAGGCGGGGACGGCCTTCGTGCTGCTCCGCGAGGACGACGAGGTCGATGCGGGCCGCCGCCCCGCCATGGGGAGCGCGGGGAGCGCGGGGAGCGCGGGGAGCGCGGGGAGCGCGGGGAGCGCGGGGAGCGCGGGGGGCGCGCTGCGACTGCGGGTGGCACGGGCCGCCCATCGGGACACCCCTCCGCGCTCGAGCCTCCCCCTCCCCCTCCCCCTCCCCCTCTCTCCCGGGCAGGGGCGCAACCGACGAGGACGAGAGCCGCGCGCCGGGTCGCGGGGAGCGAGAGCGGGAGCGGCGACCAGCCCCGAGCCCGCCGCTCGGCGGCGGATGATGATCACCATGGAAAAAGGAGGGAGCGGCAGTGGGGAGAATGAGCCGGAGGGGGGATGGGAAGGACGGGGAGGGGGAGGACGGGGAGGACGGGGGGGACGGGAATCGCATCGCACGATCGAGGTGAGCTATGTCGCAGCCGTGGCGCGTCGCCTGTGTGCGCATCCCGAGGTTCCCGATCGCCGCGGTGTGGCGCGATCGGACTCGGCGGACGAGCGCCGACCGGCCATCGCCGCACGGAGCGGAGGGGACGTCATTCCCCTCCGCTCGCCTGACGAGTCGCTCGACACGCGATCGCGCGTCCTCGCGCGCAAGCGACGCTGCGCCGAGCCCCCTCCCGGCCTCGAGGAGCGGAAGGGTGGACCACTCCCTGCCCGGCCACGCGCCGGCCCTCGCCCCCGCACCGCTGCCGGCGTGGGATGACCATCCATTGGCGCTCGTGGAGCGGGAGCGGCTGCGGGCGATCTCCGGCCCCGCCGCGCGCGCCCAGATCCGGATCGGGATGATGGTGGCCGAAGCCCGGGCTCGCTCCGCCGCGCTCGAGCTGCTCGATTGGGATGACACCGCCATCGCGCGCGGCATCACCGAGGTCACCGCCCAGCTCCTCGCCGCGAGCCCGCAGGTGACCCCCGTCGCCGGGGAGCCGGGGCTCTGGTGGGTGGGCGCCGGAAGCATCCGCGACCTGGACGAGGAGCGCGCTCTCGCCCTGGCACTCGCCGCCCTCGCGCGGAGCTGGCACCCGCGCGCGGCCGTCGCCATCGCCGACAGCTGCGTCACCGCCCGCGCCGCGACATGGGAGAGGGCGCGACGAAAGGGAGTCGAGGCTCCCGGCTCCAGCGATGTCGTGATGCGCATCGTGCCGCCCGGGAGCGATGCGGCCTACCTCGCCCCTGCCCCGCTCGCCCTCATCCCAATGGAGGACGAGCTGCGCCAGACGCTCGCCGCGTTAGGCATCGGGACAGCAGGAGCCTTCGCCGCGCTCGAGGCGGGAGATGTGGAGCAGCGATGGGGAGATGCGGGGCTCGCCTCCTGGCGTCTCGCCCGCGGCGAGGATGCGCGGCGCCCGGTGCTGGCGATTCCCCCGACGGTCCCGACGGTGGACACGGAGCTCGCCGCGCCCACGGAGACCACGGAGCCGCTGCTCTTTCTCGTGCGCGCCGCCCTCGAGCGCCTGGCCACCGGTCTCGCCCGGGACGCTCGCGCCGCGGCGGCGATCGCGATCACGCTCACCCTCGACGGACCGCGGAGCGCCCTCCCGAGCGGCGCCATCCCCCACACGGTGACCCGCGAGGTACGGTTCCCCCGCCCCACCGCGCGCGCCGTCCACCTCTTCGAGCACTGCCGAGCGCTCCTCGACTCGTGGACGCTCACCGCTCCCGTCTGCGGCGTCGCCGTCTCCGTTGCCGCCACCGCCCCCACCGCCGCCGAGCAGGGAGATCTCCTCGCCCTCGGCTGGCGCGATCCGGCAGCGGCCGACGCCGCACTCACCCGCCTCCGGACCGAGCTGGGTCCGCGGAGCGTCGTGCGCCCCGTCGCCGGCGACGATCACCGGCCGGAGCGTTCGGGAGAGTGGATGGAGGAGGAAAGCGCGATACTCGGGGGAGGAAAGGCCGAGCGGGCGTCGCCGTCGCGCACGAAGCGCCGCCTCGAGAGCGACGACGAGCCGCCGCTCCTCCTCCTCGCCCCACCCTACCCGGATGCGGGAGCCCGCACTCCCGCCATCCGACTCCTCGAATCGCCGGAGGCGGTCGAGATCGAGCAGGCCGACCGCCAACCCTGTGCCCTCTGGTGGCGCGGCCGCCGCCTAACGATTGCGCGCGCCAGCGGCCCCGATCGCCTGGCCGGCGACTGGTGGAGGGATCCGTACCACCGCGAGTACTGGTGGTGGGAGTGCGAGCTCGGTGAGCTACTGGTCTTCACCGATGCCGGCCGCTGGTACGTGCACGGGTGGGGAGACTGACCGATACCCGGATGTCGACGCACCCCTCCCCCTCCCCCTCCCCCTCCCTCCGACGCTCCACCTCCCACCCTCTTTCGCGTGTACACCGAGCTCCACTGCCACTCCGCCTTCTCCCTCCTCGACGGCGCCTCGCACCCCGATGCGCTCGTCGAGCGCGCCCAGGCGCTCGGATATCGAGCCCTCGCACTTACCGATCACGATGAGCTGGGAGGCGTCGTCGCCTTCGCCCAGGCGGCGCAGCAGGCCGAACTCGAGGCGATCATCGGCAGCGAGCTGACCGTCGGCATCACCGGACCCCGCGGTCGCCCTTGGCGAACGCACCTCGTGCTGCTGGCAGAAACGCGCGAGGGCTACGGCAATCTCTCGACCCTCATCACCCGCGCCCGGATGGGCACCGAGCGCGGGAAGCCTTGCGTGTCACTCGACTCCTTGGCCGAACACGGCGCCGGGCTCTTCGCGCTCACGGGATGTTTGCGCGGGTGGGTGCCGCGCCTGGCGGCGGTCGATGATACCGACGGTGCCTGCGATGCCGTCGCCACCCTCCGCGACATCTTCGGCGGCCGCGTGGCGATCGAGTGTTGGGATCACTCCCTTCCCGAGGAGCGCCTGGTCGTCCGCCGCCTGATCGCGATCGCCGATGCCTTCGCCATGCCTTGGGTGGTGACGAACGACGTCCACTACGCCAGGCCGGCCGGCCGCATCGTGCACGACGTGCTGGCGTCACTCCGCCACGAGAAGACGCTGGATGAGATGGGAACGCGTCTTCGGCCGAACGGCGAGTGGTATCTCAAGAGCCCGGAGCAGATGATGCGACGATGGCAGCATCGCCCCGAGGGGATCCGGGCTTCGATGGCGATCGCCGAGCGATGCGCCTTCCGCCTGCGCGAGCTCGAGCCCACCCTCCCCGCCTTCCCCCTTCCGCCTGGAGTGAGCGCCGACGAATACCTCGCCCGCCTGGTCGAGCAGGGCGCGTACGAGCGGTGGGGCGCCGCGCGCACGCCGTCCCACGACCGGCAGCTCCGTCACGAGCTGACGATCATCGCCCGGCTCAAGCTCGCCGGCTACTTCCTCATCGTCTGGGATATCGTGCGCTTCTCGCGGCGCGCCGGCGTGCTCTGTCAGGGGCGCGGGTCGGCGGCCAACTCCGCCGTCTGCTTCTGCCTCGGCATCACCGCCGTCGACCCGATCAAGCTCGACCTGCTCTTCGAGCGCTTCCTGAGCGAGGAGCGGCAGGGGGCGCCCGACATCGACATCGACTTCGCCCATCGCGACCGCGAGCAGGTGATCCAGTACGTGTACGAGCGCTACGGGCGCGAGCACGCCGCCATGGTGTGCGAACAGATCACCTACCGCGGGCGGTCGGCGGTGCGCGACGCCTGCCGGGTGCTCGGCTTCTCGGTGGCCCAGGCCGACACCCTGGCCGCGCTCAGCGACCGCTTCAGCGCCCACGCCACCGCCGATGCCATGGAGCCGCCTGACGAGTCGGCGGACGCCGATGCGACGGGCACCACTATCGGCGCCCGCTCTGATATCGACACCCACGCCCAACCATCGCACACCGATCCGTACGCCGGCACCGATCACACCGAGCGCCGGGAGCCGGTCACCGCCATCCGCTCGACCACCGACACGCAGACGCTTCTCGAGCACGCAGGGTTCGACCCTGCCGACCGGCGCGTCCGCCTTCTCCCGACCATCGTCCGCGGGCTGCACCAGATCCCGCGCCACCGCTCGATCCATGTCGGTGGCTTCGTTCTCACCGAGGAGCCGCTCTCCACCGTCGTGCCGATCGAGCCGGCGTCGATGGCCGACCGAACCGTGGTGCAGTGGGAGAAGGACGATGTCGAGTCGGCGGGGCTGGTGAAGATCGACCTCCTCGGGCTCGGCATGCTCACCCTGATCCAGGATTGTCTCGTCTACATCCGCACCACCCGTGGTCAGTCGATCGAGCTCTGCGATCTCGACTTCACCGATCAGGCGGTCTACGACGATCTCTGCGCCGCCGACACGATCGGCGTCTTTCAGGTGGAGAGTCGCGCGCAGATGAACACGCTGCCGCGCCTCAAGCCGCGCTCCTTCTACGATCTCGTCGTGGAAGTGGCCATCATCCGCCCGGGCCCGATCCAGGGCGACATGGTGCATCCCTATCTTCGCCGACGCGCCGGCGAGGAGCAGATCACCTATCCGCACCCCTCGCTCGAGCCGATCCTCAAGCGCACCCTCGGCGTGCCGCTCTTCCAGGAGCAGGGGATGCAGGTGGCGATCGCCGCCGCCGGATTCTCGGCCGGTGAGGCGGACAACCTCCGGCGCGCGATGGGGCATAAGCGGAGCCACGAGCGGATGGCGGCGATCTGCCAGAAGATGATCGAGGGGATGGCGCGGAACGGCATCCCGGCCGAGACGGCGCAGCGGATTTACAACCAGATCAACGCCTTCGCCGACTACGGATTCCCCGAGAGTCATGCGGCGAGCTTCGCGCTCTTGGTCTATGCCAGCGCCTGGCTCCGTCACTACTACGCACCGGAATTCACTGCCGCGATTCTCAACGCCCAGCCGATGGGCTTTTACGCCCCTGGCACGCTCATCGAGGATGCGCGCCGGCACGGCGTGATCGTACGGCCGGTGGATGCATCGCAGTCGCGGTTCGATTGCACGCTCGAGGCGGGGGAATCGAGTGTCGGGGAATCTCGCGCGGGAGAGTCGCGCGCCGGAGAGTCGCGCGCCGAGGCGCCGGCTGTCCGTCTGGGGCTTCGCCTCGTGCGAGGACTGGGGGCGCGGGCGCGGGAGCGGTTACAGAACGCGGTCGAGAGCGGCGGCCCTTTTCGCTCGATCGCCGATGTGGTGACGCGCTCGGGGCTCGACCGGCGCGCCCTCCGCACCCTGGCCGAGGCCGGCGCCTTCGATTGCTTCGTGCCTGACGAGCCGAACGCGCGGCGCCGGCGAGCGGCGATCTGGCGGCTCTTGGAGGCGGTGCGCGGCGACGCCGGCCCCCTGGCGCCGGGACGGCAGACGCTCGAAGTGCCGGCGATGATCCCGGCGATGAGCGCGCGCGAGATCACCGCCGCCGACTACCGGATGACCGGCCTCTCGCTCAACGGCCATCCGATGGCCCACCTCCGCTCGACGCTCGAGCCGAACAGGATTCTCACGGCGCGCGAGGTGCTCGCGCTTCCTGACGGCACGCGCGATGTGGCGACGGCCGGACTGGTGATCTGCCGGCAGCGCCCCGGCACGGCGAAGGGATTCGTCTTTCTCACCCTCGAGGACGAGACGGGGATGGTCAACGTGGTGGTCACACCGCCGCGCTTCGAGCGCCAGGCACTGATGATCTCCACCGCACCGCTCATCCTCGTGCGCGGTACGCTCCAGGTGGAGCAGCGGGTGGTGAACCTCCGCGGCGAAGTCTTCCGGGAGCTCAAGGCGGAGAATGGGCTCGAAGACTGGCGGGGACACGACTTCCACTGACCAGCCGCCTGGGCGGCCCCAGCCGGAGGGCTGCCCGTCGTGAGCGACGGACGGCGCGGTCAGTCTCCGACGCCGACGGTGCTCCGCCCGGAGCCAGGAGGCGGCTGCGGGTCAGGGGGTGACTTTGAGCCGGGGGCCGGCGGCGAGCTCGGTCGCGGCGGGGGACCGGGCTGCGTTTGCGGGTTGGGCTGCGGCTGCGACTTCGGCGGGGTCGCGTCGGGTGGGTGTTCCTTCATCAGCGTTCTCACCCCCTGGGCGAGAAGCTGCTCATGGTCGGCGTCGGCGAAGAGCCGGATGAGCGTGGCCACGAGACCCGTCCACCCTGTCTGGTGGCTGGCGCCGAGTCCGGCCCCGTTGTCGCCGTGGAAGTACTCGTAGAAGAGGAGGTGGTCCTTCCACTGCGGGTCGCTCTGGAACTTCGGCGCCCCGCCGAATACCGGGCGCTCTCCCTTGTCGTCGCGCAGGAAGATCCGCGTTAGGCGATAACCGATCTCGGCCGCCACCTCGAAGAGCGTGCGCAGCTCCCCCGACCCGGTCGGACACTCGACGCGGAAGTCGTCGCCGTAGAACATGTAGTACTGCAGGAGCGCCCGGATGATCAGCACATTCACCGGGAACCAGATCGGCCCGCGCCAGTTCGAGTTCCCACCGAACATCCCCGACCGCGATTCGGCCGGCTCGTAGCCAACCACGCGGTCCCCGCCGCGGACGTGGAGGACGTAGGGGTTGTCGAGGTGGACGCGCGAGAGCGAGCGAATGCCGAACTCGCTCAGGAACTCCTTCTCGTCGAGCAGCCGCGTGAGAACGCGGCGCAGGTTGGCCTCGTTGAGTACGGAGAGCAGTCGCCTGTTGCCCGCCCCCACTCGCTCGATCGGCGCGACGTTCGTCAGCATCGACCGGTGCCGCTCGACGAACGCCGTGATGCTCTCCCGCACGCGCGGTATCCCGCCTTCGATCGGCTCGATCACCGTCACGGCGCAGAAGGGGAGCAGCCCTACCATGGAGCGCAGCTTGAGACGCGCCGACCGACCGTCAGCAAGGCGGAGGAGATCGTAGAAGAAGCCATCCTCCTCATCCCACATCCCTTCGCCGCCCACGGCTGTGTTGTCCATCGCCGCCGCGATCCAGAGGAAGTGCTCCGCGTACTTGGATGTGAGGGCGTCGTAGGAGGGATCGAACTTGCGCAGCTCGAGCGCCATCTCGAGCATCTTCTGTGCGAAGAAGGCCATCCACCCCGTCCCATCCGCTTGCTCGAGCGACGCCCCGCTGGGCAGCGGCGCACTCCGGTCGACGACGCCGATGTTGTCGAGGCCGAGGAACCCGCCCTCGAACACGTTCAGGCCCGACGGATCCTTCCGATTCACCCACCAGGTGAAGTTCGTCGTGAGCTTCTGGAAGGCGCGGGCGAGAAACTCGGTGTCCCCACGCCCGGTGCGCAGCTTCTCCACCTCGTACACGAAGAGTGTCGCCCAGGCGTGGACGGGCGGGTTGACGTCACCGAAGTTCCACTCGTACGCGGGGATCTGCCCGTTGGGGTGGAGGTAGCGCTCGCCGAGCACCAGCTCGAGCTGCGCCTTGGCGAAATCGACGTCGACCAGGGCCAGCACCACGGCGTGGAAGGCGAGATCCCAGGAGGCATACCAGGGATACTCCCACTTGTCAGGCATGGAGATCACATCGTCGTTGACCATGTGAAACCAATGCCGATTGCGCGCGCTGCCGGCCGCGCCGGGCACCAGGGGGTGCGCCTGATGCTCGTCGAGCCACCGACCGATGTCGAAGAAGTAGTGCTGCTTGCTCCAGAGCATCCCGGCGAGCGCTTGCCGCATCACGCAGCGCATGTCCTCGGTGGCCGCTGCCGGAGTGATCGAGTCGTAGAAGGCGTCGGCTTCCTTGATACGCGTGTTGAGGGTGGCGTCGAATCCGGCGCCGATCGGCGTCTGGAATCCATCGGGTGCCATCGGCGTGAGGCGCAGTCGCACCACCGACGTCTCCCCGGGCCCGACCTCAAGTCGATAGTGAGCCGCCGCCTTCGTTCCGGTCCGGGCAGGGTTCACCGCATCCTCACGCCCGTGAATCACGCGTTCGTGGAACGAATCCTTCACGTAGGGCGTGCGATTCGGCCGGCCGAAGATGCGCGCGTCGTTCGTCTCGTTCTCGGTGAAAAGCAAGGGAACGTTCCGATCGGCGTAGAGCCAGCGCGGACCCAGCGCATTGTGGGTCACCGCGATCGCGCTCGGACCCGAGGTGCCGGAGCCGACCGATGCCGCCCGCATGATCGGACGCGGGACATCCGGATCGAGCTGCCAGGTGTTACGGAACCAGAGCGTCGGCAACAGATGCAGCACGGCCGCCTCCGGGCCCCGATTCACCACCGTGATGCGGATCAGGACGTCCTCGGGATCGGCCTTCGCGTACTCGACGAAGAGGTCGAAGTAGCGGTTGTCGTCGAAGACGCCGGTGTCGAGTAGCTCGTACTCGAGATCATCGCGGCCGCGCTTCGCGTTCTCGTTCACCAACTTCTCGTACGGATACGCGGCCTGCGGATACTTGTAGAGGTACTTGAGGTAGGAGTGGGTGGGCGTGCTGTCGAGGTAGTAGTAGTACTCCTTGACGTCCTCACCGTGATTCCCTTCGCGATTGGTGAGGCCGAAGAGACGCTCCTTCAGGATCGGGTCGTGCTCGTTCCAGAGAGCGAGCGCGAAACACAGCCGGCCGTGATCATCGGAGAATCCGGCCAGGCCATCCTCCCCCCACCGATAGGCGCGACTTCGCGCTTGATCGTGGCTGAAGTAGCTCCACGCATCACCGTCGGACGAGTAGTCCTCGCGTACGGTGCCCCACTGGCGCTCGGAGAGGTACGGCCCCCACTTCCGCCACGGCACGCCGCGAAGGCGCGCGTCGTTCAGTCGCTGCTGCTCGCTCGGGCTCACTGACTCGACATTAGAGAATCGCAGGGCCCGGGGGAAGAGTCGAATCGGGGGATTGCGCGCGTCCGCGCCGAACGCCATTGGTTCTGGCAGAAGTTGTCGACCAGGAGGTCGCCATGATCACGCATCGAATCGGGATGCTGGCGCTATCGGCCGTGATGCTCGCGCCCGCTACGGCGCGCTCCCAGACTGATCTGTCCGCTGTCCCAGCCCCCGCACCGCGCGCGCCTGCTCCCGCGGCGCGGGACACCAACCAACAGCTCGAGGAGCCCGCGCTCCCGAACCTTCATCGCGTCACGAAGATCTCGGAGGACGGCCTCTACCTCACCCTCGGCGACGGCTCGAAGTGGGAGGTGTACATGGCCGATCGCCTGAACACGAAGATGTGGAAGGTCGGCGACGTGGTGATGATCCGAGAGCGCCCCGACGCCATCGGCGACTACCCCTTCGTGCTCTACAACGGACGCGACGAGAGCTCGGCCACCGTCAAGTGGCGCGGGTACTCGGACGGCTCGCCGTAGCGTCGACGGCCGTTAGCTCGAGGGCCGCCGGCTAGTCGCGCGCCGCGGCGCCAGGATCGTGCCGCGACACTCCGGCGCGCCGCAGCGGCAGGCGTAGCGCTGCTCATCGTCCTCGCTCGCCGATCCGTCGCGCTCGTACTGATAGTCGTAGACGAGCTCTTCGCCGGGGTAGATCGTGCGGGTGGCCTCGATGAAGATGCGCCCCTTCTTTATCACCGCCTCGCAGTTCGGCGCGCACGAGTGATTGATGAAGCGCGACGCGTTCCCGCCGACGGCAGCATCGATCACCGTCCGATCGTCGACGGTGAAGAGAAAGGTGTGATGCCGCGCCATGTTCTCATCGTCGTAGCGGCGATCGGCTTCATCGTGACTCACGCGCTCGCCGACGTACTCGATGATCCGCGTCCCACTCCGGATCCGGCGCCGCGCGAAGGCCCCCATTCCCTGAATCGGCGATGGGTGCAGCTCGAACAAGGGTCCGCGGTCGGAGGAACGGATTCCTTTACGTCGCCCCGTCGCACTGCGGGTGCGCGAGGATGGGCTCACAGGGCGCGATCCGAGCGCACCGGTACGCTGGCCGCCGGCGCATCCGGCTCCGGAGTGAAGTCTTCGCCGGGGTTGATGAACTGGTCGTGCTCCAGACCGTACTGCTTCTCGTAGAGCTGGCGATAGCGTCCGCCGGCTGCGAGGAGCTCGCTCTGCCTCCCGCGCTCGACGATGCGTCCACCCTCGATGACGAGGATCTGGTCGGCGCTGGCGATCGTCGAGAGGCGGTGCGCGATCACGAAGGTCGTGCGTCCCCGCCGGAGTGACCGGAGGCCGTCGCGGATCAGCTCCTCACTCTCCGTATCGAGGCTCGACGTGGCCTCGTCGAGGATCAGGATGCGCGGGTCGGCGAGAATGGCGCGAGCGATCGCCACGCGCTGTCGCTGCCCTCCCGAGAGGCGCACGCCGCGCTCTCCGACGATGGTATCGTAGCCCTTCTCGAATCCGGCCACGAACTCGTCCACATGCGCGATCCGGCTCGCCTCCTTGATCTCGTCGATCGTCGCCCCCGGCTTCGAGAAGGCGATGTTCTCGGCGATCGTCCCATCGAAGAGAAAGTTGTCCTGCAGCACCACGCCGAGGTGTGACCGATACTCGCGAAGCTTGAGAGACTCGAGGTCCTTCCCGTCGGCGAGGACCCGCCCCGACTGTGGGTGATTGAATGCCAGGATGAGGCTGATCAACGTGCTCTTCCCCGAGCCACTCGATCCGACGAGGGCGGTGGTCGTTCCCGGGGGTGAGTGGAAGGAGATATCGTGCAGAACCGGGATGTCGGGGGTGTAGCCGAAGGAGACGTGCTCGAAGCGAACGTCTCCCACGAGATCGGCCACTCCATGCCGCGCGCGATCCTGCTCATCCTCGGTCGCCATCTGCCTGACCTCGCGGATCCGATCGAGGCCCGCGAACGCCTCGCTGATCTGCGTGCCGATGGAGGCGATCTCGATCAGCGGCGCCGCCATCAACCCGACGAAGAAAACGTACATGAAGAAGTCGCCGAGCGTCATCTGCTGCGAGAGGACCGCCCGGCCGCCGACCAGCATCATGACGACCCCGACCACTCCGATGATGAGCGTCGAGAAGGCGGTCACCGCCGAGACCCCGGTGAGTGATTGGGCGATGTTGCGGAAGAGGCGGTGGACGCCGCGGGCGAAGATCGTCTGCTCACGACGCTCGGCGACGTAGGTCTTGACGATCCGCACGCCTCCCAGCGCCTGCGTCAGGCGCCCCGTCACCTCGGCGGTGATCGCGCCCCGCTCGCGAAAGAGGGGCCGGAGGCGCTTGAAGGCGAGCGTCATCATGCCGGCGAAGGCAAGAAGGATGACGAGTACGATCGCGGTGAGCTTCCAATTGAGGTAGAAGAGGACGCCGAGCGCGATCACCGCCGTCACCATCCCGCCGACCAGCTGCACGATCCCTGTGCCGACGAGATTTCTGATCCCCTCGGCGTCGTTCATGATGCGCGAGATCAGAATGCCGGTCTGGGTGCTGTCGAAGTAGCGCACCGGTAACCGGAGGACGTGCTCCTGCACGTTCTTGCGCATGTCGGCGATCGCTCGCTGCGCGGTCACGCTGATCACCTGACTCAGCGTGAACGACGTCGACGCCTGAACCAGCGTCGCCAACCCGACGCCGAGGGCCAACGGCCCCAGCATCGCGGCGTCGTGCTTCCCGATCACATCGTCGATCAGATACTTGGAGCTGGCAGGGAGCACGAGCCCGGCGAGCCGGTTGACGAGCATCAGGATGCTTCCTAAGGCGAGCTTCTTCCGGTGCGCCCAGATGAGTCCGCGTGCCTCGACCCAGGCGTTGCCGAGGTTGAGAGGGCGCTTCTCGTTAGGCATCAGCTCTTCGCGCTCCGGGCTTTGGCCATCCGCTCCTGGAACGACGCGAAGAGCTGCTTGCCGACGTCGGACTCGGTCGCGATCCACTCGGCGTTGCGGAACTCTCGCGGCGACGTGTCGCGCCGGATCTGCTCCAGGAAGGGCTGCACCTTGGCGAACAGGAGCAGCCCCTCGCCGTTCATCTCGGCGAGGAAGTCCGCGTCGACGATGCCGTGTCTGGCCATCCCATAGACCATCTCCCAGTACGTCCGGGTCTGGCGGAAGGCAGCGTTCAGCGGGTGCTCACGATTCGTCAGGATCGGCTTGATGTCGTCGTACGAGCGGGGGAGGAAGTTCTTCGCCAGAGTCTCCCGCGACTCGCGCATCACGGGCTCACGGCGAAGCTCGTACAGGCGCAGGACGAGCTCCGCGTCGTGGTGGTCGGGGTGTTCCTTGTTCATGCCGGCTCCGGTGTGGTCGACTCGGTGGGAGCGCGCCGGAGCTTCACGCTCCGCCTCGCGCTGGCACTAGCGAAAGCTCGCGCCGACCACCGGAGCCCGCAATCGGAGGAAGCTCCGGTGGCACGGGCAGCAGCGCGCGAGATTCGCCCGGCTGGGGATGGGCCAGCGCCGACCGTCCGAATCAGGTTGGCGAATGCGCCATGCGGTCGTTCAACATCTTGGCGATCCGTGCTTCCAGGGCGCCCGTGGTCGCGCAGCGGACGTTGTGCCCCGAAACACCCTCGGGAAGCGCTTGCCCCTCGACCTGTGTCTTGACGGTCGATGTGCCTGCATCCCCGGGCTCGACCTTCGTCAGCACCGAGATGTAGATGTCGTACACATCGGCGGTCGGCGTTCCGGCTTGCGAGCCGCACTCGAGGTACTTCGAGATCCGGACGCCGCCGATCTGACGTCGGACGCGCGCCGACGTATTGCCGTAGACAAAGTGCTCCGAATCGACGGTGCCCGGGTCGATCCCCAACTCGGTGTACGTCTCGGGGAGGTACTTCCAGACCTTGTCAGCCGGGGCGGGGATGGTGTTCGCGACGATGTTGTGCTCAGCGGCCCAATCCACCTGAATCGTGGTCCCCGGCGTCTGCACCCGAGTCTCCGCGGCGGTGGAATTCGCCACGGGGTCGTTGAGGGTTCCGCCGGACGAACACGCGGCGGCAACGAGGGACGAGATCATAACCAGGTAGGGGCGCATTGCCTCCGGCTCCAGAACGGTTCTATTCAATGACAGATGGGGGCTGGTCCGGTGGGTCGCAAGCCGGACTCGCCTCAAACCTTATTCCCGCGCGGATGCCGTTCGCTGACGGCGTGACCACCGGCGGACAGGCTGCCGCAGGTAGGCTGCCGCACGCATTCTTTCCGCCAGGAAGGCAGGAAGTCGCCGGCGGAGAACCCCCGCCAACCGTCCGTGTAACATCCCGAATCCGCCGTGAGGCCGAAGTGAGAGGGCGCTGAGCCGTTCGCTCCATCATGGCACCCGGACCCCAGGCGCGGCAGCCCGCGCACTGGTGGCCATCTACGACGTCGCCAGCGGCTTCTGGCAGTGACGTAGTCGCTGCACGGGGTGAGTCGCCCGGCGGCGCCCGCACCCGCGGAGGCGCAGATGGTGGCGGTGCCCAGTTCCCGTTGGCTGCTCGCGGCTTCGGCCGCCGTGGGGCTCGCGCTCCCCACCGCAGCGCAAGTCGTTCGCGGCACGGTTGTGAGCGACAGTACCCAGCGCCCTGTCTCCTCCACATTGGTTCGTCTGTTGGATAGCGCCGGCCGCCGTGTATCCGGGGCCTTCACCGACAGCAGCGGCCGATTCTCCATCAAGGCTCCGACACCCGGGGAATACTCCCTTCGCGCCGATCGCATCGGCTACCGAAGCAGATCGACCCCGCTCTTCGCGCTGAGCGAGGGCGAAGTACACGAGGTGACGCTCGTCGCGTCGGCCGTCCCGGTTGTGCTGAGAGGGATCACGGTCAGCGGAGAGGCGAGATGCGGCCAGCGCACGAAGGAGGGCGACGATGCGGCCCGGGTGTGGGAGGAAGCCCGCAAGGCCCTCGACGCGACCTCCCTGACGCAGGAGCAAGGCCTCTTCCACCTGACGCTGGACGAGTTCGATCGCGATGTAACTCCGTCCGGAACGGTGATCGCGGAGCGCCGACGGCGCACGGAGGGTGGAAGTGCGAACCCGTTCGTGAGCGCGCCGGCCGAGTCGCTAGCCAAGCACGGATACGTGGTGGTGGGGAAGGACAGCACCGACTACTACGCCCCCGACGCGGAAGTCCTGCTCTCGGATATCTTCGCCGCCCAGCACTGCTGGCGGCTTCGTGGCGGCGGTGCGGCACAGGCGGGGCTCATCGGACTGGCGTTCGAGCCGGCGACGCACGGGCGCGTGGACGTGGGCGGCGTGCTCTGGCTCGATGAAAGCTCGTCCGAGCTGCGCTCCCTCGAGTTCGAGTACATCCCTCTCCCGCTTCACGTCGGCGCGAAGGACCGCGGGGGTCGAGTCGCGTTCCAGCGACTGCCTAACGGCACGTGGCTCGTGTCGCAGTGGCTGATCCGCATGCCCATGATCGGCCGCGACGACGCGCGGGCGCACGGGACATTCGGCGGAGTGCAGGAGATCACGCTGGCCGGGATCCGGGAGGCGGGGGGCGAGGTAGTGAGGATGACGACCCGCGAGGGCGGGCTGCTCTCCGCCGGCGCTCTCGCCTCCATCGAAGGAAGCGCCTACGACAGCCTGCGCCGCCTCCCACTATCCGGCGCCACGATCACGATCGTCGGGAGCAACATCACGACGCAAACCGATTCGATGGGCGTGTACCATCTGACGCAGGCCCCTCTCGGCGCGCAAACGCTACAGCTCGAGCACTCGATCATCCCGCTCGTCGGCCTCGCATCGCTCCGGCGCCAGGTCACGCTCGTGCAAGGGCAATCCGCGCTCGCCGACTTCGCCCTCCCCTCGGTCGCCGCGCTCCTCGCCGGCCGGTGCTCCGTGAGCGGCGGGGCCAGCACGCTCCTCGTGGGACGAGTCCGCGACGTCCGCTCAGGTCGCTCGATTCCGGCCGCGACGGTGATCCTCTCGTGGAAGGGGTGGGAGGCAGCGGGAGGCCTCCACCTCGCCAATCGGAGCGACACGACTGTGGCTGACAGCTCCGGCGTCTATCGCGTCTGCGGAATCCCGCCAAGCACGCCGCTCACCCTGCGCGTCGATCGGGCCAATACCATGCTAGCGGAGGCCGAGATTCGCGTCCGCCAGAACGAGCTTCTCGTGCGAGATCTCTTCGTCCCGGCTGCGGGGGCCGCGAACCGATCGCAGCTCAGCATAACGACTACCACGAGGGCCGGCACCCCCGCGCGCCATGCACTTGTGTCGATCGACGGAGTGGGGGCGGCCGAGCACGCATTGACAGACAGCGCCGGCGTGGCGCACATGTACACTGTGCCGACGGGCACTCGCGTAGTGGAGGTGCGGCTGCTCGGTTACGAACCGGCCCGCGCTACGGTCGACATCGATCCCGAGCTGGAGACGCAACTCGCAGTCTCGCTCGAGCGCGCCGTTCAGGTTCTCCCCGCCGTCAACGTGATAGCACGCAGTGCCGCCGGTGAATTCGAAAGCCGGCGTAAACGAGGTCAGGGTTACTTCATCACGCCGGAGATGATTGCCGAGCAGCGCGCGCTCTTCACCACCGATCTCGTCGCCGGCGTACCGGGGATGACGGTGACCACGACTCCCGATGGCAATCAGATTCTGCACGCTCGCGGCGCGATCGGAGATCAGGTCAACATGGGCTCGAGCCCCGGGACGTATGCTGCGATCCCTGCGCGCGGCGCCCCCGGCGGCATATCGCCGCCGAGTGGGATACCCGACAACAGCCCATTGATGAGCGGACAACCGCCCCCGCCGCAGGACTACTTACACGGACCGTCCGCCAGCTGCGAAGTCGCGTACTACATCGACGGCGCGCGAGAGCGACCGATTCTGGGAGAGATCAACACCGTCATCAAGCCGGGCGACATCTGGGCGATCGAGGTCTATCCGAATTCGGCGGAAGCGCCGGCGCGATATGCGGCGCCGGACGCCCCCTGCGGCATCGTCCTCATCTGGTCGCGTCAGGGCGCGGCCCGCCGATCGCGCCTGAGCCCCGCTGCCGCCGACTCGGGGGCGCACAAGAGCTCGGGGCAATGATTGCGGGCGCCAGCGGCTCCGGTGTCACGAGCGGTCGCTCGTCGCGGCGCGATGCCCCGGCGCTGTTCCTCGCCGCCGCCGGCTGCGTCGCTCTCCTGGCAATGGCGACCGCCGGCCGAGCCCAGGTCGTGCGCGGGGTGGTGACGGACAGCCTTCACAGCGCGATACCGGGCGCTCTCGTGCGACTGCTGGCGTCCGACAGCACGAGTCGCGGCGGCGCCTTCACCGACGACTCCGGCCGATTCGTGATCCGCGCACCGGAGCCCGGACGCTACGTCGTGCGCGCGAGGCGTGTGGGCTTTCGCGCGGTGTCATCGCCGCCGCTCGATCTCGCCGCCGGACAGGTGCGCGAGATCGTGCTCCTCGCCCACGCGTCGGTCGTCGGCCTCCCCACCGTGACCGTTGCCGGCCGCGGGAGCTGCGTCGCCCCCGCCGAGCAGAGTGTCGAAGCGCAGCGGCTCTGGGAGAACTCGCGCAGCGCGCTCGACGCCACCGCGTTCACGCAGGAACAACAGCTGGTGCACGTCACGATCGACGAGTTCTCGCGGGACATCGCGCTCAACGGTGTCGTCCGGCGCGACCATCGGGAGCGGCGCACCGGAGTGACCGGCAACCCGTTCGTGAGTGCGCCGGCGGAGTCGCTCGCCGTCCGCGGCTACGTGCGTGCCGATGTCGATTCGACGGAGTACTTCGCACCTGATGCGCGCGTCCTGCTCTCCGAGTCCTTCGCCTCTCAGCATTGCTGGCGGGTGCGCCCGCTCGACGCTTCGAAGCCGGGAGTCGTCGGGCTCGAGTTCGTGCCCGCACCCTCGCGCAAGCTCCCCGATGTCGCGGGAGTTCTCTGGCTCGACGCCCGCACTTCCGAGCTCCGGTTCCTGCAGTTTCAGCACACGGAGCTTCCGGTGCAGGCGCCGGGTGACGCGCTCCTTGGACGCATCGAGTTCACGCACCTCCCGAGCGGTGCCTGGATCGTCTCGCGCTGGATCATCCGCATGCCACTCCTCGGCCAGGACACCGCGCGCACCCACGGCCTGATCGCGCCAAAGCCAACCACCAATGGATTGGTCGGGGTGCGTGAGGCGGGGGGCGAGGTGATCGCGATGACCGGGCTCACTGGCGCCGCGGCAACCGTGGCGAGCGTGGCGACGCTCGTCGGTACGGCGCTCGACAGCACCACCGGGTTGCCTGTCGCCGGCGCGACGATCGCTCTCGCCGGGACCAACATCGCGACCACTACCGATGCGGGCGGCCGCTTTCGCCTCGTCGACGTTCCGCCGCCCACGGCTCATCTGCTTGTGTCGGACTCGCTCATGCCCCTCCTCGGCGTGCCGCCTCTCGAGCAGGATGTCGCCATACGATCCGGCGATTCGACGACGGTGACGATCGGCCTGCCGCCACCCCAGACCTTCGCCGCCACCATGTGCGCCGACACGATGACCCTGGCCACCCGGGCGATCGTCGTCGGCCGCTTGAGCGACGCGCGCAGCGGGCGGACCCTGGCTGATGAGCCGATCCAAATGAGCTGGACAATCTCGTCCGCCGAGGGGCAGAAGCTCGTGCGCGTTCCCCACTCCTCGACGGTGCAGACGGACACTGGCGGCGTCTATCGCCTCTGTGGCGTGCCGGTGGGCATCCCCCTCACGCTGCGCATCGTCGACTCTGCGTTTCAGGCGGCGCGAACGAGTGTGGTGGCCCAGCGTGGGCAGCTCATCGTGCGGAACCTGCGCGTGGACCTGGGGACGGGCGACTCGCGTCTCCTCGTCGCCGTGCAGCGACCGGATGGCCGTCCACTCGCGGGCGCGCGGGTGACCGTCAGCGGGAAGGAGGGGAGCGTCGGCACCGACTCGTCAGGCGTGGCGCGGTTCGCGGCGCTCACCGCCGGCACTCACGCGATCGATGTGCAGAGCGTCGGACTCGCACCTGGCCAGGCAGCGGTCGACCTCGCTCCGGCCGCCGAGACGCAGGCAACGGTCATGTTGGGTCCTAACGTCCAGCAGCTAGCCGGCGTGACCGTCACCGGGCGCTCGACGATCGAGACGGACTTCGAGAAGCGCCGGCTGACCGGAGGCGGCTATTTCATCACCGAGGAGATGCTCAACAGGATGCCGACCCAGACGGTAGCCGACGCGATCGCCGCCAACGCGCCAGCCACGCGATTGATCACCAATGCCGATGGAACGGAGCGACTCGTCATGCGAGGCTTGGCGGGTCAAATCCCACTGGTGCGAGACAATTTCAGCCGGCCGACACTACCAAACGGCACGAGCCCGTCGTCGGTCTCCCCCAGCGTCCAGAACCCCGATCCGAGCGGAATGGATCAGCGGATAATCGACGACGCCAGCGGCGTGACCGAGAAGAACGCCCAGGCGACGTGCGATGTCGCCTACTGGTTGGACGATGAGCGCGTCTACCCCGTCCACGGCGACATCAGTAGCCTCGTTCGGCTGCCAGACGTCTGGGCGATCGAGGTCTATCCCAGCTCGATCAGCGCCCCGGCGCGGTACGTCGGGAACCACACCGAGTGCGGCATCGTCCTCATCTGGACCAAGGCGGCGATCGCGAGGAAATCGGCGAAGAAGGTCAAGTAGCGCCGCACGCGCTCATTGCACCGCCGGCGGCTGGCCGGAGAAGCCCATCGCCAACCATCCCTGCACCTCGTTCCACCAGAGCCGCTGGTTCTGCGGCTTGCCGATCCAGTGCCCCTCGTCGGGAAAGATCACGAGGCGCGATGGAACCCCTTGGCGCTGGAGAGCGGTGAACATGGAGAGGTCTTCCGTGTAAGGGACGCGGAAGTCGAGCTCCCCTCCCGTGACGAGCGTCGGCGTCTTGAAGTTCTTGGCGAAGAGGTGTGGCGACCACTTGCGATACTGCTGTGCCATCGCCGTCGAATCCCAGTAGGGGCCGCCGTACTCCCACTCCGGGAACCAGAGCTCCTCGGTGGCGCCATACATCGTCTCCAGGTTGAAGGGGCCGGCATGCGTGACCAGCGCCTTGAAGCGCGTGCTGTGACCGGCGATCCAATTCACCATGTAGCCGCCGTAGGAGCCCCCCGCCGCGGCCATCTTGTCGCCGTCGAGCCAGGCGTACTTCTGGAGGGCGGCGTCGACACCGTTCATCAGATCCGTGTAGACCGCCCCCGCCCAATCCTTGGAGATCTGGTCGACGAACTTCTGTCCGTAGCCGGGCGAGCCACGGGGATTGATCATCACCACGCCGTACCCCGGTGCGGCGAACATCTGCGCGTTCCAGCGGCCGTGCCAGTTGTCGAGCCAGGGCACTTGCGGCCCACCGTGGATCACGAGCACGAGCGGGAACTTCTTCCCCGGCCCGAATTGCGGCGGCCGGAGGAGCAGCCCCTGCACGCTGTCGCCATTCGCCCCGCGATACCAAAAGTCCTCGGCCGGGAAGAGCTTGAGCTGTGCCACCAGCGAGTCGTTGGCGTGCGTCGCCTGACGAACGCCGGAGATCCCGCCCGAGCCCAGCTGAGCGATGAAGGCCTCGGTCGGGTGATCGATCGCATCGCGGAGCCAGGCGATCGTCTTCCCGGAGTGATCGATCGTCAGGCCGGCGTTGTTGTGCTCGGAGATCAGGGAAGCCGGCGCCCCCGCCGTGGATCCGTTGAATGGCGCTCGATAGAGCTTCTCGCGAGAGGCATCCACCGTCTGAATCAGGATCGACTTGCCATCGGGGGAGAAGAGATAGGAATCGGCATTCCGGTCCCAGTTCGGGAGAAGCTCGCGCATCTGCCCAGTGCCACGATCGTAGAGCATGAGTCGCCAGCGATCGGACTCGAAGCCGGCCCTCGCCTGCGATTGGTAGATGATGTACTTCCCGTCCGGCGAGTAGACCGGATTCTGGTCGGCGCCCTTGTTGTCGCCGGTGATCACACGCGGCGCGCCTGACGCGGCGGACACCAGGTAGATGTTTACGTCGGTCGACCAGGCGTTGGCGGCGCCCTGGTCTTTGGCCGAGTACGCCATCTCCTTCCCGTCGGGGGAGAAGGCGTAGCCCTCGCTTCCACCGAAGGGTCCGGGTGGCACGTCGTAGTCCGCATTCGGCGTCAGCTCGCGCAGCCCGCCGCCGTCGGGGGAGATCGCGAAGAGGTGGGCGCGCGTCCCGTCGTCCCAGGCGTTCCAGTGGCGATAAAGCAGCTGGCTGGCGACATGCGCCTTCACCTTGTTCTCGCTCGCCGCCTTCGCGCGAGCGGCATTGCAGGCGTCGTCGGTACACGCCGCGTAGACGCGCGACGTGAATGCCAGCCGATCCCCGTTGGGAGACCAGATCGGCCCGGTCGCGCCACCGGTGAGGGTGGTGAGCTGCTTGCGTCCGGCGCCCATCGCATCCGCCACCCAGAGCTGCCCGGCGGCGATGAAGGCGACCCGCTTCCCGTCAGGCGACCAGCGGGCCTGGGTCGCCTCCGTCGAATCGTCGGGGAACTGCTTCGGCGGTCCGCCGGAAAGGTTCGCTCGATAGGTGACCGTGCGTCTCGTGTTCTGCGCGAGATCGGTGGTCCGTAGCGCGTAGAGGATCGCCGAGCCGTCGGGGGAGAGCTGCGCGTCGCTCACCGCCTTCATCGCCTCGAAATCGGCGATCGTGATGGGGCGCTTCTCCTTCTCCTGCTGGGCGCTCCCGGCGGACGTCGCGATGAGCGCCGCAACGAAAAGGGCGCCGAGTGTTCGTGCAGAGTAGAACATGGGGTGTCGTAGTGAGGGTCGCGCGGGTGCCGCCTACTGCGGCCTGGCACGAGAAAACTAGCGCCGCATCACTGGTCCCGCCTCTGTTTCCGTGGGGGTGGAGCCGGGGTGGGAGAGTCGAGCTGTCGACGTCCCGCATGTAGACCTCCAGCACGCGGTCTCGCAACGTCGGCGACCATCCGGCGACCAACTGCCGCCCGAGTTACCGCACGGATCCCTTTGCAACCGGACGCAGCGCGATCCAGATCTCCAATCGCTGCGCGTCGCTGGGGTCGTACCACTCGAAGTCCGCAGTGTACGCCCGCTCGCGCTCCTGGGGGGGCGCGAAGTATTCCCACACGGTCTGCCAGGTGCTCACGACGACGTCCGGGATCGCGCCACGCCCGGCGAAGACGGCGTAATCGCCGCCGGGCACTCGGGCGAGCGTGAGGCCGCGAGGAACAGCGCCCGCGGATTCCACGAGGCGGCCGATCGTGAGTGTGTAGGCGCCCCGGTGATCGCTCTCGTAGTCGCCATACACCGCGATGGTGGCCGATGGCTCGTCGCGCTGCGGCAGCCCGGTCCACGGTTGCTCGCCGAGCCAGCGGCCCCAGAGCTTCCCGATCGCGGCCGTGGACTCGTCCATCTCCCGCGCGTTTGTCGTGCGCGCCGAGATCCCGGCGACGAGAAAGGGAGATCGTTGCCCGAAAGTCGGCGACGTCACGGCGCGCGCTCCGCCGCGTCGAGCGCGGCGCGGTCGTCCACGTCGGCGGGCATGGCGAAGGCGAAGTCCACGTCGGCGAGGCGTTTCTCATCGCGAGTCACCACCTCACGCGCGCCGCGATCCCCCTCTACGAGGAGCAGCTCGGGAAAGACCGCGGCGTCGAAGAGGACCGGGTTCCCGCGCTCGCCGGCGTAGCGCGGTACGACGACCCGCACGCTCCCCTTCCCCTCACCCTTCCCTCTCTCCTTCTCGTAGCGCGCTCGCAGCGAGTGAAAGACCTCGGCCGGCACGCTCGGCTGATCGCCTAACACGACGAACGCTGCGCGCGTCCCGGGCCGGAGGGTGCGCACACCGGCGGCGAGCGAGGTGCTCATCCCCGCGGCCGCGTGCTCGTTGCGAACCACTCGCACCGGCAGCCCATCCACGGCAGCCGTCACACTCGCCGCGTCGTGACCGACCACGACGACGACGTCGTCCACCCCCGCCGCGATCGCCCCCATCACTGCCCACCTGACGAGCGGGTGCCCGCGAAGGGGGGCCACGAGCTTCTGCGCACCAAAGCGCTTCCCCGCTCCGGCGGCCAACACGATCGCCGCGATCACGACTCGGCGATGGCGCCCCGTTCCCCCGTCTTGCGATAAGGGGGAAATCGGCCCGCCATCTCGCGGGTGAGCAGCCCTCCATGCCCCAGCGACGAGAGCACACCCTTCGTCAGGCGCTCCCCCGCCAGCATCCGGGGGAAGAGGAGGTCGAAGACCGTCGCCTGGGTGAAGAGACCGCAGGTGGGCATTCCGACTATCGTCAGGCGACCGTGGTTCGCCAGCCAGAGCAGGCTTCCCGGGTGAACGGGGACGCCGTACCGCTCGAGCTTCACCCCCAAACGGTCGAGGGCGACGAACGACGGATCGAGTGGATCCATTGCCTTCGTCCCGGCCATGAGCAGAAAGTCGGCGCCGTCGGCCATGGCCCCCTCGATCGCGGCGGCGACCGCTTCGGCGGTGGACGTGACGAACCGCGGCTCGAGCAGCCGTGAGCCGAACCACTCGACCTTCTCGCGCACGCTCTCCCGAAATCGCATCATCGCCCGCTCACCAAGTGTCTCACGAACCACCGCGCCCACCGTCATCGGCCGGAAGGGCGTGACGTGCGCGACGCCGCCTGCCCCGCGCGCGATCTCTTCGGCGGCGGCCACCAACCGAGCCGCCAGCACGAAGGGAATGATCTTGGCGCGCGCCACCAACTCTCCCTCGTCGACCACCTGGCCATTGGTCAGCGTGTAGACACACACGCCCTCCACGGAGTTGATCGCTTCGAGCCGCTCGGCATCGGCGCGCAGGATTCCACGATGGGTTGCCGTGAGCGGCCAGTGGCCGCCGGACATCGCGCCCACGTGTATCCCCTCTCCGGCAGCGGCTAGCGCGATGCGCTGGCCCGCCTCCTCCTCGTGCATCTCGTCGGCGTCCGGGGCGATGAGGTGAAGCTCGTCCCATCCGAGCGCCATCAGCTCGCCCATCCGAGACTCGGCGACGAGGCTCCCCTTGGCGAAGACGGTCGCCCCACTCGCATCGCGTAGCTCGTGCGCCACCAAATGCCCGGCCACCCGGTCAGGAGTGGCATCGGCGCGTCGGATGCGCAGGACCTTCATGCGGCGCCGCCCCGCGCCAACGAGCCGCCCGATCGCCGATGCGTCACCGCCAAGGCCTCCGCGGCGATGGCCAGCGCGATTTCGCCCGCCGTCTGGGCGCCGAGGTCGAGACCCACCGGCACGTGGATTCGCGAAAGGGTCTCGGCGTCGAACCCCTCTTCCGCCAAGAAGTCGAGAATCGCCTTCCCGCGCTTGCGGCTGCCCAGGAGTCCGACGTAAGCGGGAGAGCGGCGGAGCACGGTGCGGAGCACCGGCAGCTCGAACTTGTAGTCGTGGGCGACGAGGACGACGACCGTCGACGCGTCGCACGGCAGGCGCTCGGCGATCTCGCCGAGGATGCCGATGTGAATCTCGTCGGCTTGGGGGAACCGCTCGCGGGTGGCGTAGCGCTCGCGCCCGTCGACGATCACCGCCTTCCAACCGAGCGCCTTCGCGATGCTCACGAGCGGCATGGCCACGACTCCGGCGCCGTAGATCACCATGGTGGTGGCCGGGCCGTGCAGCTCGAAGAAGAACGCATCGCCGGGATCGCCGAGTGTGCCGGCGCGCGATGCGGCTCGGCGCATCACGTCGAGCGCGACCCCCTGGGCCTCGCTGTCGAGCGTCGCTGCGCCGAGGCTCCCCACGAGCGAGCCATCTTCGCGCACGACCACGCGCCGACCCTCACCGCTGAGGGGCGCCACCGCGACCGCGCGCCGCCCCGCCGCGATCTCCTGTCGGATCACGTCGTACGCCGCGACGATCGGATCGACCGCGCCATCGAGCGCCACCTGCTCCACCAGCACCTCGACCGTCCCCCCGCAGGTGAACCCGATGTCCCACGCCTCTTCGTCGTCCATCGAGATCGAGAGAAGTGACGAGCCCGCGCCGGCAAGCACCTTCTCGGCGGCCTCGAGCACTCGCGCATCGACGCACCCGCCGATGGTGACGGATCCGAGGATCCGCCCGCCCTCACCGACCCACATCTTGGCGCCTTCCTTCTTCGGTGTGGTGCCCTTGGTCGAAACGAGGGTCGCCATCGCCACACGACGCTCCGAGCCGCGCAGCGACTCGAGCTGATCGAGGCCCTCCTGGGCGTCGTTGGAAGAGGGGGGCGAGGGGGGCCTGCCTGACGACATCAGAGCGAGAGGTGGCGGGCGAGCGCGGCCAGACTCGCCAGGTCGTGGACGGGCGCAAAGACATCCACGTGGGGCAGCGCGGCCTGCATACCCCGCGTCAATGGTTGGTAGCTCTTGCTCCCGAGGAGCGGGTTGAGCCAGATGACCCGGCCGGCGCGCTCCCGGATCGCCGCCATCGCACCTGCGAGGAGCTCCGGTTCGCCGGTGTCCCAGCCGTCGCTCAGCACGATCACGATCGTGCGCCGGTCGACGAGGCGCTGCCAGCGCGCGACGAACGACGCCAGGCTGGCGCCGATGCGCGTTCCGCCGCTCCAGTCGTGCACGTCTCGGTGGAGGGCGAGGAGGGCCTCGCGATAGCGGCGCGGGCCGAGCAATGGCGTGATGCGGCTCAGCCGGGTGGAGAAGACGAAGGTTTCCACCGAGGCGAAGCTGTGCTGGAGCGCATACAGGAACTGCAGCAGAAATTGCGCGTAGAGCTCCATGGAGCCCGACACGTCGCAGAGCACGACGAGCTTGGTGCGGCGGAGCTTGCGCTCGCGAAAGACAAGCTCCGAGATGTCGCCGCCGGTTTTGAGCGACTGGCGTACCGTCCTCCTCAGATGGAGGCGTGGTCCCGAGCGTGCCGCCCGCCACCGCCGGCTCGGCCGGGCGGCGAGGCGCCGAGCGAGGTAGCGAGCGATGCGCGTCACCTCGCGCAGCGCGTCATCGCGATAGCGTTGGATGTCCCCGCCCCCGCTCGACTCGCGGTCGCTGGCTCGCGCGATCCCCAAGGGGGCCTCCTCGTCAGGCTCGGGCTCGTCGCTGCGCATCCACCGCTCGAGCGCGATCTGTCCGCTCTCCGCCATCGGCGGCGCGCGCAGCTGGACCGATGCCTTCCCCGGGGACGCCGGCCCGCGCGGCACCGCCCAGAAGAGATCGAAGAGCTCATCGAAGATGGGGAAGTCCTCCGGGCGCGTGGTGAGCACGTTGCGCAACGCCAGGTAGAGCTCGCGGCGATCGCTCACGTCGATGGCCGCGAGGGCGCGTACGGCGTCGATCGCCTCTCCCGGCGCTACGGCGACTCCGCGCGCCCGCAAGGCGCGGCAGAAGCGCGTACACGTGGCGACGAGGTCCGCGGGCTGTGTTGTTACGGACGCTCCCCCATCCATAGTGGGAGATGATGCCGGCCGGTCGGAGTTGCGACAAGTTGTCACTTCGCGGCGCCCCACCCCGTTATGAGATCGGGCGGACGGATGCCCCTAGTCCTCCCCGTACCGCGGCGTCATCGTTCCTTGTCCCGTAATTCCTTTGTGAGCATGGAGCTTCGCGATCAGCTGCAGGCCGCGCTCGGCTCCGCCTTTACGCTGGAGCGCGAGCTCGGTCGGGGCGGCATGTCCCGCGTGTACCTGGCCCAGGAGAACGCCTTGGGACGCCAGGTCGTGGTGAAGGCGCTCGCCCCCGAGCTCACCGGCGGCGTGAACATCGAGCGCTTTCGGCGCGAGATTCAGCTCGCCGCCCAGCTCCAGCATCCGCACATCGTGTCGGTGCTCGCCGCCGGCGAAATGGACGGCGTCCCGTACTTCACCATGCCGTACGTGCGGGGTGAGTCGCTCCGCGCACGCCTGAATCGCGAGGGGCCTCTCCCGATTCCGACGGTCATCCGGATCCTGCGCGATGTGGCGAAGGCGCTCGCCTTCGCGCATCGGAGCGGCGTGGTGCACCGCGACATCAAGCCCGAGAACATCATGCTGCAGGATGACTCGGCCCTGGTGCTCGATTTCGGGGTCGCCAAGGCACTGAGCGAGTCGGCGCAGGGCGCGCGCGGTGAGGGCCTCACCACGATGGGCGTGTCTCTCGGCACCCCCGGCTACATGGCGCCGGAGCAAGCGGCCGCCGATCCGAACGTCGACGCGCGCGCCGACATCTACGCCTTCGGTCTCGTCGGCTACGAGATGCTCGTGGGGAAGCGACCCTTCGCCGGGCGCACACCGCAGGAGACGCTCGCTGCGACCCTCACCGAGACGCCGCCGCCGGTGAGTGAGTTGCGGCCGGATGTACCGCCGCCTCTCGCCGATCTCATTACGCGCTGCCTGGCCAAGAATCCACAGGATCGGCCGCAGAGCGCGAGCGAGCTGCTCACTCAGCTGGATGCGCTGGACAGCTCGGGCGGTGTCACCACCCGAACAATTGTCCGGCCGCCCGAATCGGCGACGGGCGCTCTCGCGCAGTACATCGCGGCGTCGGGCTTGCTCGTGCTGGCTGTCTGGGGAGTCACGGAGTCGATCGGACTTCCGCACTGGGTAGTCCCGAGCGCCTTGATAGCAGCCGTGCTGGGATTGCCGTTCGTCGCCCGAGCCGGCCCGCGATTCACCACCAGGCGGCTCGCGATGGCGACGGCCGGGGCCATCGGCGCCTTCGCGCTCGTCGTCGGAGGCTTCCTCGCGCTCCGAGCGCTCGGTGTCGGCCCGGCGGGTAATCTCGTGGCCGCGGGGCTGCTCAAGGAAAAGCCGACTGTTCTCGTCACCGACTTCGGCAGCCCGAGCGGCGACTCGACCCTCGGCTCGGTCGTGAGCGATGCGCTGCGCACGGACCTCGAGCAGTCGCGTGCCGTCACCGTCGTCCAACAGAATGTCGTCCAGGGCGCATTGCGCCGAATGCAGCGGCCCCCCGGCACACGCGTCGACCTCCAGCTGGCGCGCGAGATCGCCGCGCGGGAGGGGATCGGAGCGCTCGTAGACGGCGACGTATCGCGCGTGGGCACGACGTACATCATCACGGCGCGCATCTATTCGGCCGCCAGCGGCGATGTCCTCGCCGCGATCCGACAGTCCGCGGCCGACTCGACGAGGATCGTCGCCGCCATCGACAAGCTCTCCCGCGGATTGCGCGCCCGCGTCGGCGAATCGCTCAAGTCGGTGCGCGATGAGGCGCCGCTGGCCGACGTCACCACCCCGAGCATCGAGGCCCTCCGTCGCTACACGCAGGGCGTTCGAG
This sequence comes from Gemmatimonadaceae bacterium, assembly GCA_035623475.1. Taxonomy (GTDB): domain Bacteria; phylum Gemmatimonadota; class Gemmatimonadetes; order Gemmatimonadales; family Gemmatimonadaceae; genus DASPTK01. Next base: position 15,968 of record DASPTK010000050.1, on the reverse strand, counting down.
CCGCCGAGGTCGACGGCGATCAACAGCGGGCGGCCGACCTCTTGGAACAAGCGATCGCGCTGGACTCCAACTTCGCGATGGCCTATCGGAAGCTCGGTGTAGTGCTGAGCAATATGGGTGCGCAAACGGCAAGGGGGCAGGCCTCTTTGCAGAAGGCATACGACCTTCGCGATCACTTGCCGGAACGAGAGAAGTACCTGACGATCGGCACGTACTTCATGACGGGACCCACGCCCGACCCGAAGCGCGCTCTGGCGGCGTTCGACGAGGCGTTGGCGATCGATCCGCGCGACCCCACGGCGCTCGTCAACAGCACGAACATCCTGATTCAGGAGAAGGACTTCGTCCGCGCCGAATCCTACGTCGATCGCGTGGCCGCCCTGGATAGCATTCCTCTCTATCTGTTCAACCAGAGCTTCGTGAAGTTCCAGGTCGGCAAGACTGCCGAGGCGTCGGCGGACGCGCGACGTCTCCTGAGGCTCTATCCACTTAGCCCGGATGGATACGGCGGTCTCTACTACCTGCAGAGTGCGCAGTTCGAGTACGACTCCGCGAATGCGACCCTGGACCAGGCCAACAAGAAGCTCCCGAGCTCGTTCACCTTCCTGATCCCGGTTCTGCGGGCGCAGCTCCTGCTCGCGGACGGGAAGGTCCGTGATGCGGTAGGCCAGATACACGAAGCGCAGGCCAAGGGTGGCGCGATCGCCGGACCCCAGTTTCTGATGAAGACTCGCTTGGGCGAGAGCGCCGTTGTGGCCTGGTTTCTCGGTGAGCGCGCGGTGGCCCTTCGCACGGCGGACTCCGTGGTGGGGAGCCGAGCCTTCGACAGCTTGCCGGCGTTGGAGCGGCCATACCCTGAGGCTGCGCTGAGCTACATCCTCGGCGGACGCCTCGATCGAGCGCGCACGATGGTAGACAGCTGGGACAAAGCGAGAACGCCATCGGCGCGCGATGCCGATCCGGCTCGGCGCGCGCTCCTCGGGCAGCTGGCCATAGCAGAGCGCAGGTACGACGATGCCATCGCCTCGTTCCGCGCGGAAAACCAACTCGGGTGCCCGGTATGTGGGTTGGCGCTACTGTCGCGAGCGTACGACTTGGCGGGCAACGCCGACTCGGCCATCGCCATCGCCGAGCGCGCCGAGGCAACTCGGGACTTCAAGCGAATCGATGAGGACGGGATCTATCGCGCCGCCTACCTCAAACGACTCGGCGAGCTGTACGACGCCAAGGGCGACCGGGAGCGGGCGCTCACGTACTACGGAAAGTTCGTCGCCCTGTGGAGTGGGGCCGACCCCGAGCTCCAGGTGCAGGTGCAGGCCGTGCGAAAGCGGATGGCCGCCCTGCTCTCGCAGCAGGGCTGATCGCTCGTCAGGCGGAGCCGGCGCCTTCGCCGAAGGTGATCCCGCGGCGCTCGCGGCCGACGGCCGCCGCGATCGCCGCCGCGACCCCGGCCAGGAGCGCCGTCGCCGCCATCGCGTTGGCGTAGGTCGTTCGCTCGGCGAGCAGCGCCTCGATGTACGCAACCGAACCGGCGATGAGCACGCCGCACTGGTAGGCGAAGCCGGGGAGGAAGCCGCGAACGGAGTCGTCTGACAGCTCGCTCAGGTGCGCGGGGATCACCCCCCACGCACCCTGCACCGTGAACTGCATCAGAAAAGCGCCGGCCATGAGGAGCGGGAGCGTCGGGGCGTACGCCCAGAGAGGGATCACCAGGATCCCCCCGATCAGGGCGCTGATCAGCGCGCGCCGCCGCCCCCAGCGGTCGGAGAGATGCCCCACGACGATTCCGCCGATGATCGCTCCCACCATCGAAAAGGCGGTGAGCGCGGCTCGGCGCTGAGGCGTGAACCCCCAGTCGCGTTGCAAGAATGTGGGATACATGTCCTGCGTGCCGTGCGACACGAAGTTCATGAGAGCGATGAAGATCGTGAGGTAGACGAAGAGCGGCGCGTGGCGCCCGATGCCGCGAAAGAGGTGCCGCCAGCTGTCATGGCGCGTGCGCTCCCACACCTCCGACTCCCGCACGCGATATCGCACGAAGAGGGCGAGCAGGGCAGGCAATCCGCCGATGAAGAACATCGGACGCCACCCCCAACGCGGGAAAACGAAGAAGAAACAGATCGCGGCAAGAAGGTAGCCGGTCGCGTACCCCTCCTGCAGGAAACCTGAGAGCAGCCCTCGATTGCGCGGTGGAGCCTTCTCCATCGCCAGCGCCGCTCCAATGCCCCACTCGCCACCCATGCCGATGCCGAAGAGCGCGCGCAGCGCGAAGAAGCTTGCGTACGTCGGCGCCAGACCGGAGAGCACCTCGATGATCGAGTAGAAGACCAGGTTCCACATCAGGGGCCGACGACGCCCGTAGCGGTCGGCCAGGAGCCCGAAGATCAGGGCGCCGAGTGGACGGAAGGCCAGCGTGATGGTGATCGTGAGCGCGATGTCTTTGTCGGGGCGGTGGAATTCCGCGGCGATCGCCGTGAGCGAGAAGACGACGAGGAAGAAATCGAAGGCGTCGAGGGTCCAGCCGAGGTAGCTCGCCAGAACCGCGGCCCGATGATCCGTCGCCCGCGCGGCGCTCGTCGGGGCGCCGGCTGGCCGGACTGCCGTCCCGGAGGTCACCCGGTGGGAGAGAGCATCGCCGCCAACCGGTCCGGCTCGAGCTCGCCGCCGAGGAGGCGCAGGTCCGATTCGTCCTTCGCGATGCAACCGAGCGTCTCTCGCACGACTTCCAGATCGAGGTGGTCCGCATGCAGCGCCACCAGCGCCGCCGCCCAATCGAGCGACTCGGCCACGCCGGGAGTCTTGGCGAGCGTCATCCGCCGCACCGATTGCATGAACGCCGTCACCTCGCGGGCCAGGCGCTCACTCACCCCCGGGACCTTGCTCTCCACGATCCGCAGCTCCTTCTCGAACGACGGATAGTCGATCCAGAGATAGAGGCAGCGCCGGCGGAGCGCCTCCGACAGCTCGCGTGAACGATTCGATGTGAGCACGACGGCCGGCGTCCGGGTCGCGCGGATCGTCCCGATCTCGGGGATCGTCACCTGGAAGTCGGAGAGCACCTCGAGGAGGAAGGCCTCGAACTCCTCGTCGCTCCGGTCGACCTCGTCGATGAGAAGAACCGGCGCCGCGCCCTGGTGAGTGATCGCCTGGAGGAGGGGGCGCTTCAGCAGGAAGGCTTCGGAGAAGATCGTCGCCTCCTTCTCCTGCAGCGGGCGAGCGGAGCCCTCCTCCAGCTTGATATGGAGGAGCTGCTTCGGATAGTTCCACTCGTAGAGCGCGGTCGTCGCGTCCAAGCCTTCGTAGCACTGGAGGCGAATGAGATCGGCCCCCATGGCACGGGAGAGCACCTTGGCGATGTCGGTCTTCCCCACGCCGGGGTGCCCTTCGACGAGCAGCGGCTTGCGGAGCGTGATGGCGAGGTAGACCGCCGTGGCGATGCCACGGTCGGTGACGTACTGCTCCCCCTCCATGAGCTCTTGGATCCGACGAATCTCTTCGCGCACGCGGCAAAGGTACTACACGGAGCGTGGAGCAAGGAACAGTTCGACCGGGTCGACGCGACCAGCCCTCCCCCCGACGTTCCACCATCAGGCAAGGTTGGCTACATTGGCTCCCCATGCCCTTCCAGATCACCGAGACCTTTCAGGTCGAAGCGCCTGTCGATGTAGTGTGGCGGTACCTCATCGACCCGCGACAAGTGGTGGAGTGCCTCCCGGGAGCCGCGCTGACTCAAGCGATCGATGCTCGCACCTTCGAGGGGACGGTGAAGGTGAAGGTCGGGCCGATAGTGGCGAGCTATCTGGGACGCGCGCAGCTGATCGAGGTGAACGAGGGGGAGCACCGCGTGCGAATGGCCGCCGAAGGGAAGGAGAGCAGCGGAGCCGGATCGGCGAAGATGACGATGACGTCGATGGTCGGCGCGCTGACTCCCTCCCGCTCCGAGGTCCGGGTGCAGGCCGATCTCGACGTGGCCGGAAAGATCGTTCAGTTCGGACGGGGGATGATCGAGACGGTAAACCAGCAGCTCTTCCGGGAATTCGTCGCCTGCGTGCAGGAGCGCCTGGCGCTGCCCGCGGGAGCCGCTCCCCCTCCCGCGTCCGGCACGCCGGCGGGCGCCGGCGCCTCGACCGGCTCCGACGGGGCGACGGCCGGGAGGCCGGTCGCCCTCATCCCTCTCATCCTGCGGGCGATCTGGGCCAGGATCCGCCGCCTCTTCGGCGCCGCCGACTGACTACGCGCCTTTGAGCGCGATCGTCGGATCCACGGTGGCGGCGCGCCGGGCCGGGGCCAGGCACGCCAGGATCCCGACCATGAGGAGCACCAGAGCGACGGCCGCAAAGGTGAGCGGATCGGACGCCCGCACCTGAAAGAGCAGCCCGGAGATGAGCCGGGTCATCAACAGGGCGCCACCCACGCCGAGAACGAGGCCGATGGCTACCAAGCCCAACCCCTGACGGAGCACGAGGGCGAGGACGCTCATGCGCTCGGCGCCTAACGCCATGCGGATTCCGATCTCGCGCGTGCGCTGGCTCACCGAGAAGGTGATGACGCCGGCCAGGCCCGCCGTCGTGATCAGGAGCGCCAGCGCCGCGAAGGAGCCGAGGAGAAGCGTCGTCAGGCGCGGCGACGCGAGCGAGTCGTCGCGGAGCCTCACCAGCGTCTCGACCTCGGTCACCGGCTGCATCCCATCGAGGTCGCGCGTGGCTGCCCTCAGCCTTTGCTCGAGGGCCGCCGGGTCTCCGCGACTCTCGATCACCACCCGAAGGTCGTTGACCGGGGAGATGTCGAAGGGCACGTAGATCCCCGCCGTCGGCTCCTGCTCGAGGCCGTATTGCTTGACGTCACCGACGACCCCGACGATGCGCACCCAGTGCTTCCCCTCGTCGAAAGTGATTCGCTCGCCGATCGGCTCCCGATCCCGCCAGTAGCGGCGAGCGAGGCCCGCCGTCACCACCGCCACCTCCTCGGCGCCATCGCGATCCGTCTCCGTAAAGACTCGACCGCGAAGGAGGGGGATTCCGAGCGCGGTGAAGTACTCCGGGCTCACCGCCTGGGCATCCGCCGAAGGTTGGGGCTCGCCCTTCGGGACGAAACGCCCTTCGATGAGGAAGGTGTTGGCGAACGGCTGGACGTGATTGAGCGGGAAACTGCTCGCCGACGCGACAGCAACGACGCCGGGCGTCTCGCCCAGTCGCGCGAGGAGGGCGTTGGTGAACGCCCGCACCTTCGCGGCACTGTCGTATCTCGTCCAGTTGAGATCGACTCGTGCAGTGAGCACGCGCTCAGGATCGAACCCGGGGTTCACCCGCACGAGGTTGACGAAGCTCCGGAGCATGAGCCCCGCGCCGATCAGCAGAACGAACGCGATCGCCACCTGCGAGACGATGAGCGCTCCGCGAATCCGTCGCCCCGACCGGCCGCTGGTGGACGCCGCACTCCCGTCCTTGAGGCCCGACACCAGGTTCTGGCGATCGGCGAGGCCGGGGAGTGAACCGAGTGCGACTCCGCAGGCGAGGGACACGACGAAGGTGAAGGCGAGCACGCGCCAATCGATGCTGATCTCCTGCGCCCGCGGGGTGAATCGCGCCGCGAAGCCGATCAACATCGGCGTGAGCTGGATCGCGACGAGCAGTCCGGCGACGCCGCCCGCGAGGGCGAGCAGCGTGCTCTCGGTCATGAGTTGGCGGAAGATCCGCCCGCGCCCCGCACCGAGCGCAGCCCGCACCGCCAGCTCGCGCTGACGCTGGAGCCGCCGGGCGAGAGTGAGGTTGGCGACGTTGGCGCAGGCGATGAGGAGCACGAACCCCGCCGTCGCGAGGAGGACCAGAAAGGTGGGGCGCGCACGGCGAGTCATTTCATCACGGAGGAGCGACGCGGTCACCGAGAAGCGCGAGCCGTTGGGGAAGGACTCCGGGTGGGCGCGATGCAGCTCCGACGACGTGGCCGTGAGATCGCGACGGGCATCGACCACACTCGCGCCCGGCCGCAGGCGCGCGAAGATATTCACCATCCGCATCTCCCTCTTGTCGGCCATCTGAGGCGAAGAGCGGAAGGGACAGGACGAGATGGGCATGAAGACGTCGTTCTGATCGGGCTCCTGCGGAATTGGCGGGAGAACTCCGACCACCGTGTGTACGCGATCGTTCATCTCGAAGGTGCGGCCGACGATCGTCGGATCACCGCCGAAGGCGTGCTGCCAGAACTCGTAGGAGAGCACGAGTACGGGAGCGGCCCCTTTCGCATCCTCGCCCTCCCTAAACGTGCGGCCGAGGAGCGGGCGAATCCCCATGACGTCGAAGTAGCTCGCCGACACCACACCTGTCTGGACGCGCATCGGGTCGCCATGGCCGAGGAGCGTGAAGGCCATCGAGTGGTACTCGGCCAGTGCGTCGAGTGAGTGGCTCCGGTCGCGATAGTCGGCCACCTCGAGAGCGGAAAAGGCCATGTCGGGCGCGCCGGTGGCCCCGTCGGGCTGCGTCACGGTGAGCAGCCGGTCGCCATGCTCGTAGGGGAGCGGGCGGAGAAGGACGCCGCTGATGACGCTGAAGATCGCCGTGTTGGCGCCGATCCCGAAGGCGAGCGTGAGCACCGCCGCCACCGTGAAGACCGGCGTCTTGCGGAGGGTGCGGGCGGCGAAGCCGATATCCTGCCAGAGATCGCGCAAGAGATCGGCGCGCTCCCGCTCGCGTAGCTGTCCCTGACGCGTCGCTTCGCAGGCTGCCGTGACGGCGCCGACGTCGCCGAACCGCGCGGCCGCCTCGCGCCGCGCCTCTTCCGGCGGCATTCCGGCCGCAATCAGCTCGCGCGCCCGCATCTCCATGTGGAAATCGATCTCCCCCGCCACATCGGGGCGGACGCGGAACGGGGTGACCAGTCGGAATCGCCGCTTCATCGTGCCACCCTCCTCACGCCGGCGACGCGTTGAGCGCCGCGGTCACAGCCAGAGAGTACCGGGTCCACCGCATCATCTCCTCTCGGAGCTGTCGCCGCCCCACCGTCGTCAGGCGGTAGTACTTGGCGTCGCGCCCCGTCTCGCTCACCCCCCACTCCTCGTCGAGCCACCCCCGCCGGGCCAGCCGGTGCAGCGCCGGATAGAGCGCCCCCTCCTGCACCTGGAGCACCTCCTGGGTGCTGCGCCGAATCCAGAGGCCGATGCCATAGCCATGCATCGCGCCGCCGCTCAAGGCTTTGAGGATCAGGACATCGAGCGTGCCCGTGTAGAGATCGCTCCCCGCCATGCATGCCTCGCTGGTCGAAGTGGCCCACCCCCTCCCTACCGAGGGCGAGAATGCCACCCCCACACCTCAGTGGTCAAGGTATGCCGGGTCGAGAGCACGGATTTTTCACCAACCTCTAACGAGGGGTTGTGCGAGGCCCGAGCGCGGCGGAGCCGGGCTCCGCCGCGTCGGGTGCGGGGGAGAGGGCCTTGGGGAGCTTAGCCGCGAGCGCGCGCGACCGCGGTCGCCAGCGCGCGACGCGCACAGGCGACGGCGAGGGCGCGCTTGTATTCGGCCGGGCCCTGCAGGTCCGAGCGGAGCGTGAGACCCGACGCCACGGCGGCCGCCGCCGCGGCGAGCGCCGCATCGTCCGGCGCCTTCCCCACGAGCGCCTCTTCGACCGCGCGCTCCCGCCGCGCGTGGCTACTGAGCCCCGTGCTCGCTACGCTCGCGCGCGAGCACTTGCCGCCGGCGATGGCGACCACCGCCGCCACACCGGCCAGCGCGTAGCGGGACGCCGGATGCGGATGCTTGGCGTATGCGCCGCCCGTGCCCTTGGCAGGCACCGGGATGCGGACCTCGGTGAGGATCTCCCGCGCGCCGAGGGCGGTGGTGCAGATCCCGACGAAGAAATCGTCGGCGGCTATCACCCGTCGCCCCCGCGGCCCCACCGCCACCAGCTCGGCGCCGAGCGCCAGCACGACGGCGGGGAGATCCGCCGCTGGGTCGCAGTGGGCGAGGCTCCCACCGATCGTTCCCATGTTCCGCACCTGCGGATCGCCGATCTCCGACGCCGCCTCGCTCAGCAACGGAAGGGCCCCTCGCACCACCGTCGACTGCGCCACCATGTTGTGCGTGGCCGCGGCGCCGATCGCGATCGTTCCGGCATCCTGCCGGATGCCGGTGAGCGCCGGGATACGGCGGACATCGATCAGGTGACCGGGCGTCGTGAAGCGGAGCTTGAGGAGCGGCAGCAGCGAGTGACCGCCGGCGAGGAGCTTCGCCTCATCCCCGTACTTGGCGAGCAGCGCGGCCGCGTCTTCGATCGACTCGGCCCGATGATACTCGAACGATGCCGGATACATGGTCAGCGCCCTCCGCGCGCTCTGGCATCCTGAACCGCCTGCCAGACTCTTGCCGGTGTGAGCGGGATATCGAGGTGCCGTATACCGAAGGGGGAGAGCGCGTCGAGCACGGCGTTGGCCACCGCCGGCGTGCTGGCGATCGTCCCCGCCTCGCCCACCCCTTTGGCGCCGAGTGGGTTCATCGGCGTCGGTGTCTCGGTGCGATCCGTCTCGAACATCGGGAGCTGATCGGCCTTCGGAGGCCCGTAGTCCATCAGCGACCCGGTGAGCAGCTGACCGTTGTCGTCGTAGACCGCCGCCTCCCAGAGCGCCTGTGCCGTTCCTTGCGCGATCCCGCCGTGCAACTGCCCCTCCACGATCATCGGATTGATCACTCGCCCCACATCATCCACCGCGATGTAGCGGCGGATGGTCGTTTGCCCGGTGGCGATGTCCACCTCGACGATCGCGATGTGCGTGCCGAAGGGGAAAGTGAAGTTCGACGGATCGTAGAAGCTCGTCGCCTCGAGGCCAGGCTCCATCCCTGCCGGCATGCGATGCGCGAGGTAAGCGGCGAGGCAGATCTCCGGCAGCGACTTCCCCTTGTCCGGAGAGCCGCGCACATACGCGCGGCCGTTCGCGTACTCCATATCGTCAGGCGACGCCTCGAGAAGGTGTGCCGCGAGCGTCTTCGCCTTGTCCTTGATCTTCTCGATCGCTGTGTGAATGGCAGAGCCGCCGACGGCAAGGCTCCGGCTCCCGTACGTCCCCATGCCGAAGGGAATGCGCCCAGTGTCGCCGTGCACGACCTCCACATCCGACATCGGGACCCCGAGGGCGTCCGCGGCGAGCTGGGTGAAGGTCGTCTCGTGCCCCTGCCCCTGCGTCTGCGAGCCCGTGAAGACGCTCACCTTGCCGGTCGGGTGCAAACGCACCGTAGCACTCTCCCAGAGCCCCGCCTGCGCGCCTAACGAGCCGACCACCTGTGAGGGGGCGATCCCGCAGGCCTCGATGTAGCTGGAGATCCCGATCCCGAGGTACCGCCCCTGCTTCCGGGCTGCCGCCTGCTCGGCGCGGAAGGCCTCGTACCCCGCCATGTCCAGAGCACGGTTCAGCGCCGGGGCGTAATTCCCGCTGTCGTACACCAACGCCACCGGCGTCTGGTAGGGGAACTGCCCGCGCTCGATGAAATTCCGGCGGCGCAGCTCCGCCGGGTCGATGCCCATCTCGTGCGCAGCGATATCCATCGTGCGCTCGAGAAGGTACGTGGACTCCGGCCGCCCGGCCCCGCGATAGGCATCGACCGGGGTCGTGTTCGTGATGACCGCCTCCACCTCACAATGGATGGTCGGGAACTTGTAGGCGCCGTTGAGGACGGTGCCGTACAGGTAGGTGGGAATGCAGGGCCCGAAGAGCGTGAGATAGGCGCCCACGTTCGCCACGGTCCTGACCCGCAATCCCAACACGTGACCGCCGTCATCGAACGCCATCTCGACATCGCTCACATGGTCGCGCCCGTGGGAGTCCGTGACGAAGCTCTCACGCCGCTCGGCGGTCCACTTGATCGGGAGCCCGAGTGTCTTCGATGCCCAGGAGACGACGACCTCCTCGGGGTAGATGAAGATCTTCGATCCGAACCCCCCACCGACATCGGGGGAGATGACGCGGAACTTGTGCTCCGGCATCGCGAGCACGAAGGCGCCCATGATCAGCCGGTGCACGTGCGGGTTCTGCGAGGTCACGTAGAGCGTCAATTCGTCGGTGGCCGGGTTATAGCTGGCAAGCGACGCACGCGGCTCGATCGCGTTCGGGATGAGGCGCTGATTGACCAGCCGCTGCCTCACGACCCTCGGAGCCGAGCGAATGGCCGCATCCGTCTTCTCTCTGTCGCCGATCGACCAGCGGAAGCAGATATTGCCGGCCGCATTCGAGTGGATCTGCGGAGCGCCGGCGGCCCGCGCCTTCATCGCATCGGCGACTGCGGGAAGCTCGTCGTAGCTCACCACCACCTGGTCGGCGGCGTCCCTGGCCCGATACGGCGAATCGGCGATCACCACCGCCACCGCCTCGCCGACGTGACAGACGTGGTCGATCGCGAGAGCCCGATGCTCCGGGATGTTTATCTCCGGTAGGAGCCAGCCCGGCGGGATGGGGCCGAGGGCGGAGAGGTCCTTGCCGGTGTACACCGCCCGCACGCCTGCCGTCGCGCGCGCCTGCGTCGTGTCGACGTCGGTGATGCGGGCGTGGGCGTGGGGGCTGCGGACGAAGGACGCATAGAGCGTCCCCGGCAGCTTGATGTCGTCGGTAAACAACCCGCGCCCGGTGATGAAGCGAGGATCCTCCACTCGCTTGACTCGGGCCCCGAAGATCCGATCGGTCGGTACTTGAGTGGAGGTCATGGTCGTTCCTCAAACGCCGGCTGTGGAGCGCGGGCGATCGGCGCTTGATGGAGCGGGCGCCTTGCCACTCGCGGCAAGCATGCGGGCGGCACTCTGTACGGCCTTCACAATGTTATGGTAGCCGGTGCACCGGCAGAGATTCCCCTCGAGGCGCGCACGAATCGTCGCTTCGTCGGGGTCGGGGTTCTCACGGAGAAGATCGTACGCTGCGATGATCATCCCCGGCGTGCAGAACCCACATTGCAGCCCATGCTCTTCCCAGAACCCCTTCTGAAGCGGGTGAAGCTGATTCCCCCGCGCGAGTCCCTCGATGGTCACGATCTCGCTCCCATCGGCCTGCACCGCTAAGACCGTGCAGGACTTCACGCTGACTCCATCCATCACGACCAGGCAGGCGCCGCACTGACTCGTGTCGCAGCCGACGTGGGTTCCCGTCAGTCCCAGGACGTCCCGCAGATAATGTACGAGTAGCAGTCTCGGCTCGACTTCGTGCTCCCCTACCGCGCCGTTGACCCTCACCGATATGCGCATCATCCCTCCCTCCCATCTGCGGGGAGTCGAGAATGGCGGGTTCAACCGCAAGCGTCAAGCAAGTATTTTGAGGCCCCGCAGCCCGATCCTCGCCCGGATCCCGCCCGGTAGCCGACCAAAGGTGGTGGCTAGCCGGGTGCGGAGGCGTATGTTCCCTCCCTATGCTCCTCCTCGTCATCCGCCACGCGATTGCCGCTGACCAAGCCGAGTTTGCGCGAACAGGCAAGACCGATGACCAGCGACCGCTCACCAACGAGGGGCGCGAAAAGATGAGGACCGCGGCCCGTGGTTTGCGCGAGATTATTCCGACCATCGACCTGCTCGCCTCGAGCCCGTATGTGCGAGCGTTTCAAACGGCGGAGATCGTGGCTCAAGCCTACGGCAGCGTGGAGATCCAGCGGACAGAGGCACTCGTTCCCACCAGCCGCCCAGCCGCCCTGATCGAGTTCCTGCGCGGAGAAGGAAACCCCGAGACGGCGGCCGTGGTCGGACACGAGCCCCACCTGAGCAGCGTCGTCAGTTGGTTGCTCACTGGTCGCGCCAGCCCGGTGTTGGAGCTCAAGAAAGGCGCTGCGTGCCTGGTGTCCTTCGATGCCGAGCCTCGCGGTGGAGGTGGCATCCTCCGCTGGTCACTCGCCCCAGCCCACCTTCGCCGACTCGGATCCTGAACTGATGCCCGTGCCGTCCGGTTTGCTCGGTCTCCCCGCCGAGCGGGCTACGCGTCTCGTCGCGCTCGACCTCGTGGACGCACTCGTCGAGATGCGAGTGCACCTCGGCCATGAGGATGAGGCCGAGGCACTCCACGACTTCCGGGTGGCCCTTCGCCGGCTTCGGAGCTGGCTCCGAGCGTACGACGAGACGCTGGAGGGGAGCATCGGGAATCGACTCAGGCGCCGTCTGCGACGGCTCGCTCGGGCCACAGGCGCGAGTCGTGACCTCGAGGTCCACCTCGCCTGGCTCGACCAGCAGCGCCCCGGAGCGCTCCGCCGCGAGCAGGCGGGCATCGACCTCTTGCACGAGCAGCTGGTAGAACGACGGCACCGGGCCGACCAGATTCTCGCGCGAGCGGTAGAACGGTCGTTCACCAGAGCAGCGCATCAGCTCCGGCGAAGCCTCCGCAACTACACGGTGGTCGTTCACCTCGACAACGGGAGCGCGCCACCGACCTTCGCCGGAACCACGGCCGAACTGATCAGCGTCCACGCCGAGGCACTCCAGGAGCACCTGAGCACCGTCCATTCGGTGGCCGATGAAACGGAGGCGCACGCCGCGCGCATCGCCGCCAAGCGCCTGCGCTATCTACTCGAGCCACTCGCCGCGGAGACTCCGGCAACACTGGCGATCGTCGACCGGCTCAAGGCGCTTCAGGATGTTCTGGGCGACCTGCACGATGCTCACGTCTTCTCGAGGGAAGTGCTCGCCGTGCTCGCCGAAGCCGCCGGAGAGCACGCGCGCCGAACGACCGAGGCGGTCCTCGAGCGCTCCCCGGCTGCGTCGCACTCGAGGTGGCGAGACCCACGCCCCGGACTGATCGCGATCGGGCGCACCTTGCGCGATCGCGCTGGGGTTACCTTCGCCGCGCTCGAGAAGGAGTGGCTGGGAGATCGCTCGCAGCAGTTCTTCGCGGAGCTCCGCGGAGTGACTGCAGGAATCGCCGCCGTCGGCGCCCCGCCCCTGGAGATCGAGCGGAAGTACCTCCTGAGCGCCGTCCCCGGCGCAGCAACGCGAGGCGAATGCGCGGAGATCGAGCAAGGATGGATTCCCGGCGAGCGCGTGGCAGAGCGGCTTCGCCGCGTACGCGATACCCGCGGCGAGCACTGGTATCGGACGGTCAAGCTCGGCGCCGGGATCACGCGCATCGAGATCGAGGAGGAGATGAGCCAAGAGCTCTTCGAGGCACTCTGGCCAGTGACGGAAGGGCGCCGCGTACACAAGCAGCGATATCGGGTGCGCGACGGTGACGTCGTCTGGGAGATCGATCGCTTTCTCGATCGCGGACTCGTACTGGCCGAAGTCGAGCTTCGTGACCAGAGTCAGGCGCCCTCTCCCCCCGAATGGCTGGCACCGCACGTCGTGCGTGAGGTGACCGGCGAGCCGGAGTTCGTGAACCTGAACCTCGCTCGCTGAGCCTGCCCTAAGCTCTCGTCATCCCGGCCGATGGCGATCGGCGATCCGCCGCGCGATCACCGTCGCCAGCGCCATGATCGTCTCCTGAGGGTTGACGCCGGGCGCCGTGGGGAGCAGCGATCCGTCCGCGACGTACAGCCCCGGCACACCGTGACGCTCACCGTCGGGCGTGCAGCCGCTCGTCGCCCGGTTGCTCCCGAGTCGGCAGGTGCCATTCACATGCGCCGAGAAGAGACCCAGCTGATTGGGCCCGCTCTGCGCTGTTCCGATGCGGGCTACGTCGTCCGACGACCTCAGGGTGAGCGGAGGGGCGTGGAGCGTGGTGACCTCTCGCGCGCCGGCGGCGAAGTGTAGCCGCGCACTGGCTCCGATCGCGCGGATCATCGTCGCACGATCTCGAGCTCCCAGCCGGTAGTGAACCCGAGGGCGGCCGCGTCGATCCACGTGGACGCTCCCCTGCGACGCCTCGCGGTCGGCGCCGTCCCGCACCAGGGAGATGAGCGCGCCGAGGTGCGGGAAGTTCTCCATCAGCGCGCGGTGACCGGCGCCGAAGCCCGGCACCGCGACCGACGCCAACGCCGGGAGGAGCGGTGGGCACTCCATCCAGAATCCGTATCCGTCGCCGTCCCGGAGGAACTCATCGCACATGGTAGAGAGCGGGATCCCGGCGGCGCCGTAGATCGTGCGGTCGTAAGCGCCGATTGTGGCGCTCGTCGGATGTAGACGCAGGTAGCGACCGACGCCGTCCCCGCCGAGGCCCGATCGCTCGAGGATCGACGGAGTTCCGACTGCCCCCGCCGCCAGCACGACCACCGGCGCTTCGACGGTCAGACTCCGCTGCGCGCCGTCCGCTCCGGAGATCGTACAGCGCACTCGCTTGAGCGGCGCGCGCCCGCCTCGCTCGGCGATCTCCACCCGCTCGACGTGCGCATCGGCATAGAGGCGCGCACCGGCGGCGAGGGCGCGGGGGATGTAGGTGACCAGGGTGCTCTGCTTAGCGCCGTATCGGCAGCCGACGCCGCAGAATCCGGACCGCACGCACTCCTTGGCGTTGATCGAGGCGGAGCGCGCGTTCCACCGCAGCGCCTTCGCCCCGTCCAGGACGATCCGATTGTTCGGAGAATGTGCCTCGTCAGGCACCACGCGCGTGTGGGTCTCTCGCTCGACGAGGTCGAACACTTCCGCCAACTCGCTGGCGCTCATCCCGACCGCGCCGTGCCGCCGCGTCCACTCGTCGAGCACCCAATCGGGGGTGCGCAGCATGATCATCCAGTTCACCGTCGTGCTCCCACCGACGGCGCGCCCCTGGAGCAGGGTGACCGAGAGGTCTTCGGTGGCCCGCGTCCCTTGGTCGGCGTACAGGCGCGGCATCATCGACGCCTCGTCCTCGGTGAAGTCGGCCGCCGTGAGGTAGCTCCCCTCCTCGAGGATCACGACATCGTGCCCGGCCGCGGCCAGCCGAGCCGCCACCACCGCGCCTCCGGCTCCCGTCCCGACGACGCAGACGCCGGCGGTGATCGTGGCATCGCGGCGGACGTCGTCGCCGATCGCCACACCTGCCGGCCGCGCGTTCGCTTCTCTCCACGACTGCGCCTCCCCCGCCCTCTTGAGTAACGCATCGGTGGCGGCGACCGCGCCATCCGGGTCGGCGCCCTCGAGCGGCCCCTCCCAGGGCACCGCCGGTTGCCGGCGGAAGAGCGGGCCGCGGTAGCCGACGGCGCGCTGAGCGTCGGAATCGGCGTAGTGCGTGGAGACGATCAGACGGCGAAGAGCCTGAAAGATCGTCCGCCGCAGCGGGATCCGACTGCACTCCCATGCGGCGAGTCGCTCCGTCTGCACCGATGGCGCGGCCGCGCTGAATCGACGCAGGCTGCCGTGGCAGAGGAGCGCCGTCACGGGGTGATCGAAGAGGACGAGGAGGGCGCTCACCTGCGAGCGTACGCGCGCCTCCCCATCGTCGAGCCGGGCGATCACCGCCGCGGCGAGCGCCCCCGAGGAGGGCGCAGCGGGGACGATGCTACGACAGAGAGCGTCCAGCGCTCGGCGCTGGACCGCCGACCAGGTCACGCGAGGCGGATTCCCCGCCAGGTGACCGTCCAGTCGCGCGTCTCGCCCGGCTCGAGCCACGCAGCGCTCTTCCACCCGCCGATCGCTTCGGTGAGCGAGTCGGGAGCGCCAAGGCTCGGCCCGAACCCGATCTGGAGCTCGCTCTTGCGCCTGACGAGCGACGATCCGCCGGCGCGATGGAGTGTCAGGCCGAAGTACGGGACCTGGAGCGTATCGAAGGAAACCTCAAGGCGCGCTCCCGGCTCCTCGACCGCCGCCATTCCCGCGGGCATGTCGACGAAGAGCTTGCAGGCGTACGCGCGACCCAGCGTCTCCGGCCGCGAGAGGTCGAACGCCTTCCCCGCGGAGAAGGCGCGAGGCCACCGGTGCTCCGCGCCCGGTCCGCCGAGGTTGATGCCGTGCTCCGACCAGACGCGTACTCGCGCCCCCTCGGGGAGCTCGATCCGGCTCAGCTTCGTCACCGAGAGCACAGGCTGCGCGGACCAGATGAAGGGGAGCCGGTCGGGCCCATCGTTGGTGACCGCGTAGCGTATCTCGATTCGCTCATCGTGGTGCACCTGGAG
>DASPTK010000049.1:0-21774 GCA_035623475.1 Gemmatimonadaceae bacterium | reverse complement strand
GCTCCCGATGATGCCTACGCCGCATTGCGGCGCGCCGTCGAGCAGGACATCGCGCGCGGAACGCCCGGGGCCGCGGCGGCCGAGTCACGAGCGAGGGCGATGCTCGGCACGCTCCCACCACCGCGCCTCACTCCTCCCGCCGGCGCCACGGACCAAACCGCCGGCCACGCGCCGACGCCGCCCTGACGTGCCGGCGATCTGCGCGCGCAACCTGCGCACGGTGATGGCCCTCGTCGCGCTCATTGCGCTCAGCCCGATCGGCGCGACCCGGGTCGCCGGCCAGCTCGCTTACGGACTCGACATCGGCGGCGCGTACGCACGCTTCGATGACACGTCGATCGGCAGCGGGGTCTCCTTCTCTCCATCGCTCGTGCTGGACCGTGGCCCCTTCTCGGTGGCCGCCGCCGGCGCGGCGACGATCCTCGCCGGCGGCGGACTCGCCACCCAGGGACTCGCTACCGGGAGCTACCGCCTCCCGCTCTCGTCCTTTCTCGGCCTCGAGGTGGCGGCCACCGGGTTCGGCGTCGCCGTCCCCGGCGCCACTCGGCGACTCGCGCTCGGCACCGTCAGGTTCTACTCGTCAGGCAGGGAGATGGGCGGGTGGATCGGCGGGGGCGGAGGCGGGCGGACCGCCCCGGAGCCGGCGGTGGGGGAAGCGGAGGCCGGAGTCTGGTGGCGGCGCGGACCCCTCTCCCTCGATGGGTCTCTGACGCTACGCGCCTATCGCACGCTCGATGCGTTCACGCCGCACGATACCCTGCCGCACTTCGACACTCTCGCGAGCCAGTCCTCGCCGACGGGTCGCGCGCACTTGCTGCGCGACGTCGGGATCGGCGCCCACTACCGCCAGGGTCCAGTCGAGATCGACCTCACGGGCGCGGCGCGAATGCCGAGTGCGAGCGATGCCGGCGGATTGTGGGGGAGCGCCTCCGTGGCCTTCTGGGTGACGCGCAGCACCGCCCTGGTCGTTCGCGGTGGATCGGAGCCATCGGCGCCGCTCCTCGGACTCCCCGGTTCCCACTTCCTGGTCGCGGGGCTCCGACTCGCTCCGCCGCCCCTCTCCCTCCCACAACCGCATCCGAAGCCGGACGCCGCACCCACCGTGGGCAGTGCGTCGTCATCGCCGTTCCATGTGGAGCCGGAGACTGGCGGGAAGTACCTGATTCGCGTGACCGCGCCCGGCGCGCGACAGGTTGCCCTCATGGGCGACTTCTCCGAGTGGGCGGAGCTGCGGATGGAGCCGGTCGAGCCCGACACCTGGGAGATCCGCGTCGCCCTCTCGACGGGCGTCCATCGAGTAGCCATCAGGATCGACGACGGCGCCTGGCTCCCGCCACCCGGCGTGGCCCGCGTGCCTGACGAATTCGGAGGCCAGGTGGGTGTATTCGTGGTGGCGGATGGTGCTTCTCGTTAGGTAACACGAGGGCGGACGGAATCGGGTGCCTCGTGGGGCACCGCGCAGCCCGCCTCGTGGAGCACCGCGCAATCCCGCTCAATCGCCGAACGATATCCCGGTGGCGCGGGCGGTCTGGACGACGTCGTGATCCAGCTCGACCCGCTTCGGCGTGCGCAGCGCCTCGACGATCGGGATGGACACGATGTGCGGCGATTGAAGCGCGACCATCGTCCCCCACTGCTCCTCAGCGCAGGCCCGGACCGCCGCCCCACCGAATCGCGCCGCCAACAAGCGGTCGTAGCCGGTCGGCATCCCGCCGCGTTGGAGGTGGCCGAGGACGAGCGAACGGCACTCCTTGCCGGTCCGCGCCTGAATCGCCGCCGCGATCGCGTCGGCGATCCCGCCCACCCGGAGCTCTTCGCCGGGCATGTGCGTGTCGCGCACCACCTCGCTCCCGCCAACAGGGAACGCCCCTTCGGCAGCCACGACGATCGAGAAGTGGCGCCCGGCGCGATCGCGCGAGCGGATCTTGTCGCACACCCGCTCGATGTCGTACGGAATCTCGGGGATGAGAATCACATCGGCCGTGCCGGCGAGTCCGCTGTGGAGGGCGATGAAGCCGGCGTGCCGCCCCATCACCTCCATCACGATCACGCGATCGTGGCTCTCGGCGGTGGTGTGGAGCTTGTCGATCGCGTCGATCGCCGTGCTCACCGCGGTGTCGAAGCCGAAGGTCGTGATCGTCCCGCTCACGTCGTTGTCGATCGTCTTCGGCACGCCGACCAGCTTGAGCCCCTTCTCGTGCAGCTGCTGGGCGATCTTGAGCGTCCCATCGCCGCCGATCACGATCAGCGCGTCGACTCCGAGATCGCACGCCCGGGCGATCAGCTCATCGGAGCGATCGACTTCTTCGTAGCTGCCGTCGGCGCGGCGGTGGGGCCAGCGGAAGGGGTTGCCGCGATTCGTCGTGCGCAGGATCGTGCCGCCCAGATGCGCGATCCCCCGCACCGCCTCACGATTCAGGGGGATCACCTCGTCCTCGCCGAGGAGGCCGGCGAATCCACGCTTGATGCCGAGGACGTCCCAGCCTCGGTTCACCGCCGAGAGGACGGCGGCGCGGATGACGGCGTTGAGTCCGGGCGCATCACCGCCGCCGGTAGAGACAGCGAGTCTCATGGGTGAGCTATCGCACTCGCGCGGCCGACGGCGGGGCTAGCCGCGGCATGCACGGATCGACGCGCCGTTACGAAGCGCGCGCCTTGGCGAGGGCCACGATTTCACCGGGCTGCGCGTGGCGCCCCAACTTCGACTTCTCGAAAATCGGCACATTATCCAGGGACACTTCGAATCGGCCACCCTTCGATGGGACAAGCTTGACCGACGCGTGAGGAAAAGCCTTGTGAAGCTCGTCCGCCAAACTGGCGGCTCTTGGCTTGTAGTTTCAGACGACGCAGTACTCGATCGAGAATTGCACGATACGACGGGCTGAAAGGGAGAGAGACGCGCCGGAACCGCGCATCAAGAATACCGGAGAGGCCGGAGGCGTCGCCAGCGCGCGTCCCTTAATGACTGAATTCGCGGCCTGGCGGCGAATCGACACCAGGCGGAGCCGAGCGATGGCGGCGCGGTAGCCACCTTCGTGTAGATGGACGGCACATCGTCGTGTGGAGTCACCGTGCCGGGTCACTCGTTACCAGAGCTCGTCGTCGTGCTCGCCATCATGGCCGTCCTCGCCGGGCTGGCCGCGCCACGAGTCGCTCACGCGGTCGACGTCGCCGCCGTGCACTCGGCCAGCCACGTGGTGGCGAGCGTCCTGGCCGGCGCTCGGCGCGCCGCCCTGCAGCGCGGCGAGCGGGTCGCGGTCGTCATCGACTCGACGTCGGGGATCGTGCGGGCCGGGCCGGCCGACAGGCCGCTGCTGGTGGGCGTCATCGGCGCCGCAACCGGCGCCATCATCTCCGCGTCTCGCGATTCGATCGCGTTCGGTCCCACCGGACTCGGCTACGGTGCCGCGAACACAAGCATCATCGTCCGGCGCGGCGGAGCCGCCGACACGGTCGTCGTGTCGAGGGAGGGGCGCGTGAGAGGGTGAGCGACGAGAGTCAGTCGGCCGCTTCGGTCCCGAAGTCGTATCCGGGAACCGAAATGCGCGGGATGGGTTGGCCGAGCACTCGTTCGATGAGCCGCACCATCGCGATCTCGTCAGGCGCCATGAAGGTGAACGCGTCGCCCGTGGCCGCCGCGCGTCCGGTGCGCCCGATGCGGTGGACGTAGTCCTCCGGCTGGCCCGGAACGTCGTAGTTGATGACGTGGGAAATGCCGGCGATATCGAGGCCGCGCTGCGCAATGTCGGTCGCCACCAGCACCCGGATCTTGCCGGCCTTGAAGCGAGCCAACGCATCCATCCGCTGGCCTTGCGTCTTGTCGGCGTGCATCGCGAGCGCATCGATTCCCTCGCGGTCGAGGCCGCGCACGACTCTGTCGGCGCCGTGCTTGGTGCGGGTGAAGACGAGGACCGAGTCCATTCCGTCCTGCCGCAGCAGTTCCGCGAGCAGCGCGCTCTTCCGCTCACGCGGCACGGGGTAGACGGCGTGCGTCACCGTGCTCGCTGCCTGAGAGCGCATTCCCACCTGCACCACGATCGGCTTGCGGAGATACTTCCGCGCGAGCGCCTCCACCTCGGGGGGCATCGTGGCGCTGAAGAGCAGCGTCTGCCGGTAGGGCGGGATCGCCGCCACGATGCGGTTGATCTGTGGCGCGAAGCCCATGTCGAGCATCCGATCGGCTTCATCGAGCACGAGCACTTCGATGTCGTCGAAGACGACATTCTGCCGCTCCATGTGGTCGATCAGCCTTCCCGGCGTGGCGATGACGACATCCACGCCGCGCCGGAGCGCTGTTTCCTGCGGGCCGAGGGCGACCCCGCCGAAGACCTCCGTCACTCGCAAACCGCTGTGTGAGGCGTAGCGCTCGAAGCTGGCCTTCACCTGGGCGGTGAGCTCGCGCGTCGGCGTCAGCACGAGCGTGCGCAGTCGGGGGCATCCGCCGAGGAGCCGTTGGACGATGGGAAGGGTGAAGGCGGCGGTCTTGCCGGTGCCGGTCTGGGCCAGGCCGATCACGTCTCGACCCTTCAGGATGACGGGAATTGCGCGCGCTTGAATCGGGGTAGGAGTCTCGTACCCGGCGTCCCGAACCGCCGCGAGGAGCTCGGGTGCGAGGCCGAGCTCCTCGAATCGACTTTCTGTTTCAATTGTCTCGTTCAGCATGACCTGAGTGTTGCGTGCCGGTCGCTCCGTGCCGCACGAGGGCGGCGACCGGCATCACTTATTGAAGGGCGCGCGCCGTACAACGGCGCCGGCGCCTCTCGCGCACCATCCCGAGGCGAGACGGAGGATGCGCGATCCACAGAGCTGGGGCACTCTCATCTCACCACCTCACCTGCGGAGGCGGCCTGCGCGAGTGCTACGAACGCAGTCTTGCCTGTCTCGCTTCACTAAAGCTAACTCGTTATGCCCCCGTGCGCTACGGGCTGCCTCGGGGTGTCCCTTCTCGTGCCCTTCCCTCTCAGGGCGTCCGGTACAGTCCGGCCGGAGGCCGGCTGCCTCGCCGCGAGCCGATTACCGTGCGTCCTCCGTGCTTACCTTGCCACTTCGTCTGCGGGGCCGTCCGGCGCTGCCATCCCCTTCTCTGCCGAGGAGAAAGTCGATGAGGAGCCGATTGACCTCGTCCGGCCGCTCGTCGTTCGGGATGTGTCCTGCGCCGGGGAGGAGAACGGGCGTTCCCCGAGGCGCCTTTCGAACGAGCTCCACGAAGTGAGTCGGGGAGATGAACCGATCGGCGCTCCCGAAGATGACGAGCAAGGGGACCAGAATGTTCGCCACCTGCTCGGCCTCGAGCTCCCGCCAGTCCACTTCGCGCAGGGTCGTCACCAACCCGCGCACGTACGCCGAGTCGCGGGCAGGCGCGCGATACTCGTCGATATCACGCTCGGTGGGCGGCTCCAGGGTGCCTGACGCGAGACGGAGGACCAGGGCGACCAGCCATCGCGGCAAGACGCGCGCTGTGATGGGGTCGAGCACCCGCGGGAGGACGAGCGGGCCGAAGGAGACCGGTCTGACGGAGCCGAATCCAGCCGGCGCGATGAGGGCGAGCTTGGTGACCCGTTCCGGTGAGTGAAAGTAGATCCCGGTCGCGATCGCGCCGCCGAGTGACTGGCCGACGATCATCGCACGATCGAGCTGCAGCGCATCCATCGCCTCGAGCGCGTGGCTCACCAGGGATGGCAGGGTGTACTCACTGCGCTCGCGCGGCTTGTCGCTCCACCCATGCCCCTTGATGTCGACCGTCAGAGCGTGAAGACCGGCCGCGGCGAGTGCCGGGATATTGCGGTGGAAGAGGTATGCAGATGCCGCCCATCCGGGGAGGAGCAGGACGCCAGGTCCCGCAACCGGGCCGGCCTCGACGACTCGGACGTGAAGGCCCGACCGAAGCGTTAGGCGCCGCGAACGAACGTCCGGAGTGCCGGCGGGATAGCTCTCCGACTCGGAGAGAAAGCCTTCGGCGCGGCTCGCGCCGTCGGGCACCCGCTTACGCGAGCGCGATCGGCCGCCCGAGGTGCCTCGCAATGACGCCGAGCCGGAAGGTCACGTCCGCCGAGCGGTCGTCCCCCGGCGTGCCGGAGAGTGGGAAGCCAGGCCAGGTGAAGGGGTTCGCAGCGCGCGGCATCATGGTGCCCCGGCGAGGATGCCAGAGGGCTCGCTCATCGCGCTCGTCGAGGAAGCGCTCGTAGAGACGCATCCACCCCTCGTTCCGGCGGAGGAAGCCCAACCGCGCCGCCAGCTCCAACCAGTGCAGCGCCGCCGGAATATCGGCATCGACCGCGTTCCGGTGCGGAAGCGGGTCGCCGAGCACGAGGTGCGGTTGAGCGACGATGCGACCGGCGACGACCGACGCCGCTGCCTGACGAGGGAGCGGCTGGCTGACGAAGGCGTAGAGCCTGTCCAACACGTCGAAGTGCTCGCTCCGGAAGAGCGGCATGTAGGCGAGCATCGTCAGGAGATGCAGCGAGGGCGGCGCCGCCTCGGGCGAGAGGACGTGCTGATTGCCGGCGCGCACGAACGGCTTCTCGGCGAGGGGCCCACGCAGGAAGTTGTCGGTGCGCTCGAGCAGACGGCGGGCAGCGCCTCGCAAGCGCGGGTCATTCTCATAGCCGGCCTGCGCGAGCGCAGCCGTCGCCGCTTCGCGCAGGACGCGGCGTCCATAACGCGTGTACTCCGGCTCCGGCTTTCCCTTCGGCGCGAGCTCGAAGAGGAAGTTCGGATCCTCATCCTCGGCGAGGAGCCGAAAGAGGATGCGTCGCGCGTGGGCGAGCGGCGGGGATTCGCGGTCCCACCCGTACTCCACGAGGCGGCGCGCGGCGAGGATGGTACCCACTCCTTCGAAAGGAGCACCCCTTGGCGCTGGGGTGGTGAGCATCGTCCCGCTCCAGGTGCCGTCAGCGCGCTGGCGCAGGGCCAACGAGATTGCGTCTGCCGAAGCGAGCGGGAGGAGGGAGATCCCGCTCGATGCAGGCAATTGTAGCCTGGCTACGTCTATAATGGCGCGATACTGTAAACTTGCTGGCGCAGAATGGAGGAACCAGGTGAGCGGGAAATCGAGTGGCTCCTCGGGGAGCGCCACAGCCGTCAGTGTGTTCTCTGGGGATACCGGAGCTGTCACGGCGCGCTCGCCTTGGGCGGACGGATCGATAGACGGCATTACATCCATAGAAAGCTCGGCTCGAACCCCCTCTGCGGGGCGTAACGTAGCACTTCCGCGGCCAAACGCCAGGGATCACGGATCGCCTGAATCATTGTGCCGTAAGTCACACGCCCCACGATTCTTACATCATGTACCGAGGTCTTGCGTTAACACCCCATCCTTGCGCTCGTCTGACCTGGCAGCGGGTTGCTGGAATTAGCGGACACAACTATACCGCGGGCCCGCCTCGAGGACCGGAAGGCTCTCTACCGGAGCCCTTCCGCCAACAGAACGGGAGAGACTCGCATGAGACCCATCGCACTACAAGCCCTAGGTGCCGTCACCCTCCTCGCCGTCAGCGTATCGGCTTCGCGGGCACAGGATGCCGCGGGATCGGCCCCTGCGCCGTCGCAGGATGTCCGCCAGGACACGAGAGATATCCGCAGCGATCGCCGCGACATTCGGAGCGATACGCGCGACATCCACTCCGACCGCCGTGATATCGGCAGTGACACGCGCGACATTCGCTCCGATCGCCGCGACATCGGTGGCGACACGCGCGACATTCGCAGCGACCGCCGCGACATCGCGCGTGATGAGCGGACAGGGAACACCGCCGGCCTCAAGAGCGCTCGCTCCGATCTCCGGAGCGACAAGCGTGATCGCCGTCACGACGAGCGCGATCTGAGCGCCGACAAGCATGACCGCCGGCACGATGGCCGCGACCTCGCGGCGGACAAGCGCGACCGCCGGCATGACGAGCACGACCTTCATGCCGACAAGCGCGAGCGACGGCACGACGCGAAGCACGCCGGTCGCTGATCGACGACGAACACGACGTGTTGCGGGCCCGGTGTGGTGCTCCTCGCTACACTGGGCCCTTTTTCATGTGACGGCGCGACTTGTATCCCTCCCACGCCGGTCACATCTTGCGAATTCGGTCCTCGAAACACGCGTTCGCCCGCACCGCAAACGAATGATCGCCAGCCTGCTGAAGCGCCCCGTCACCATACGTCCCGACCACGTCCGCTTCGACGGGCGGGTGCTCCTCCTCGCCGAGGATCCGCAGCTCCTCCGGCGACAGCTCGCCGGTGAGGACCTCCCGTACGACCCGACGGCACATGTCGGGTCGGTGACGCGCCCCAAGCTCCGCGACGACATCTCGACCGACGAGATCACGCCGGCCTACATCTGCTACTACTTCGACGAGACGCTGGGCGATTTCCCATACCTCGGCCTCAAGTGCGGCGACGAATTTCCGATCGGGCGGGGCGATGTGCGTCGCGGCGGATTCGCCGTCAGCGTCTCGGGGAAGCGGCGCGGAAAGGGCTCGTCGCGCGAGCAGTCGCCGTACGCGGAGATGGTCGCCGGCATCCGCCTCGTGATCGCCGAGAACATCGAGCGCATCTACCGCGAGAATTGCCAGAACCTCGGCGTGCTCACCTCGACCGACTTCGGCCTGATCGAGCGCGTCAGGCGGGGGGAGGCGATCGCCCTCGCCGAGTTCACCGCGGGGGAAGGGACGATCTCGCGTGGGATCATCGAGCACGGTGGGCTCTTCAACTACAATGTGGCGAGACTGCAGGGCCGGGTGACCGTCCCGCCGCTGTCGACGCCAGCACGCCCGATGACGATCGCCGAGAAGATCTTCGCGCGGCGGTGGGTGGCCGATGCGGCGAAGGGCGCGGTGGGAGTGCCGGCCGTCGCGCCGGGCGACCAGGGCTTCGTCCGCACCGACATCCGCTTCAGCCACGAGTACGTGACGCCGATGTCGGCGATCTTCTTCGAGGAGCTGGTGGGAAAGGACGAGCCGGTGAACGAGCCCTCGTCGGTCTTCTTCTTCCGCGACCATCTCACATTTCTCGACCAGGTGATGCGCCCCGAGCACGTGCAGATGGGTCTCCTCGACGTCGCCAACCAGCTCGAGGCGAAGCAGCGGGCCTTCGCCGAGGCGAAGGGGATCAAGCTCTACGGGGAGCTCGATAAGCGGCTCAACCTCCACGGCGCTCTCACGTCGGCCGGGTCGGAGGCGATCTGCCACAGCAAGATCCTCGAGGCGCACGCGCTTCCCGGGCAGGTGATCATCGGCTCGGACTCGCACACGCCGCACGCCGGAGCGGTGGGGTCCGTCGCCTTCGGGGTCGGCACGACGGCGATCTTCAATTCCTGGATCACCAACGACGTCCGGGTCGAGGTGCCGCGCTCCTTCAAGGTCGTCGTGCGCGGGAGCAAGCCGGAGAACGTGACGGCCAAGGACTTCATGCTGGAGATCCTCCGCCACCCCTACATCCGGAGCGGCGAGGCGATCGGCCAGATCGTCGAGTACGCGGGCGAGGCGGTGGAGGCGCTGTCGGTGGACGAGCGCGCGACGATGACGAACATGGCCGCCGAGGTGGGCGCCTTCACCGGGATCATCGCGCCTGACGAGAAGGTGGTGGAGTATCTGGTCGCGCAGCGCGGCATGTCATCGGCGGAGGCGCGCCGGTTGTGCGCCGGCCTGCGCTCCGACGAGGGCGCTTCCTACGTGAAGGTGATCGAGATCGACGCCGCCACGCTCCGCCCGATGCTGGCGCTGCCGGGGGATCCGGGGAACGGGATCCACGTCGACGAGCTGCCGGGACGGGTGAAGGTCGACATCGCCTACGCCGGCTCCTGCACCGCCGGGAAAAAGGAAGACATGGACATGTACGCCCGCGTCTTCCGGGAGGCGGTCGAGCGCGGCGAGCGAGTGCACGCCGACGTGCGCTGCTTCATCCAGTGCGGGTCGCAGGAGGTCTTCCGCTACTGCCAGAGCCGCGGCTACGACAAGATCTTCGCTCAGGTGGGCGCGACCTTCATCGAGCCCTCGTGCGGCGCGTGCATCAACGCCGGACCCGGTGTGTCGCAGCGACGCGACGAGGTTACGATCTCCGCCATCAATCGGAACTTCCCGGGACGCTCCGGGCCGGGGCAGCTCTACCTGGCATCGCCCTACACGGTGGCCGCGTCCGCCATCGCCGGGTACATCGTCGAGTGGGATGTGGGCGCGACGGCAGGCATCTCGTCGTAGCCGGCCGGAAAGTGTGATCCCGCGGTCCGCGCGACGGCCCTGCCGCTGGGCATGGGGAGGCCGAAGAGAAGGGGGACGGGAGGGGCGTTCCGGAGGCGGTCGTGCGCGGTGAGTTCGTGGACGTCGGCGGTGCCCGCCTCTACTACTTTGCGGCCGGCACGCGGGGCGAGGGGGAGCCGGTGCTTCTCCTCCACGGCTTCCCGACCTCGTCGCACCTCTGGCGCGACGTTGTGCCGCTCGTGCCGGCCGGCCACCGCGTCGTCGTCGTCGACCTCCTCGGCTATGGCCGGAGCGATCCGCCGGGCGGGCGCGACGTCGGGATCAAGGGGCACGCCGAGCGAATCATCGCGCTCCTCGATGCGCTCCGCATCAACTTCGCGGCGGTGGTCGGGCACGACGTGGGCGGGGGGATCGCCCAGTATCTCGCCGTGCGCCACCCGACTCGGGTCGCTCGCCTCTGCCTCATCGATTCGGTCGCCTTCGACGACTGGCCGACGCGCGACGTGAAGCTCGCCCGAGCCACGCTGCCGCTCACGCGGCATCTCCCCGCCACCTGGATCCTCTCGCTGCTCCGCTCCGACCTGCAGCGCGGATACTCGGAGCACGAGGAGGGGGCGCGCTCGATCGACATGTACGTGCGCCCCTTCGCCGCCCCCGATGGCCTCGATTCCCTGGTGCAGCACCTGTCGGCGCTCAACTCCGAGGAGACGCAGGCGCTAGCGCCGCGGCTCAAGGACATCGTCGCCCCGACCTCCGTTATCTGGGGGGCGCACGACCCCTTTTTGCCGCTGTCGTTAGGCAAGCGGCTCGCCGAGGCGATCCCCGGCTCGACGTTCGACGTCATCCCGGACGTGCGACACTTCGTCCCCGAGTCGGCGCCAGCGACCGTCGCCACGATCCTCACCGGTTGGCTCGCCCGATGACCTCTCCGTCCGCCCGGATCGATGCCCTCCGCGCGATCGTCGCCAAGCAGCCCGGGAACGCCGTCGCCCGCTTCGGGCTCGGCGTCGAGGCGCTCAAGGCGGAGCTCTGGCAGGAAGCCGCCGACCATCTCACCACCTATCTGGCGACCGCGGACGACGAGGGGAACGGCTACGGGCGGCTCGCCGAGGCGCTCGTTAGGCTGGGGAGGGCCGACGACGCGCGGGCGGCGCTACGCAAGGGGGTCGAGGCGGCCGAGCGATTCGGCCACCCGGGGATGGCGAGCGAGTTCGAGTCGCGGATCGAGGAGCTCGACGCCGAGAGCTGAGCACTCCGCGCAGCGACGCATCCTCTTCGCTGCGCGCCTACTCAGGGGGTGGGCCTGGCGCGCTCCGTCTACCTCCGCTCGCCGTCGCTCCGCTCCGGCTGTCCGCGCGGGCGGAGGGCGTCGACCGTGTAGGCGCTGCGCGGATTCCAGAGGATCCAGCCGTCGACGCCGTTCGCATATCCCGCCCGCATCTGCGCCCGCACTTCGGTCGCCGTGTAGTGCGGCGGACCGAGGGTGAAATCCTGGTACCAGGGGCGGAGGGTGGCCGCGCCCGATATGCGCGCGCTCCGGCGATGGGCGTCCTTGAGCCCACGATCGATCGTCTCGAAGGGGTTCGCGTTCGGGTTCTTGAGCCCGTAGCTGCCGGGGTGGTAGTGCGACGGGTACATCATCGGGAGGACGACGTCGACCGCGTCGACGAATCGCTCCCAGCGCTGGCCGATCCCCATGTCGGTCGTGTCGGTGACGGTGAGTCCGAAGACGTCGGCGGTGACCGGTGCGCCGGTGCCGTGCAGTCGCTCGCGCGTCGCCAGGAGCTGCTCGCGGATGACATCCGCTCGTAGCCGGCCGCGAGCGAGTGGGAAAGCCGCCTCGCGCACGAGGCGCGCGTCGTCGGGGAAGCGGACGTAGTCGAATTGAACCTCGCTGAAGCCGAGGTCGATCGCCTCGCAGGCCAGCGCCGCGGCGTACTCCCAGACGCCATCCTGGTGCGGGTCGAGCCACGGATTCCCGCGTTTGTCGAGCCAGGGCTTCGCGGTGTCGGCCCGCTGGCGGATCGACCACTCGAGCTTTCGGCGCGCGAGGAGCGGATCCTTGGCCACCACGATCCGCGCCACCGGATAGATCGCGTGCGCGCGCATCGTGTCGAGGATGGCCCGCAGCCGATCGCGACGAAGCACCGCATTCGTGTCGGCGCCTATCGTGTGGGCGAGGGGGACGCGCGAGTTGTAGAGCACGAACCCGCGATCGTCCTTGACGTCGATCACCAGCGTATTGATCTCGGTAGTCTGCGCGAGCCGGATGAGCTCCGCCATGCGGGCACCGACCGCCGCCCATCGATTGACGTAGAGGCCGCGCACCACCTTCGGTGTCGGGACGAGCGGCGGCCGCATCGGGAGAATCGCGTCCGCAGTTTCCACGGAGTCCGGCCGTGGGCAGAAGCCAGTGGGCCGGCGCGTCGCGGCCGAGTCGGTGCCCGGGGGCATCCGCCGCCGCGAGGATGCCTGCGCGCCGGGCGCGCCGGGCGAGCCGGGCGCGCCAGAACCGGCGGGGGCGGCGGGGGCGGCGGGGGCCGCGGCGGCAGGAGTGGCGGGGGCAGTGCCGCGAGCGGCTGGCGCGGGCGTGGCTTGGAAGAGGAGCAGAAGCGGGAGGAGCATCGCCGAAATGTACCGGTCTCGCGCTTGGGCGCAGCGGCCGCGCCACGCGCTGTCGTCGCTAGCGATCTGAGCGCACGCGACTCATCATTGCGCCCGGCAGCTCACCCTCCAACCGCACCCTTCATGCTTCGTATCTCGATCGCCCTCGCTCTGACGCTCGCGACGGCCGCCGCCGCGCAGCAGACCGATTGGCACGCCCAATACGCCGACATCATCGCACAGAAGGGGAAGACGGCCGACAGCGTGAGGATGCACCGCCTCTTCGACCTCGATTGGCGCTACACGAACGTCGAGTATCCGGAGGCTGCGACGTCCGTCGGCTACCCCGGACAGAACGATCGCTGGACCGACCTGTCGCTTGCGGCGATCGACAAGCGGAACCGCGCGTTGCAGGACCCGCTCGACGTCATCAAGTCGATCGATCGCGCGTCGCTCAGCTCGGCCGATCAACTCAACTACGATCTCTTCAAGAGGAACGCGGAAGACGCGATCGCCGGCGTTCGCTATCACGGCGAATATCTCGCGATCACCCAGCTCGGCGGTCCGCAGTCGGCGGCGCTTCTCCTGGAGCAAAACCCCAACGTCACGGTCAAGGACTACGAGGACATCATCGCCCGGCTCAATGGCCTCCCGGCGACGATCGACCAGACGATCGTGCTCCTCAAGAAGGGGCTCGAAACGAAGATCACGCCCCCCAAGATCACGCTCCGGGATGTGCCGGCACAGGTGAAAGGGCTGCTCACCGACGACCCGATGGCGAGCCCGCTCCTCGTCCAGTTCACTCGATTCCCGCAGTCGATTCCGGCGGCGGATCAGAAGCGCCTGACGGCGGCGGCGGTCAAGGCGTACAAGGAGCAGGTGCGTCCGGCGTACGAGCGGCTCTACACCTTCCTCACCTCGACCTACGTGCCGCAGTCGCGGGAGACGATCGGGATGAACGCGCTCCCCGACGGCGACTCCTGGTACGCCTACAACGTGCGCACGCAGACGACGACCAATCGCACGCCGAAGGAAATCCACGAGATCGGGCTGGCCGAGGTCAAGCGGATTCACGGCGAGATGGACAGCCTGATGGCGGCGATCGGCTACAAGGGGAGCTTCGCCGACTTCGTGAAGTTCCTGCGCACCGACCCGCAGTTCTACTACACGGATTCGGCGAGCCTCGTCCGCGCCTATCGCGACATCGTCAAGCGGATCGACCCGGAGCTGATCAAGATGTTCGGGAAGCTCCCGCGACTTCCGTACGGCGTGACGACGATCCCGTCGTTCGTCGCCAAGTCGCAGACGACGGCGTACTACCAGCCGGGCTCCCCGGAGGCGGGACGCCCCGGCTACTACTACGTGAACACCTACGCCCTCGACACGCGCCCCAAGTGGGAGATGGAGGCGCTGTCGATGCACGAAGCCGTGCCCGGCCATCATTTGCAGATCGCGCTCTCGCAGGAGCTCGAAGGGGTGCCGGAGTTCCGTCGTTATGGCGGGTACACGGCCTTCGTCGAGGGGTGGGCTCTCTACTCGGAGAGCCTCGGCTCGGAGATGGGGATGTATCAGGACCCCTACTCGAAGTTCGGCCAGCTCACCTATGACATGTGGCGCGCCGTTCGCCTGGTGGTCGACACCGGGATCCATCAATTCGGCTGGTCACGCCAGCAGGCGATCGACTACTTCATGGCGAACGCCGCCAAGACCGAGCACGACATCACCGTCGAGGTGGATCGCTACATCGTGAATCCGGGTCAGGCGCTGGCCTACAAGAGCGGCCAGCTCGAGATCCGTGCGCTCCGCGACTACGCGCAGCGCGAGCTGGGACCGCGCTTCGACATCCGCGAGTTCCACGACCACATCCTCGGCGACGGCGCGCTGCCGCTGGACGTGCTGGACGCGCGGATCAAGGCGTGGGTGGCGGAGAAGAAGACGAAGGCCTGAGATGACTCGACGCGTCGGCGCCCCAGCGCCTGACGCTGGTTGAGCAATTGCAGCCGGACGTCTAGACGGTTTCTTCATGCACTCGACGGGGCTTCGAGTGCCTGACGCGGAGCCTCGCAGGAGAGCGCTGCGCCGCAAAGTTTCCCTTGCGGCCTCGGGGAGTAGCGATTATGATGAGCTCGCTCCACTCCCCCAGCCCATCGATGTGCGCGCCTTACGAGCAGCTCTCACCGTCCTTCTAGCACTGGGCTCTCGCGCGATCGCGCCGGCTGAGGCGAGCGCTCAGGCAGGCCCGCCGTCCTCACCGGCACTGCCGGCGCCGAGCGCCATCCCGGTGACGGTCGACTCACTTCCAGTGCCGACGTACCCTGCCCCGATGCTCAAGACGGCGTCAGGCTGGGCCAAGTGGAATGGCGCGCCGCTGCTCTTCGAGTCACCGCGCTACCTCATACTCGCGGCGACGCCCCTCTCGATGGCCTGGCTGGCGACGAGCGCCTCGCTCCAACCGGCTGCCGGCTCGTGCTCGAAGCTTCTCGCGGGGAGTGACACGGCGAACGCGTGGAAGGCCTTCGACGATTTCGTCGGCGCGTCCCCTCTGGTGGTCTTTCAGGTCATGCCGTACTACCGGCGCTCGCCAGCGCAGTGCCTCGGTGGTCGGCTTCCCTCTTCTGGTGTGGCCTCGCGCGGCATTGCCGTGCTCGAACGGTACGACTACGACGCCTACATCGATGTCCGAACAGTGGTCGCTTATGTGAACGGACACCCCATCTCGCCCTTCATGGTCGGGCGGGCGCCGCTCCGCGTCGCCGGCACCAGTCCCTCGCTCGCGAACAGCCGCGCCTCCAGTCAGGTGCGCGTCTATCTCCCAGTGGGCGCGCTGGCTCCGGATTCGCTTGGCCGGTTTCCGAACGTCACGCTCAAAGTCTTTGGCCAGGACTCGGCGCTGGCGACTTTCGTGCCGATCTCCGAGGCTGCGGTCCGTCAGCTATGGACGGACTTCATGCCTTGGAGACTTACCGTGGCACTGCCCCCACAGCCTCCGCCTCCCGGGTTCGCGCCGGTGTTGTTGCCTACCCCCAGTGACACCGCCTTGCGGCACGCGCAGGCTCTTTACCGCGAAGGTAGTCCTAGCGAAGCAGCAGAGTCGGTCTTTACTCGGATGCACGCCGTACCGCTATCGCGAGATGATTCCCTGATCGGGAGCATGCAGATGGCGCTCGCCCTCATGGCGGTCGACGACCGTGCCGATGCGATTCCGCAGCTTCACGGCGTGCTTACCACACACCCATGCCTAACGCTTTCGTCGACAGCGCCGGAGACCTACAAACGGCTCCTCGATGAGCTCCGGCCGCCTGCGCGATGTGACTACAACGTGGCCGGCACAACGTTGCGGAGCATTGTTCCCGGCTGGGGACAGTACGCTCAGCATCGATGGGCGATTGGGGGACTCGTCACCGGCGGCGTCGTGACCGCGATATTGTTGGCGGCTCGCGAGTACAGCTCGAGTAACAACACCTACAACACAGTCTACCTCGAGGCTATCAAGCCATCTGTGGCAACCCAGCTCTACGACGAGGCGTCGTCGGAGCGACAAAGCGCTCGCGCGTTCGCGTTCGCGGCCGGCGCTTTCTGGCTCGGCGGAATGATCGACGCAGTGGTTTTTGAAGCGCTACACGCCAACGAGGTCCGGCAGGTTCAGAACTTTGGCGCCTCCCCGATCGTGCGATCAGATGCGGGGCGCCTGGAGCTGGGCCTTTCACTCTCGATCCAATGAGCGTGGGCAGCTCGCGGCGGTGGATTGGGGGCTTTGCGTTCTTTGCGGTAGTGGGCTGCGGCGACCTCCCGCATTCCAATCCCGTCGATCCCGACGCGCCGACGGTGATCACCATTGCCGGCCCGAGCGAAATCCACAGCCTCAACGAGGCAGCGAGGTACACGGCGACGTTCACACCGGCGGGCCGCGCGCAATTCATCACCTGGGCGACCTCGAATCCAGCCGTTCTCGCCTTCGTCGCAGAGGGAGCTTTTGTCACCCACGGAGTGGGTAAGGCTACGATCACGGCCACTCTCGGGACACACTCGGCGACCTACGACGTCACCGTCCGCCAGGTTCCAGCTTCACATTCCTTCGCAGTCTGTGCGCCTGACTCCACTGTGTTCACGGCATTTCACGAGCCGAAGGCACTGTGCGCAGTGGCGCTTGACAGCCTCGGTTCCGCACTGGCACTGCGCCCGGTGTTCACCTCGAGCGACAGCACCACGGTCACTCTCAAGGACAGCGTCGCTACATCGCTGCGAGATGGGAGTGTGACCGTCCATGTTCAGTGGTTGGGAGCACAAGATTCGATAAGGCTACGCGTCCATCAGGTCGCCAAATTCGTTCTCGTGAGCTCCGTCGGCGGATCGCAGTCGCTGCCGGGCGGTGGCGGCACACTTCAGCTGCAGGATTCCGCGATCGACTGGCTAGGCTACCATGTGGTTGGCCATCTCACAACCTGGCAGTCAAATCGGCCTGGCGTCATGGATGTATCGAGCACGGGACTCGTTCGCGCCACCGCGTGGGGGACAGCGGTGATATCCGCCACAGTAGACTCGGCGATCGGAGGGATTGGCCTGCAAACCACGGGCGGCGGGCCGCCTACGATCGATTCTGCTTACCTGAGCGTCGCAGCAAACACATACAACGCACCAATGATCATCATCGAGGCTAGCGTGAGCGATCCCCAGCGCGATGCCTCGGCAATTCAAGCGCAAATCACCGGCGTCGGCTCTGACGGCACTTTGCAGAACCTGGCCTATGCGGACACGCTCATTCCAGGAATTTCACCGCAGCACTACGTCGGCGGAATTTTCGGTACCTACGGGACTACTCGCGCCACGGCCACAGAGCAGGCGTCGGACATTTCTCAAAACGGATCGGCGCCGGTAATCGTCAGTGGCACATCGGCGGACACGGTTGGTGGCCCGGTCCTGACGCAGGCCACTATGGCCCCGTTCAGTCCCGACAGCGCGGTGTTGAGAGTTGTCGGCTCCGACGCAAACTTGGATCTCAAAGAGGCCATCATCCTGGTTGGCTTTACTCCCACCAACATCTGGCCAGGAATTTTGGTGGCGCTGCCAGCACAGAGTGGACCAAATTTCGACATCACTCTGCGAATCCGGGTGTCGATTCCATTTACCAGCTTCGTGGTCCTGCGTGATTCCCGGAGGCGCTTGTCTCAGGTCCGACAGTCCAACTTCTAGACCCGTGCTCGCTCCACGGCGGGCAAGGCGTCACCTCCCCAACAGCGCCGCCCACACCAGCGGATAGGTCGCGATGCTCTGCCCGCGATACTGCGGCCGGAACCCGAAGAGCACGACGTGCCCCTTCCCCTGCTTCACGTCCACCAGCGCCGCCTTCCCCCTTAGGCGCTCGCCCCCCAAGAGCCAGCCCGAAAGCAGCGGGCTCCCCTCCGCCGGATAGGTCGCCACCGCCGTCGCGCGTGAGGGGTCGGTGATCTCGAACGCAGGTC
The DNA here is from genome assembly GCA_035623475.1 of Gemmatimonadaceae bacterium. Lineage (GTDB taxonomy): Bacteria > Gemmatimonadota > Gemmatimonadetes > Gemmatimonadales > Gemmatimonadaceae > DASPTK01. The sequence goes on along the minus strand of DASPTK010000049.1, from coordinate 3,527 downwards.
CGTGCTCGAACCAGGCGACCGGCGGCGCAACCATCAGCTTCGTCAACGGGTCGTCCTGCTTCAGCTCGATGCGGAGGATCGATCCGGGGCCGTAAAAGTCGCGCACGCTTACGCCGTCCAGCACGTCCTTCACCGGTAGCCCTAACGACGTTATCGCCCAGCGGCTCGCATCGTTGAAGGTGACGAGCGTGCCGCCGGCCTCCACGAACTCGCCGAGCTTCGTCGGCCCGTCGCGGCCGAGGCCACCGGTGAGTGAGTCGGGGTAGTGCTCATAGAAGGCGCCATCGCGCAGAGTTCGCGGCGACTGGTCGGGGATCACGATCACGTCGAAGCGGTCGCGCAGCTTCCCGGCGAGCACGTCGCGGTTCACGATCGACGTGTAGCGGATGTCGTACTGGTCGAGCACCCACCGCGTCCACCCCTCATCCATGCTCGGCGCGTAGCTCCGATAGATCGCGATTCGGCGCGTGCTCGACCCGCTCAAGCCGGCCACCGAGAGCGCCGGCTCCGGGAGCATCGGGATCGGAGAGGTCGTCGGGACGGTGAGCGTGTCGATCGCGCTCACCCGCACGCCCATGAGGAGCGGGAGCGTGTGCGCGGTCACGTCGTACGGCGCCTTCGGCGGACCCCCCGGATATTCGCGCAGATCGGGATAGTGCTGATTCTCGAGCAACGCCTTGGCGAATCCGCCGTAGGGCTGATCGAGCAGCACGACGTAGGCGCCGGTCGCATTGCGCGAGCCATCCGAGGCCAACGGCGCCTTCGTTTGCCGCACCTCCACCTGGCCGCGCTGCAGGATCCGGATCATCGTCGCCAGCGCCGCTGGGTCCGGCTGGTTCTCGCTCGGGATCACGAAGCCCGTCGGCCAGCTCGCACGCCCCGGCCCCTTCTTCCCCAACACCGCTCGCTCGCCGATCGCCGCGAAGCTCGTCAACCACGATCTCCGGAGCCGCGCCGACTCCACGAGGAGCGCCCACGACGCGCTCGTCTGATAGTCGAGGATGTTGGCGATCGTCCACCGCCCGCCCGGCCACGGAGCGAGGAAGTTCCAGGTCGCGACTCTCGGGTCGTACCCGCGCGAGAGGTGGAGGGAGTCGAAGGGGACATCGATCGGCGACGCCAGGTGCGCGCTCGCCGTCTCGGTCAGGATCCGGATTCCGCCGTGGTAGTGCATGTAGGCGCGGGCCGGCGTCCAGGCGTCGTACGACGCGTTGGTGGCGATCCCCGTCTTCCCCTCGGCGGTGAGCCGCCAGATCATCGCCGTCCCCATCGCATCCACACCGGCGCTCACGATCGGATCGATGTTCGGCTCGATCGGATCCATGTACGGCGGAATGAAGATCCGCGATCCGTCCTCTTCCTGCTGATGGATGTCGTTCACGATCTGCGGATGCCATACCGAATGGAGCGAATCGATCGTTAGGCGCGTTTCAGCCTGGGTGAAGGCGTACCAATCGCGGTTGTTGTCGTGTCCGGTGTAGTGATGCCAGAGCTCCGGTGGCTCCGATCCCTCGTAGGGGGTGCCGAGGGTCGAGCGGTACCAGTTGCCGACGATATCCACGCCGTCCGGATTGAGCGACGGGACGAGGATCGTGATCGTGTTCGCCCGGATCGCCCGCGATTCCTCGTCCTCGCCGGTCACGAGCCGGTAGGCGAGCAGGAGCGGCGTGAGAATGCCGCCGACCTCGACCGAGTGGATGCTCGAGGTGATGAGCACCACTGTCTTCCCATTGGCGATGAGCGAATCACGGCGCTCCGCCGGGGTAGCCGGGAGAAGACGGGGGTCGGCGAGGCGCCGCTGAATCTCCCGGTACGTGGGGAGGTTGGCGATCGTCGCCGAGTCGCTGATGAAGGCCGCGATGAAGGGGCGGCCGAGGGTGGTCTTCCCGAGCGTGTGGACCTGGATGCGCGGGCTCGAACGTCCGAGCTGCGTAAAATACTCGACCACCTGCGTCCATTGCGGCAGCTTCCTGTCAGTGCCCGGTGCGAAACCAAGCACCTTCGCCGGAGTAGGAACGGAAGTGGGCGAAGGCCGTTGGGCGCGCACCTCACGGCCCGAGAGAAGTCCGGCGAGGATCGCGCCCGCCACGACGTATCTGGTCATGTTGATGGACGGGAGGGTTGGATTGTGGATGACCACTCCGAAGCTTGCGGGGTGGGAAGCTCGGGTGGAAGAGACGCGCCGACCCGCCAGCGCCTTCTCGCTCTCGCGGCACCGAGCCAGCTTTCGTAAGAGCGACGCTTCGACAGACGCACTCACCGCCGACCGTGTATTCCCGCTGCCTCTTCTGCCACGACGACCTCGGCTCGAATGAGCTGATCGAGTCCTTCCCGGTCGGGCGGCGGCTTGCCTTCGACGCCGCCAAGGGGCGGCTCTGGGTCGTGTGCCGGCGGTGCCAGCGCTGGAACCTCACCCCGCTCGAGGAGCGCTGGGAGGCAATCGAGGAGTGCGAGCGTCGCTTCGGCGCCACGCGACTGCGCATCTCCACCGACAACATCGGGATGACGCGGCTGCGCGAGGGGCTGGAGCTGATTCGGGTGGGGGAGCCGCTTCGGCCGGAGCTGGCGGCGTGGAGATATACCGATCGCTTCCGCACACGCCGCCGGAACGCGCTCGTCGCCTCGGCCGCCACCGGTGCGGCGGCGCTGGCGGTGGCCGGCGGCGGTCTCGCGCTCGGAATCGGCGCCGGGATCGGCGGCAGCTTCTGGCAACTCCAGGGCTTCGTGTCGCGCTATCGCGACAACCGCCGGATCATCTGTCGGATGGCCCGGCAGAACGACGTGGTGCTCGTGCGCGGCGAGGACATCGAGAGCATCGTCCTCCACCCTGGTGTGGACAACGCGCCGGTGGCGTTGACGGTCTACGGCGCGAGCGGAGTGGTGCGGGCCGAGGGGGCGCAGGCAATCCGGGTCGCCGCGAAGGTGCTCTCACGACTGAACCACAGAGGCGGGACGCCTAGCGATGTCGCGGGTGCCGTCGAGTGGCTCGACAAGTGGGGCGACCCGCTCCGGCACGCGGCGCCCGGCGCGTGGACGCAGCCTCTGCGGCTTGCCCAGCTCTACACCGTCCAGCGCCTGGCGCTCGAGATCGCCGCCAACGAGGAGGAGGAGCGGGTCGCGATGCTCGGTGAGCTGGCCGAACTCGAGGCCGCCTGGCGCGACGCCGAGGAGATCGCGGCAATAGCCGATGACCTGCTGCTTCCGACTTACGTGACCGAGTACCTCTCGCGTACCCGCGGCCACGCGGCGCACGGCGCCTAACTAGATCTTCCGCACCTCGTCGGCCGCCTCGAGCACGTGGCCGATCTCTCGCGAGAGCGCCCGGGCCTCCACCGTGGCGCTGTTGATCTCCCCGATCGCCGACTGCACGCCTGACGAGCGGAGTTTGAGCAGGTCGTACTTGAGGCTCTGGAGGGCGAGGGCGGCGCTCTCCAACCGTCCCTCGAGGCGCGCGCGGCGTTCGGCCAGCTCCGAGAGCGAGGCGTGCTGCCGTTCGAGGAGCGAGAGGCGGCGCTCGCGATCGACCG
>DASPTK010000048.1:0-13988 GCA_035623475.1 Gemmatimonadaceae bacterium | reverse complement strand
CGTCACCCCGAGGTGGCGCAGCGCATCGACGACCGCGTTGGCGATCGCGGGCGGCGCCCCGACCGTTGCCGATTCGCCGACGCCCTTGGCGCCGAGCGGATGGTGCGGCGATGGGGTCACCGTCTTCGCGGTCTCCCAATTCGGCGTCTCCACGGCAGTGGGCACGTAGTAGTCGAGGAAGCTCCCGCCGGAGATGTTGCCGCTGTCGTCGTAGCTGATCTCCTCGTAGAGCGCGGGTCCGATGCCCTGGGTCAGTCCTCCGTGGATCTGTCCGTCGACAATCATCGGGTTGATGATGTTGCCGCAGTCGTCGACCGCGATGAAGCGGCGTACCTTGACCTCGCCCGTACCGCGGTCGATGTCAACCACGCATATGTAGCTGCCGAACGGGAAGGTGAGATTCGGCGGATCGTAGTAGTGCACCGCCTCCATGCCCGCCTCCATGCCCTGCGGATGATTGGTGTACGCCGCGAACGCGCACTCCTGGATGGTCTTCGACTTTTGCGGCGCGCCCTTGACGGAGAACTTTCCGGGCGCCCACTCGAGATCGTCCTCGCTCACTTCGAGCAGGTGCGCAGCGATCTTGCGCGCCTTGTCGCGGATCTTGCGCGCTGCCATGGCTCCCGCCGCGCCCGCCGTCGGCGTCGAGCGGCTCGCATAGGTGCCCAAGCCGTACGGAGCCGTGTCGGTGTCGCCTTCCTCGACCTGGATGTCGCTCGCCGGAATGCCGAGCTCCTCGGCGATGATCTGAGCGTAAGTCGTCTCGTGCCCTTGGCCCTGGCTCTTGGTGCCGAAGCGGGCGATCGCCTTGCCGGTCGGGTGGACGCGGATCTCCGCCGAGTCGAACATCTTGAGACCGAGAATATCGAAATGCTTCGAGGGCCCGGCACCGACGATCTCGGTGAAGCTCGAGATGCCGATGCCCATCAGCTCGCCCTTCTTTCGCTTCTCCGCCTGCTCCTTGCGGAGGGCGGCGTAGCCGATCTTGTCCATCGCCTTGCGCAGCGCGCCGCTGTAGTTCCCGCTGTCGTACTCCCAGCCTAACGCGGACTTGTACGGGAATTTCTCCGGCGCGATGAAGTTCTTGAGCCGCAGGTCCGCCGGATCCACCTTGAGCTCGTGCGCCAGGATGTCGGTCATCCGCTCGATCGTGTGCACCGCTTCGGTGACGCGGAAGGAACACCGGTAGGCGATTCCACCCGGCGGCTTGTTGGTGTAGACGCCATCGACTTCGGCGAACGCGTTCTTGAAGTCGTACGACCCGGTGCAGATGGAGAAGAGGCCGGCGGGGAACTTGGACGGATTCGCGGCCGCGTCGGCGTAGCCGTGATCGGCGAGCGTCTTGATGCGGAGCGCCGTCATCGTGCCATCCTTCTTCGCCGCGACCTCGGCCGTGATGTGGTAGTCGCGGGCGAAGGAGTCGGCCTGGAGGTTCTCCATCCGGTCCTCGATCCACTTGACCGGCTTGCCGATCACCACCGATGCCGCGGTGGCGATGACGTAACCGGGGTAGACTGGTACCTTGCCGCCGAACCCGCCGCCGATGTCGGGGGAGATGATGCGGATCTTCTCCTCGGAGAGCCCGACGTGGCCGGCCACCAGCGCGAACACCGTGCGGATGGCGTGCGGCGCCTGGGTGGTCATGTACACCGTGAGCTGCCCGCGCACGCGGTCGAAATCGGCGACGCAGCCGCAGGTCTCGATCGACGCGACGTGGATGCGCGGGATGTAGATGTCCTGCTTGACGACGACATCGGCCCCGGAGAAGGCGCGGTCGGTCCCCTGCTTGTCGCCGACTTCCCAGTGGAAGATCCGGTTGTCCTTCTTGTCCTTCTTGTCGGTGCGCAGCACCGGGGCGCCGGGTTCGAGAGCCTTGAAGGGATCGACGACCACCGGGAGCTGCTCGTAGTCGACCTCGACCGCATCGACGCCATCGGCGGCGGTGTAGCGATCGGTGGCGATGACCGCCGCCACTTCCTGCGCCTGATACATGACGCGGTCGGTGGGGAGCACCATCTGGGTGTCCGACATCAGGGTCGGCATCCAGTGGAGGTTGAACTTGGCGAGCGTCTCCCCGGTGATCACCGCCAGGACACCCGGGATCTTGAGCGCCTTGTCGGTATTGATCGACTTGATCGTCGCGTGGGCGTATGGGCTGCGGACGATGTCCATGTACAACATCCCCGGGAGCTGGATGTCGTCGACGTAGTGTCCGCGCCCCCTGATGAAGCGCGGGTCCTCCTTGCGCTTCATCGAGTGCCCGAGGCCGCTCACCTCGGGCGGCGTGTCGGGGAGAGTCTTGGGCGCGTCAGACGCGGCGGGCTTGGCGGTCGTCGTCATATCTCCTCCTCAGGCGCCCTTGGCGGCCGCGTATTGAACGGACTTCACGATGTTCACATATCCGGTGCACCGGCACAGGTTGCCCGAGATCGCCTCTCGGATCTCCAGCTCGCTCGGCTTGGGATTGCGGGCGAGGAGGGCGTAGCTCGTCATCATCATGCCGGGGGTGCAGAAGCCGCACTGCAGCCCGTGCTCCTGGGTGAATCCTTCCTGAATCGGGTGGAGGGCGCCGTTCTGCTCGAGCCCTTCCACCGTCATCACCTGCCGGCCGTCGGCCTGAACCGCCAGCACCGTGCACGACTTCACCGGCTCGCCATCGAGGATCACCGTGCAGGCGCCGCAATGCGTGGTGTCGCAGCCAATGTGCGTGCCGGTGAGCTGGAGTTTGTCGCGTAGCAGGTGAACAAGGAGCAGCCGCGACTCGACGTCGGCCGTGTGCTCCGTGCCGTTCACCGTCACCTTGATCGAATGCGTCGCCATCACGCCCTCCCCGTCGCACGTTGGACCGCCAGCTTCAGAGCGCGTGCGGTGAGCACGCGCGCCATCTCGCGCTTGTAGTCGACAGCGCCGCGGCGATCGGCCGTCGGCGTGGCCGCTTTGGCCGCCAGCTTGGCCGCCTCGGATATCGCAGCATCGTCGGGCTTCTTCCCTTTGAGGTATTTCTCCGCCTCCACCGCCTCGATCGGCGTCGGCCCCAGATTCGTCAGTCCGATGCCGGCGCGCTCCACCTCGCCGCTCGCCGAGAGGGTGACCTGGGCCGCCGCCCCCGCGGTGGCGTAGTCGCCGACCTTTCGCTCCAGCTTTATGTACGCCCCGCCCGATCTCGCCGGCGGCGTGGGGACGCGGATCTCGGTGAGGATCTCGTTAGGCGCTAGGGCGGTCGCGAAGAGGCCGGTGAAGAACTTGTCGATCGGGATCGTCCGCTCCCCCTTGGGCCCGGAGGCGACCACCTGCGCGCCCAACGCGAGCATGGTGGCGGGGTGATCGTTCCCCGGATCGCCGTGCGCCAGGTTCCCGCCCACGGTCGCCCGGTTGCGCACCAGCGGATCGGCGATCACCGCCGTCGTATCGTCGAGGATCGGATACTTCTTGCGGACGACATCCGACCGCTCCAGCTCCGCCTCACGAGTGGCGGCGCCGATCTTGAGGAATCCGCCGTCTTCCTTGATGTAGTCGAGGCCGGCGATCCTGCTGATGTCGACGAGATGGCCGGCGCGCCCGAGGCGCAGCTTCAGGATCGGGAGTAGGCTCTGCCCGCCGGCCAGAACCTTGGCGTCATCGCCGTAGCGCTCGAGGAGCGTCAGCGCCTCGCCGAGGCTGGATGCCGGGTGGTAGTCGAACGGGGCCGGAATCATGAGGCGACTCTCCTGGCGAGGTGAGAGCGCCGGAGCGCCCACACCGGTTGAAGTGACGACGCGACGCTAGCGCCCCGCTCCGACCGCGGCGGCGTAGCTCGCGGGATCTCGTTGAAATCGCGTGCGACAGCCCGTGCAACAGAAGTAGTAGGTCCGACCGGCGAACTCCGCACGCGGTGTGCCGGCGGCCACCGTCACCGTCATCCCGCACACCGGATCGCGCTCGGTCTGCGCCACGGGGAGCTCCTGAACCGCGCGGGGCGCGCCGGTGCGCCGTACCTGCACGATCTCGGCGAGCACGCTCAGAGCGATCTCCTCCGCGCTCCGCGCGCCGATGTCCAGGCCGGCGGGGCACTTCACTCGATCGAGCGCGGCGCGGTCTCGAACACGGTCGAGGACATCACCCCGGAGCTGTTCCCATCGCGTGCGGCTCGATACCACACCGAGGTAGGTCGGTTCGACAGAGAGCGCGGCGAGGAGCGCCTCCTCGTCGTTCTGTCCCATGGCCGCGACGAGGGCGAACGGTCGCTCCGACGTCGCGCCCGACGCCCCCTCTGTGTGCGAGGCTTGGCCCTCGCGCGATGCCCACTCCTCGATCCGGTCGACGTGCTCCACAGCGAATCCGAGCTCACGGGCCAGCCGCACCGTTGCCAGGGCGACCGGCACGGTGCCGAAGACCAGAAGTCGCGGCGCAGGGAGCACCGGCTCGATGAAGATCTCCACGCTTCCCCCGCTGTGACACATCATCGGAAAGGCCGACACGCCCTCACGCGACTCGATGTCGCCGGGGCTAAGAGAGATCAATCGGGGGCGACCGTCCTTCAGCGCGCGACGCACCTCGCTCACCACCGTGGGCTGCGCGCAACTCCCGCCGACCCACCCGTGCACCGTCGAATCCGGTAGGATGAGGGCTGTATCGCCCACTTGAGCTGAGCTGGGTGGCTCGCGCCGCACCACCGTCGCCAGCGCAAAGGGCTCGCGGCGCCGTGCCAGATCGGACGCCAGATGGAGGATGTCGGCCCTCAGCATCGAGTCGAATGCTCGTCCCCTTGAAGGCGCGCAACGCGCCCGGCCACCGGCCATCGGCGCGTCCCGAATGTCGTGCGCGCTCACGGGAGGTGCAAGTGCTGATGGACGACCACGGAATGCGTGTATTTCTTCCTGTGGTTCACGCAAGACTGACAGCCGGCGATGCTTGATCGCTATGGAATCCGAGGTGAGATTGGGGGATCTCCATGGCCGAGGGCGACGAGCCGCCCCCCGGCGACGCGCACCGCGGAGGCACCATCGACTCGCACACCTCCTCCCGCCGCACCTTTCTGGGGGCCCTCCCCGCGCTCCTGGTCGTGCTGACGCAGCCCCGGTGGCCTCTTCGCCTGCGGTTGCAGCCTCCCGCGCACCCCGATCCCCGGCCGGGGATCGATGCCTCGAAGGTCCTCCCACGCGAGCGCCTCGCCGACCACCCCGATGTCGCCAAGATCTTCGACATGGTGCGCGAGATGCCGCAGATCGTCGACGGGATTCGGTGCCATTGCGGCTGCACCGATGGACACGATTTCCGCTCCTTGCTCTCCTGCTACGAAGGGGAGGCGATGGCGCAGGACTGCCACATCTGCCAGGGGCAGGCGCGTCTGGCGTACTCGCTCTTCAAGAAGGGAGCGAGCCTGAATGACATCCGAGCGGCGATCGACAAGGAGTTTTGAGCTCTGGACGGCTCGCTCTTCACGAGCGGCGCGACCTCACTGTGGATCCGCTACCAATTGGAGCCTGATCGATGACCCGGCGACATCTCTCGTGGGTTGCAGTCGCGTCTGCACTCTCTCTGCCGCTGGCCACCGCTCGCGGTCAGGTGCTGGCGAGCGAGCATGGCGTGGTGGCGCAGACGGTGAATGGCACGACGATCACGGTCGAGTACTACCGCCCCCAGGCCCGCGGCCGCGATCCGCTCTTCGGGAAGGTCGTGTCGTGGAAGGAGACGTGGACGCCGGGGGCGAACTGGGCCACCACAATCGACGTCGATAAGGACGTTCAGCTGGAGGGGCGCCCGCTTCCAAAGGGGACGTACTCGCTCTGGATGGAACCGCAGTCGAGCGGTCCCTGGACGGTCATTCTCTTCACCAAGGCGAAACAGTTTCACATGCACCCGCCGGACAAGCAGTACGAGCAGATGCGCTTCATCGTTCAGCCGGAGTCGGCGCCGCAACTCGAGATCCTGACCTTCACCTTCCCCGACGTTCGACCCGATGGCGCCACGCTGCGCCTGCACTGGGGGAAGACCGCCGTGCCCATGCACTTTACCGTCGGAGGCGCCGCGACCACGGTGGCCGCCAATGACCGGCGCGCGCTCGTCGGCAAGTACTCGGTCAGCTGGGACGACACGACGTCGAAGAAGGCGGTGTTCGAGGTCTTCGAGTCGAAGGACGCCCTGCGCGGACGCAGCAATCCCCTCGAGGGAGATTACTACGATTCGGAGTTCGACCTCGTGCCTGCGGGCAACAATCGATACCACCCCGGCTACTACTTGAAGGGGAGGTACTACGGCGTCGAGCAGGAGGAGTCGTACGTCTTTCAGCTCACCGATGGCCGCGTGACAGGCGTGGAGATACTCGGGCTCCAGGACGAACACCTCGGCCACGCCGTGCCGGTCAAGTAGCGTCCTGCGAGCAGGCGACCGGGCCGCGTACTTCGGGTGCGCGGCCCGGTTTCGCATCAGGGCGAGCCTCTGCTCGGAACGCGGGCCTCTCACCTCTGGGCCCGCCTCGCATCAATCGTTCGGGTTGGTCACTCGAACGGCGCCCTTCCCCTTCTGCGACGATGCGGTGGCAGGGAGAGCAGGCCGGAGCAGACCGTACTCGGCCACCGCGCGGATGACCGGCAGTCGCTCGACGGACGCTCCCATACACCAGAGCGACACGAATCCTGCTCCAGGTCGATCGGCGCGATAGGAGCGAACCCACGCCGATGCCTTTCCGACCTCGTCGATCGTGAGGGCTTCGGTGACGGCGCTCGGGGGAAGGGCACTCGACCCGCGCATCCAGTTCTCGATCCCCCAGGCGCGCCCCGCATCGGTGGGGTGCGCTGGATTGTCGGAGAAGTCGCCTTGCGAGAACGAAACGCCGATGAGGCGCGTCATCCGGGTCGTGTCTTCCTTGATCGGTCGGCCGAGAGAGTCGAGGATGTAAGTGCCGACGGGGCCGCCGAGCCAGACGACTTTCCCCCCCGACTCGAGGTAGCGGCGGAAGAGCACCGTATCGTCTGGTACAGGTGCGACACTCGTCGGGAGTCCGCTGGCGGCGAACACGACGACGCTCGGATCGCCATCGGCGATGCGCGCCGCCATGAAGGCCGCCAGCGAGTCGGGACCGAGCTCCTGATATCCCTGGCGAACGAAATACTCGCGGGCCAGGAGGGCGCCGGGGACGAACGAGCGCTGCGCGATGGTGGAGTCGTAGAAGACCGCCAAGCGGGCGACGGCCGGGTTCACCTGGCCGATCGCGAGAACGCTCCCGGCATCGGTACCGATGTAGACCACGCCTTTGTAGAGGGTTGGGGTCGAGACCGTCGCTTCGTCGAGCCGCAGCTTCCAGCGCACGTCACCCGTCGCGAGGTCGAGAACGAAGAGGAAGCCGCCACCTCCCTCCTCGCGGCTCCCGGCGAGCAGAAGGTCTCCCGCGACGAGCGGGGATCCGAGCACGTTCCCGCCTGTCGCGCGCCGCCAGAGCTCCTTCCCGCTCTTGGCCTCGACCGCCTGAATGAAGTGTCCATCCGAGCTCCCGACGTACACCACACCGTCACGCACCGACGGCGACCCGAGCACCCAGGACCCCCGGTGGCTGAATCTCCAGCGACGCTCGCCTGTCGACGCATCGATTCCGTAGAGGCCGCTGTCGCGCGATCCGATGAACACCATGCCGTCCATCACGGCGGGTGAGCTCTGGACCGCGCGACGGTCGAACCCCCACTGGGCCGAAACGAGTGTGTCGCCGACGGTTCGGTGCACCCACCGCTCGGCCCCCGTCTTCAAATCGTACGCGTAGACCCGAGCGTCGAACGAGCCGACGACGACCATGTCGCCACTGACCGCCGGCGTACCGCGCACGCGGCCCTTCGTCTTGGCGCGCCAGAGAATGTGGCCGTTCCTCAGGTCGAGCGCGTAGACGAGACCGTCCTGTCCGCCGATCACGACCGTGCCGCCGACCACGACCGGCGATGACACGAGCATGTCCCAGTCGGAGCGCTCGTCCTCGAGAGGGAGCTTGGGTCCAGTCTGGATCGCCCACCGGCTGTGCCCCGACTCCTCGTCGACAGCGAAGATCCTCCCGGCGAGCGTCGCGCAGACGACGAGTCCCCCGGCAACAGCAGGAGAGGCGTGGACCGGGGCACCCGCGGAGAACTTCCAGACGACCGTTCCGCTCTCGCGGTCGATGGCGTAGAGAAAGCCGTCGCCGCTCCCGACGAAGACGCGATTGGCCGTGACAGCGGTTGAGGAGCGGACAACGTCGCCCGTCTGAACGCGCCAACGGATGCCGCCTTGTCCGGCAAAGAGCTTCTCTGTGGTGACCCCCGTGTGTTCAGGATCGCCGCGGAACATCACGATCGTGGAGGCTTGCGCCCGAGCATTGATCGGGGCCGCTACCGCCAATAGGAGCGCAACGGCCGCTGAGCGCTGGCGTGAGGACGTGGGCATCGGCACATGGAGGGAAGGGGTCCGCTGCTAGGCATTCCCCGAAACCGATGAGTCGCCCGGTCGCGCGCACCGGCTCCGGTTGCCGGCCCCAAGCTGTAATCGGTGCGCCGTCGCGAACAGCAACAGCCGGTCAAAGATACGTCATAGACCGGACAGCGACGCGAGTGTTGCCTGAGTGCGCCGCGAGATCGACACGCGGTTCGCCATCCGTCGCTCGACTCGCGTCATCGGCAGCAGGCCGATACGGATTATCCCCGACGAACAATCGGTGATCTGCCGACTGCTCGCGACGACGCGGACCTTTATCTCCGTGGTACGAGATGGGACTGGAGCGAGCGATGCTGCGGATTCGAGACATCATGACGGCCGATGTCATGTCGGTCACCCCGGAGACCACGATGCGGGAGGCGATGGAGGTCTTCACCGCGCGACACGTCAGTGGGGCACCGGTGCTCGCCAATGGCGAGGTGGTGGGTGTCGTCACCTCCTCGGACATCCTTGCCTTCGCGGCTAACGAGCCGACGGCTGCGGAGGTCGAAGAGGAGCAAGGCGATTGGGCGGAGGAAGGCGAGGGGGAGGAGCTCGACGAGGGGGATGAGGAGGAGGAGCCGGGGGCCTTCTTCACCGAGGTGTGGGACGACTCCGACAGCGACGGTGAAGCGCGCTTCGAGAACGCGCGAGCGAAGAAGCACAACGCCCTCGACGAGCACACGGTGTCCGAGGTGATGACGCGCGCCGTCCGCGCCTTGCCGCCGACGGCGGACATCCTGCAGGCGGCGGAGATGATGCGGAAGTCGGCGATCCACCGCGTGCTGGTAATCGAGGGGAAGCGGTTGGTGGGGATAGTCACCACATCGGACATCACGCGAGCTGTGGCCGAGCACCGCATCGGCCCGCGCCGGTACGTCTTCAATGACGAACGGGATTTTGACGAACGCGGATTCAAGTAGCCGCTCACCGAGCGGCTGCGGTGACGTGTTCAGCCCGAGCAGTCCGGCGATCCCGGACAGCGCGCCAGGGTTTCCTGGCGCGCTTTTCACGCTTGGACCGACAGACCCGTGAGCGCTGCCTAAGTACGTTGGGCGTAGCAGCCACCGGAGGACGGAACGCCGGGGCGAACCGACCACATGGCAGGAGTGACATATGAAGCGCGACACGGAGCTGCAGCAGAACGTGATGGCGGAGCTCAAGTGGGAACCGAGCATCAAGGCCGCCCAGATCGGCGTCGCGGTCACCGACGGCGTGGTCACGCTGACGGGGACCGTGGACACGTTCGCTCAGAAGTACGCGGCGGAGCGCGCCGCGGAGCGGGTGTCGGGAGTGCGGGCGATCGCCGAGGATCTCCACGTCATGACACCGGGGGAATACAACAAGACCGATCCCGAGATCGCGCGCGCTGCCGCAAACGCGCTGCTCTGGGACGTCGAGGTCCCCCAGAACGCGATCAAAGTCGTTGTCCGCAACGGATGGGTGACCCTCGAAGGCGCGGTGAGCTGGTATTACGAGAAGGCCTCGGCGGAGCGTGCGGTGCGCTATCTCACCGGCGTAAAGGGCGTGATCAATCTGATCGATGTTCGCCCGGCTGGACCGCAGGCCTCCGACGTGAAAGCCAAGATCGAGGCGGCTCTCAAGCGGAACGCCGAGCTGGATGCGCGGCGGATCCAGGTAGAGGCTGACGGCGGGATCGTGACTCTCCGAGGAGAGGTGCGCTCCTTCATCGAACGCGAGGATGCGGAACGGGCAGCCTGGGCGGCGCCCGGGGTGAGAATCGTGAAGGACGAGCTCAAGCTCGCCTTGTGATTGAACGAGTGCGCGCGGGCGTGGTGCCCGCGCGCACTCTCGTCAGGCGGGGGTGGGATATGGCACCGAAACCATTTTCTGATCGGCGCGCCGCAGGTAAGGCGCTGGCGGCTGCGCTAGCAGGCTACGCCAATCGGTCCGACGTCGTCGTCCTCGGCCTCGCCCGTGGGGGTGTGCCGGTAGCCGCCGAAGTCGCGCGGGCACTGGGGGCGCCGCTCGATGTTTTCGTTGTCCGGAAGCTCGGCGTTCCCGGCTTCGATGAGCTGGCATTGGGGGCGATCGCGAGCGGAGGTGTGCGGGTGCTCAACCAGCCGATGATCCACGAGCTGGGCATTACGACGCAGGCGCTCGAGGAGATTGCCACCACGGAAGGGGAGGAGCTGGAACGGCGCGAGCGCGCCTACCGTGGCGGACGGCCTATGGTGGACGTAGCGGGGCGCACGATCGTTCTCGTCGACGATGGACTAGCGACGGGGGCGAGCATGTTTGCCGCTATCGAGGCGCTGCGCCAGCGGCGCGTTGGCTCAATCGTGGCGGCCGCTCCGGTGGCGTCGCGAGAGGCGGTGTTCGCCCTGCGCGGACGGGCGGACGAGGTCGTCTCCGTCATGACGCCGGAGCCGTTCCGGGCTGTCGGTCTCTGGTACGATGACTTCACCCAGACGAGCGACGAAGAAGTGCGAGCCCTGCTCTCACGGAACTCCACGACTGGTGGGAATGGCGTTGTCATTCCGTGCGGCGACCAGGTCATGCGGGCGAATCTCGCGGTCCCGGCGGCGACGCGGGGCATCGTGATCTTCGCCCATGGCAGTGGAAGCAGTCGCCTGAGCCCCCGCAACCGTTTCGTTGCGCGAGCGCTCAACCAGGCGGGATTCGCGACCCTGCTCCTCGATCTCCTCACTCGTCAGGAAGAGGCTGAGGATGATCGGACCGGTCGGCTGCGGTTCGACATCATTCTTCTGGCCACACGCCTCGAGTGTGCCACGCGTTGGGTAATGGAGCAGCCGGCGCTGGAGAGTTTGCCGGTCGCCTACTTCGGCGCGAGCACCGGTGCCGCCGCTGCGATCGTGGCGGCGTCGCATCTGCCCGACGTGTGCGCGGTCGTCTCTCGCGGCGGACGGCCGGATCTCGCGGGCCCCGCCCTCGCTCGCCTTCGGGCGCCGACGCGCTTCATCGTCGGCGGACTCGACACGCCGATCATCGAGTTGACGGACGACGCGCAGCGCCAGATCACGGCGCGTACGGATGTGCGAGTAGTCGCTGGTGCGACGCATCTCTTCGAGGAGCCCGGGGCGCTCGACGAGGTGGCGCGGCTCGCCAGCGAGTGGTTCCGGCGCTGGATGCCTGGGGAGAGGGCCGAGCATGGTGGACTGAGCCTCAACGGGGAACGCCGTCGGTCGGCCTGGACGCCGCGGCCGTGGGCCTTCCCGAGGGCGATCTAGATTATGCCGAAGATGGCCCCGCCTCCCGTGGTCAGCCTCAAGTCGATCGTGCGCCCCCTGACCGGCGCACCCGATGACTTCGATCCGATCATCGACGCAGTCGGAGGCGCTCGTTTCGCGCTCATCGGAGAGGCCTCCCACGGTACGCACGAGTTCTACCGGGTGCGCGCCGAGATCACGAAGAGGCTCATTCGCGAGCGACACTTCACGGCCATCGCCGTTGAGGCGGATTGGCCGGATGCCTTCCGAGTGAACCGGTACGTGCGCGGCCTCTCCGACGATGCCGATGCCTCCGATGCGTTGGCGGGCTTCAAACGCTTCCCGCAATGGATGTGGAGGAATGCGGACGTTCTCGACTTCGTCGGCTGGCTGCGACAGTACAACGACGCCCAGCCGCCGGCGCGTCGTGTCGGGTTCTACGGCCTCGACCTCTACAGCCTGCACGCATCGATCGAGGCCGTTCTCAAATACCTCCGTGTCGTCGATCCGGAGGCGGCGCGCCGTGCCCAGTATCGCTACGGATGCTTCGACCAGTTCGGCGACGATCCAAGCGCCTACGGCTACGCTGCCGGGTTCGGCCTCACGCCGTCGTGTGAGCGCGAGGTCGTGGCTCAGCTGATGGAGCTGAATCGGAACGCAGCCACATACGCCCAGCGCGACGGCCGGTTGATGGGCGATGATCTCTTCTACGCCGAGCAGAATGCACGCGTCGTGCGGAACGCGGAGCAGTACTACCGCGCGATGTTTGGCGGGCGCATCGAGTCGTGGAACCTTCGGGATGGGCACATGGCGCAGACGCTCGAAGCGCTCGATGCCCATCTCTCGGCGCAGGGAGCGCGCCCGAAGATCGCGGTGTGGGCGCACAACTCGCACGTCGGTGATGCCCGGGCGACAGAGCTTGGGGTTGCCGGTGAGCACACCCTCGGGCAGTTGGTCCGCCAGGCCCATCAGGCGGAGGCGGCGCTGGTGGGGTTCTCCACGTTCACCGGCACGGTCACCGCCGCCTCCGACTGGGGAGCGCCGGCAGAGCGCAAGCGCGTGCGCCCAGCGCTGCCGGAGAGCTATGAGGCGCTCTTCCACACCCTCGGCGTCGGCAACTTCGCCATTCGTTTGGCGGGCACCGGGGGCGTGCGCGGGCCGCTGTCCCAGCCGCGACTAGAGCGTGCGATCGGCGTCATCTATCGCCCCGAGACCGAGCGCGCGAGTCACTACTTCCGCGCGCGGCTGCGCAGCCAGTTCGATGCGATCCTTCACTACGATGTCACCCGCGCGGTCGAGCCGTTGGAGCGTACCGGGGAATGGGAGGCCGGGGAGGGCGAAGTCGCGGAAACATTCCCCACCGCTCTCTGAGATGCTCTAGGCGCCGGCGCCGCGACGCGGATGGCCGGTTGATGGTATAGATGAGAGAGGGCCGCCCATTCGGACGGCCCTTTCCACATCACTGCTCGGATGCGCGAGCCCTTACTTCTTCGCTTCGGCCATCTTCGGCTCAATCTTCTTCTCACCGAGCTTCGGCTCGGCGACTTTCGTCTCGGGGATCTTGGGTTCCACGAGCTTCGTCTCGGCGACCGGGATCTTCTTTCCGCGAACCTTCTCCTCGGCTGCCTTCGGAACATGCACCGTAAGGACGCCGTTCACGAACTCGGCCGCGATCTTCTCCATGTTCACCGGCGTCGGGAAGGCAAAGGACCGGGCGAACGCGCCATAGATCCTCTCATACAGGTGATACCGCCGGCCATTCTGCTCTTCCTTGTAGGTCTCGACCTTCTCCCCACGGATGGTCAGTACGTCACCCTCGAACGCCACCTCCACATCTTTCGCCTGCAGGCCTGGAAGCTCTGCGGTCACCAGGAATTCCGTCGGCGATTCGGTCATCTCGATCGGCGGAACGTAGCCCAGGGGTTCCGGGAGCAGTGCCGTGCCGAATGGCTCCTTCACCAGCTGCTGGAGCCGGTTCTCCATCTCCTCGAACGCCCGTGTGGTGGGCAGCGGGAAGAGAGGGGCGAGCCGGGCCGGCATTCCCCATTTCCGCGTTGTGATGATTGCCATAAATCCTCCTTCGCCGCTCCGTGCGGCGCCCTGTGACTTGTTTTTTCAGAAGGATAGATAGCAAAGATCTCTCGCCGTCGCAGTGGGGATACCACGGCGATCTCGTGCGGAGAATGACGACAGCCAGAGTGTGCGACGCCGTCGTCAGGCTTTGTTCGTAAGGGCTCGCCCTACTCCTCGCGTAGGGCGATGATCGGGTCGAGCGCCGCCGCCCGCCGTGCCGGCATCCAGGATGCCGCGGTGGCGATCACCAGGAAGATCACGGCGATGAGGCCATACGTCATCGGATCGGCGGAGTGCACGCCGACCAGCATCGAG
>DASPTK010000047.1:0-14528 GCA_035623475.1 Gemmatimonadaceae bacterium | reverse complement strand
CGGCCGTCGTCCAGCTCGGGCGAGACGCACTCGATCGCGATGTGCGGGACCGTGCTGGACGCGGAACGGCGTCGGGCGGAGGGCGCGCCGGGCATGAGGGGACAGAATAACAGTCGAACGGGAAAGCTGGAACGTCGGCTGCCGAGAGCGGAACAGACCCGATACCTGCGCGAAGCCTCGGAACAACACTTGCTTCCACCCACACGACGCGAGCGGCCAACCTCGCCCCCTTCACCCTACCCCTGTACGTTCTAGCCCCACCATGCGTGCCATCATCGTCGCCCGAACGGGCGGACCGGACGTGCTCGAGCTGCGAGATCTTCCGACGCCGACGCCAGGCGAGGGGGAGGCGCTGATCAAGCTCGCGGTGGCGGGCGTGAACTTCGTGGACGTCTACTACCGCACAGGGCTCTACCCCACCCCACTCCCGTTCACACCCGGAGTGGAGGGCGTCGGCATCGTCGCCGGGTTGGGGCCGGGCGTCGCGGAGGTGAAGGTCGGAGAGCGTGTGGGTTGGGTGATGAATCTCGGGAGTTACGCCGACTACGCGGTGGTGCCGGCATGGAAGCTCGTGCCGATCCCCGCGGGCCTCGATGACGCCACGGCCGCAGCGTCGCTGGTGCAGGGACTCACCGCTCACTTTCTCACCAAGACCACCTACCCGATCAGGCCGGGGGACGACGTCCTGATTCACGCCGCCGCGGGGGGGCTCGGCCTCCTCCTCACGCAGATGGCCGCACGCGCGGGCGCGCGCGTGATCGGCACGGTGTCGACGCGCGCCAAGGCCGACCTCGCGAGGGCCGCCGGCGCTCACGATGTCATTCTCTACACCGAGGAGGATTTCGCGGCGGCGACCCGTCGCCTGACGAATGGCGTGGGGGTCGCCGTGGTCTACGACTCGGTGGGGCGCACGACATTTCTCGGGAGCCTCGACTCGCTCCGCCCTCGGGGGATGCTCGTGCTCTGCGGCACCTCGAGCGGCGCGGTCCCGGCGACGGAGCCGGCCGTTCTCGGCGCGAAGGGCTCGCTCTTTCTCACCCGCCCCCGCCTGGCCGACTACGTGGCCGACCGGGTCACCCTCCTCTCCCGGGCAAGCGACATCTTCGGCGCTATCCTCGAGGGGAGGTTGCGCATTCGCGCCGAGCATGTGTACGCACTCGAAGAGGCGGCGCGCGCACACCAGGACCTCGAAACCAGACGCACGACGGGGAAGCTGGTTCTTACGATTTGATACGATTCGGAATCCCGGACCCGCTCTTATCTTTCCGGCGATGTCACCCGATCTCGCCCACCCATTTCTCGCCATCCCGGTTCTTTTCGGCGCCGGCGTGCTCACCAGCCTCACGCCGTGTGTCTATCCGATGATTCCGATCACGATATCGCTCGTCGGTGGCCAGACCGCGGGGGCGGCGGCGGGCGGTGCCCGCCGGATGCGCGCCTTGGCCCTCGCTGTGAGCTACGCCGTCGGGCTGGCAGTCGTGTACGCGCTCCTTGGACTCATCGCCGGGCTCACCGGGACGCTCTTCGGGAGCATCAGCACGAATCCGTGGGCGTACTTCGCGATGGCCAATCTCCTGGTGATTGCCGCTCTCGCGATGCTGGACGTCATCCCGATTCGCCTCCCGGCTGCGTTGGTGGAGCGCGCCTCACGAGCGGGAAATAGCGGGACTCTCGTGGGAACGTTCGCGATGGGCGCGGCGTCGGGGTTCGTGGCCGCGCCGTGCGGCGCGCCGGTCATGGCCGTGGTTCTCACCTGGGTGGCGACGACGAGGAGCGCCGCGCTCGGATTCTTCTACCTCTTCGTCTTCTCGCTCGGCATGACGACACTGCTCGTGGCCGCCGGGCTCTTCTCCGGGTTGCTCTCCCGTCTTCCGCGGGCAGGCGCTTGGCTCTTGTGGGTGAAGAGGCTGTTCGCGGCGATCATGCTCGGGGCTGCGGAGTACTATCTGATCAAGATGGGAGAGCTCCTCACATGATCCGCGTTGTCCGCGCGCTGGCCGTCGGCGCACTGGCCACCCTTCTCGCGCCCCCGGCGCGTGCCGCGGCTCAAGAGCCGCTCGGCATCAAGCTCGGCGCGAAGGCGCCCGGCGCAGTTGTCCAGACGCTGGAGGGCAAGCCACTCGACCTGGGGACATTCATCGGCAAGCAGCCGGTTGTGCTCGAGTTCTGGGCCACCTGGTGCGGCAACTGCAAAGAGCTCGAGCCCCAGGTGGATGCGGTCGTCAAGAAGTACGGAAGTCGGGTGAAGTTCATCGCCGTCGCGGTTTCGGTGAATCAGTCGCCGGAGCGAGCCAAGGCGTACGCCGAGAAGCACTCCTTCATGCACCAGGTCGTGTACGACAAGGACGGTCAGGCGACCGATGCCTACGACGCACCGGCGACGTCGTACATCGTGGTGATCGACAAGGCGGGAAAGGTCGTCTACACCGGACTCGGGGGAGAGCAGAACCTCGACGAAGCGGTGAAGAAGGGGCTCTGAGCCTCGCCGGCCAGGCCGCCTACGTCGGCCCCTTCATCCTCACGGGCTCCTCGTCGGGGGCGAACCCGCGTGCAGCGACATCGCTAGGCTTCCTCGCGAATCGGCCCGGTGAGTGGCACTTCGAGCACCCGGCGCGCCGGCTGAGGCTCGAGCGTCAGGTAGCACTGGATGCGGTCGACGAGCACCGGATCGTTCACCCGCAGCGCGAGGAGTCGCCGCTCGCGCTCCGGCGTGAGCGTCTGGTAGAAGCTCAGCGTGACGTGAGGCGAGAAGGAGAAACGCGGGCGCTCGAAGAGGAGACCGCTAGTCGCAATGCGCTCGTGGAGGGTGCGGAGCGGCCCGTGTGGGTCGATCGGGAGGACGATGATGTCCGTCTGCATGAAGCGGTGCGGGGCGCCGAAGCGCACCGGGATCGGCGCCGTCGTGCGGCCGATCGCCTCCAGGTGCTCGTTCAGCGCCTCCACCGGCGTCCCGATCGGCATCGGTCCGACGCCTGAGGATCCGACGAGTGTGATGTGAGGCGGTGTCCCACCCGCCAGCTTCGGGTCGGCCCACCGCTGAATCTCGAGAACGCGCTCGCGCACGGCGCCGGTCAGCTCGGCGACGATGAAGATCCCGCTCTTCATGTGGGCGATAAGTTAGCCGCGGCCTGCCATCCGGGCACGCTCGCGCCAAGCGTCGACATGGCTGCATCCTTCGGGTTCGTGGAAGACTCTTGACGCTCCGATCGCTCGCCGAATGCGCTGCCGCCCCTTCTTCGCGCTGCTCGTCTTAGGCCTCGCCGCCTGCGCGACCAACCGCAACGTGCCGGCACCGCTCGCCGTTGCGCCCGAGCGAGATACCCTCTCGCCATTCGCCCGCGCAGTGGCGCGGGGGACGCGGACCTGGACGGGCGAGCCTGGACCGCACTACTGGCAGCAGTGGGCGCGCTATCGGATCTCGGCATCGATCGACCCTGGCTCCGTCCGTCTCACCGGCACCGAGGACGTGGTCTACCTGAATCGCTCGCCGGACTCGCTCGGCAAGTTGGCGATCGAGCTCTACCAGAACATCCATCTGCTCGGTGCGAAGCGCGACGAGTCCATGCCGGTCACCGGCGGCCTCGTACTCACACGCGTGGCGGCCGAGGGGATCGACCTGCCTCGTCAGGCAGCCGACAGCGGGGCTGGCTACCGGGTCGACGGGACCATCGGGTGGATCTCCCTCCCCCATGCGCTCGCTCCGGGGGACAGCCTTAGACTCGCCTTCGCCTGGAGCTTCAAGATTCCGCCGGCGGGGGGCCCACGCATGGGACAGGATGGCGTGACGTTCTTTCTCGGGCAGTGGTACCCGCAACTGGCGGTGTACGACGACGTCGGCGGCTGGCAAACGGACCAGTACCTCGGCATCGGCGAGTTCTACATGGGCTACGCCGACTACGATGTGAGCCTGACGGTGCCTGACAACTGGCTGGTCGCGGCGACGGGAGAGCTGGCGAACCCGGAGGAGGTCCTGTCGGCGCGCACCCGCGAGCGGCTGGCGCAGGCGCGGGCGACACGGCAACCGGTACACATCGTCGGCGGCGGGGAGCAGGGTGCCGGACGGGCGACGATGCGCGGAGTGAGCGGCACGCTCACCTGGCACTTCGCCGCCGATGACGTCCGCGACTTCGCCTTCGGCGCTTCCAGCGATGCTCGATGGGACGCCGCCGCAGCAGTGGTCGGGGACCGCGATGGGACGGGGCGCGCGGACACCGCGCTGGTCGACGCCCTGTACCGCGCGAGCGGGCCCAACTGGAACGATGGCGCACGCTATGTCCAGCACTCGATCGAGTTTCTCTCCCGCTACCTCTGGCCCTACCCGTATTCGCACATGACGGCCTTCGCCGGGATCGTGAGCGGCGGCATGGAGTACCCGATGATCACCGTCATCGGGAGCAACCTCGGCTCGCAGCTCTACAGCGTGACGGTGCACGAGGTGGGGCACATGTGGTTTCCGATGCTCGTGGGATCGGACGAGAAGCGGTTCGCCTGGATGGATGAGGGATTCACCGAGTTCGATGAGACGCAAGGTGAGCGGGATTTCCAGCACAAGGACACCGAGCGGGAGGAGGCGGAGACCTACATCGCCGCGACGGGAGCACCGAGCGAGGGCCCGCTCGTCAGGCACTCCGACGCCTACGCCAACGAGACGGCGTACATCTACGCGTCGTACTACAAGCCGGTGGCGGTCATGCGAGCGCTCCGGGGCGTGCTCGGCGACTCGCTATTCCTGCGCGGATACCGAGAGTACGGCCGTCGATGGACCAACCGGCATCCGTACCCACAGGACTTCTGGAACACGATGAGTCAGGTCGCGGGTCAGGACCTGACCTGGTTCTGGCGCGAGTGGTTCCTCGAGACATGGACGCTGGATCAGGCGATCGGCGGGGTGAAGGACCTCGGCGACTCCCTCGAGGTCACCATCGAGAATCGCGGGCGAGCCATCATGCCCGTCCCGCTCGAGATCACCCGAGAGGGTGGGGCGAAGGAGCGGATCAGTTTGCCGGTGGAGATCTGGAAGGCGGACGTGACGCGTTACCAGCTCAGGCTGGTCGACTCTCCCCGCATCGCGCGCATCGAGATCGACCCGGAGCGCCTCTTCCCCGACACGCACCGCCGCAACAACAGCTGGAGCCGCTGACCAGCGCCTTCTTCTATCGGTCCTGCGTCTGCGCTGCGCCGCCGCGATCAGGGCGCCACGGTGGGCCCCGAGGACTTGGCCCGCCGCACCATCTCCCGCACGTCCGCCAGCAGCTGCGGCGCGTCGAAGACGACGCCGTCCTTGATCGTGTACTTCACCCCTCCGCGCCTGACGAGTTTCCCGTCCTGCGCCACCTCGATGCCGGTGCCATAGAGCACTTTCATGTTGTGGAGCGGGTTCCCGTCGACGATCGCGATGTCGGCGAGGAATCCGGGGCGGATGACGCCGGTGTTGGGGAGGCCGAGGAGCGCCGCGCCGTTCGACGTCGCGTGCTGAATGACCTCGAGAGGGTGGAAGCCGGCCTCCTGCTGCATCTCCATCTCCCGAATCGTCGTGAAGCCGTACAGCTCGTAGATGAAGCCGGCGTCGGATCCGACGGTCACCATCCCTCCCCGCCGCGAGTACTCGCGCACCCATTTCATCCAGATGCGGTAGTTCTCTCGCCACCGCACC
This sequence comes from Gemmatimonadaceae bacterium, assembly GCA_035623475.1. Taxonomy (GTDB): domain Bacteria; phylum Gemmatimonadota; class Gemmatimonadetes; order Gemmatimonadales; family Gemmatimonadaceae; genus DASPTK01. Next base: position 8,875 of record DASPTK010000047.1, on the reverse strand, counting down.
TCGTCGGCCGTCGTCCAGTCGAAATGGTAGGAGCCATGCCGCGTGGGGTCGGGGTTGAAGTGCGCCATCACCTGCGGCAGCGCGTACTCGGCGAACCAGGGCTGCGACCTCGCCCGCTGGAGGTCGCGGTTCGCCTCGTAGATGGCGAAGGTCGGGTCCCACGTCACGCCGTGGGCGAGCATCGTATCGAGCACCGCCGACAGGCGCGCCGAATCCGCCTGACGCCAGATGTCGCCCGCCCACCGGAAGCGGTCGAGCTCATCGTCGTAGTTGTAACTATCAGGGAAGTCCTGCGGGCCGGGGATCGCCGCATCCGGAATGCCGTACCAATGCTCGATCGAGCGCACGCCGAGCCTCGCCGCGCCGATCGCGTCCAACTCCTGGATCTTCATGTCGGTCGCGATCGGCAGATCGAGCTTGTGCGCCTCCTCGGCTATCGCCTTCCAGACGTCGGGCCGGTTGATGAAGACCTTGAGCCCCTGTGCTCCCTTCGACTTCGCCTGCCGCACCATCGCCCGCGCCTCCTCGGGGGTGTTGGCACCCACCATCATGTAGGCGATGATCCGAGGCGCGGAGATCTTGTTCTCCGCTGAGAGGCGGGCGTGCGCCAGCACGGTGTCGATCCCCTCGAGAGAGCCGGGATCGCGAATGGTCGTGATGCCATGCCCGAGCAGCAGCTTGTACTCGTAGTCCTTCGGTAAGGGCTGTCCGCCGCGCGAGAACTGGATGTGGGCGTGGACGTCGATGATCCCCGGCATCACGTACATCCCCGTGGCGTCGATCACTCTATCGACCGAGCCGCTGATCGTCGCTCCGGGGACGCTACTCCCCGAAAACTCCTTCTCCGTCGATGGCTGGATCACGGCGATCCTGTTTCCCTCGATAAGGATGTCCATCGGTCCGCGCGTCGGATTGCCCGCGCCATCGATCACCAGGGCGTTCTTGATGAGGAGCCGGTTGTATCGTTGGCCTGACGACGGGCTGGGTGGCTGCGCTCCGGCGATCGAGGCGAGGCCGATGGCGCCGAGCAGGAGTGTGGCGATCCGCATGGTCAGCTCGTGGAGACGGAGTGGGGCGATTGGCTGTCGGACTCTACCATTGGGCCGCTGCCGGCGCAAACCGCTGCGGATCCAGCGCCCAGAGGCGGGGCGCTCGTCAGGTGTGGAGGCTCGATCCCGGCAGGATCTCGGTGGAGTGCTCGAGGTCGGCCAGATACATCGCCTCGGCTTCGAGCCCCAAGGCCCGGTCCTCGATCACCGCGTCGAGCTCGTAGTTGATGGCCACGCCGAGCGGGTTGTAGTCGGTGGATCCGACGCGAACCCACCGCCCATCGATGACGCTCGTCTTGGCATGCATCATGGCGCCGTTCCACTCCCAGATCCTGACGCCATTGCGCAGTAGCCGCGAATACAGGCTGCGCGTGAGGCGGCGGACCCAGGGGTGGTCGTAGCGGCTCGGCACCAGGAGTCGGACGTCGACACCATCCAGAGCGGCGCCGGCGAGGGCCTCGATTTCCGCGTCCGACGGATAGAAGTAGGCGCTGGCCATCCAGATGCAGCGCTCGGCGGCGACGGCATTCATCTGGAGGGCGCGCGAGATCCGCAGCCGCCAGGGCTCCCCTTCGATGATGCCGACGACCGCTCCCTGGGCGGTATCCGGATCGATGTTGGCGCCGCGCGAAACCCTCACGTGCCGGCGGCTCGTGCGCCGCTCCTCCCCCGACGCTCTGGCCCACATCGTGTCGAAGGCCCGCTGCATGTCGATGGCGGCAGGTCCGGCGATCCGCACCGCCGTATCGCGCCAGGGAGCGCGCCGTCGCCGCCGCATCATGCCGCTCCACTGCTCGGCGAGCCCGAACCCTCCGGTGAAGCCGATGGCGTCGTCCACGACCAGCAGCTTCCGGTGATCGCGGGGCACGAGGCCGAGCCAGCGCCGGAAGCCGGGAGGGCTGAACATCCGGACCGCAACCGTGTTCTCGCGGAGCCGGCGCCAAAAGGCGCCTGACGAGCCGCGTGACCCGACCCAATCGGCGATGAACCGGACCTCGAGACCGCGCGCGGCCGCTCGCATCAGCGCACCGGCGAATCGCTCGCCGACCGAGTCGCTGCGCACGAGATAGCTCTCGAGTGACACGCTCCGGGTCGCCTCGTCGATCGCGGCGATCATCGCATCGAACGCCGCCGGGCCGTCCTTCAGGAGCGCCACCGCGTTGCCCGCCGACGCATCGGCGCCCGCGATGCGCCAGAGGCCGCGCGTGAACATGAGGCCACGCGCGAGCGGCGCGTCGACGGTCCCGACGACGTTGGGAACAGGTATGCTCATCTCTGGTCGGCTGCTCTCGCGCGGTGTAAGCTACCTCCCCGGCCCGCCACCCAGCCACTCGGACACCCTTCCATGCTGCATCACCACCATCGCTCCCCGCTCGATCTCGACCACGACACGATGCGCCGCCTCGGCCATCGCGTCGCCGACGTCGTCGCCGAGCACCTCGCGACGCTGCGCGAGCAGCGCGCGTTCAGCCGCTTCCCGCAGGGCGGCGACGCATGGCGACGCGACGTGTCCCCGCCGCGCGACGGCCAGGAGTTCGAGACGCTGCTCGACCACCTCCGCGGCAACGTCTTTCGCCACGCGGCGCGGGAGCCGCATCCGGGGTTCGTCGCGTACGTCCCGAGCTGTCCGACCTTTCCCGCCGTCCTCGGAGACTGGTTGGCGACCGGCTACAACTTCTTCGCCGGCGCCTGGCAGGTGGCGGAAGGACCGAACGCGCTCGAGGCGCTCGTACTCGACTGGTTCAGACAGTGGACGGGGATGCCGGAGGGGACGCGTGGCCTTCTCACGTCTGGGGGATCCACCGCCACTCTCATCGCGATGGTCGCGGCTCGGCACGCCGTCGTCGGTGAGGAGGCGGATCGAATCAGTCGCCTCACCGTCTACCTCTCCGACCAGACGCATTCGTCAGCTGTTCGCGCCGCCTGGATCGCCGGAGTGCCGCGCGCCCAGGTGAGGATGCTGCCGACCGAGGCCGATTTTCGGCTCGTCCCCAACGCGGTGGAGAAGGCGATCGCCGCCGATCGCGCCCGCGGATTGATCCCATTCATGGTCGTTGCCAACGCGGGAACGGCCAACACCGGAGCGGTCGATCCGCTCGGTGCCATCGCCGACCTCTGTCAGCGCGAAAGAATCTGGTTCCACATCGATGCCGCCTACGGCGGCTTCGCCGTGCTCACGCCGGTGGGGCGGCGTGCCCTGGCGGGGGTCGAGCGCGCAGATTCGGTGACCATCGATCCACACAAGTGGCTGTACGTCCCGTTCGAGTGCGGATGCCTGCTCGCCCGCGAACCCGGGCGACTGTACTCGATGTACCACATCATGCCCGATTACCTGCGGGATGCGGCGGCCGTCGGTGAGGCGGTCAACTTCGCCGACTACGGCGAGCAGCTGTCCCGTTACTCGCGCGCCATAAAGGTATGGCTGAGCGTGAGCTATTTCGGCGTGGACGCGATCGCCGAGGCGATCGCCGAGAGTCTCTCGCTCGCGCCTCACGCGGAGACGCTCGTCCGCGCCGACCCGGACATGGAGGTCCTGGCTCCGGCAACGCTCGGGATTCTCTGCTTCCGCGTCCGCCCGCGCGGGCTGAGCGATCCGCAGGAGCTCGACGCGCTCAACGAGCGCATTGTCGAGGCACTGCGTGAGGAGGGGCGCTTCTTCATCTCCACGACACGGCTCGGCGGCCGGCTTTCGCTCAGAATCTGCCCACTCGGCTTCCGCACAACGCGGGGCGACATGGAGGAGCTGATCGGCGCTGTGGCGGTGCTGGCGCGGCAGGCGCAGGGACACGCGGCGGGGCGCCGACTGCCTGCCGATTCCCCCGTGGCAGGCTAGTATTAGCGGGCATGCTGGGCATCGATCTCTCCGGGCGGCGAGCTCTCATTGCCGGTGTCGCCGACGACGCCGGCTACGGTTTCGCCATCGCCAAGGCGCTCGCCGAGGCCGGCGCGTCGATCGTGGTCGCCACCTGGCCGCCGGCGCTCAACATCTTCCACAACCTCCTCGAGCGCGGGAAGCTCGACGCCTCGCGGCAGCTGAGCGATGGATCGCTGCTGGCCTTCGAGAAGATTTATCCACTCGACGCTGCGTTCACATCGCTCGCCGAGGCGCCTGACGAGCTCAAGACGAACAAGCGCTACAAGGAGGTGGGCGACTTCTCGATCGATGGCCTGGTGGACCGGCTGGTGGCCGACTTCGGCGATCGCCCCCTCGACATCGTCGTCCACTCGCTGGCCAATGGACCCGAGGTGAAGAAGCCGCTGCTCGAGACGAGCCGCGCCGGATACCTGGAGGCGCTGAGCGTGAGCGCGTACTCCATGGTGGCGATGGTAAATCGCCTCGCCCCGCGTCTCCGCGATGGCGGCTCCTTCATCTCGCTCACCTACATGGCCAGCGAGCGAGTGATTCCGGGGTATGGCGGCGGGATGTCGTCGGCCAAGGCCGCACTCGAGAGCGACACGCGCGTCCTCGCCTACGAGGCGGGGCGGCGGCACGGCGTCAGGGTGAACTGCATCTCCGCGGGCCCGTTGGCCTCGCGCGCCGCGAGCGCGATCGGGATCATCGACCGGATGGTCGAGTACGTCGCCGCCAATGCCCCGCTCACCCGACCACTCGAGGCGCAGGAGGTGGCTCTCGTCGCCGCTTTTCTCGCCAGTCCGCTCGCCGCCGGCATCACCGGTGCCGTGCTTCACGTCGACAAGGGGTACTCGACGATGGGGATGGCCGTCGACCGCCTCCCCTGACGCGGGGTACTCTCTTGGGGAGCGTCCGCTCCTCGATGAACCGCCACACACGCCCGCATTGTCGGGCGCGCACTCCGACTCCCATGCTGCGCCAATCGTCGTCGCTCCTCTTCCTTCCCATCGCGCTCCTTCTGGCCGCGGCGCCCGTCGCGGCTCAGCGCCCCGACTCCAGCGCTGTCTCGCTCGATGCCCTCTTCGCCGGCGACTACGTCCCCGAGCGATTCGGCCCGACGCGGTGGCTCGATGACTCGACGTACACCACCCTCGAGCTGGAAGCGGATGGCATCACGACGAGCCTCGTGCGCTACGACGCCGCGTCCGGCCGTCGGAGCGTGCTCGTCCCCGGCCAGCGCCTCATGGCGAAGGGAGCCAAGGGGCCGCTCGACGTCGAGGAGTATTCGTGGTCGCCGGACCACCGGATGCTGCTCGTCTTCACCAATTCGCGCCGCGTCTGGCGCCAGAACACGCGCGGCGATTTCTGGGTGTACGACCTCGATCGCAACAGCCTTCGAAAGCTCGGCGGGGATGCCCCACCGTCGTCGCTCATGTTCGCCAAGTTCTCTCCGGACAGCCGCCGGGTCGCCTACGTGCGCGAGCACGACCTCTACGTCGAGCGGCTGTCCGATGGCGCGATCACGCGCCTGACGAAGGATGGGTCGGTCACCATCATCAACGGAACGTTCGATTGGGTCTACGAGGAAGAGCTCAACGACCGCGATGGCTTTCGCTGGAGCCCGGACGGCGCGCACATCGCCTTCTGGCAGCTCGACGCCAGCGGAGTCCGCGACTACCGCCTGATCGACGACACCGATTCGCTCTACTCCTTCGTGAAGCCGGTGCAGTACCCGAAGGCCGGCACCACCAACTCCGCCGCCCGCATCGGCGTGGTGAGCGCGAGCGGCGGTCCGACGAAATGGCTCGAGATCGACGGCGATCCGCGGCAGCAGTATCTCGCGACGATGGAGTGGGCGGCGAGCCCGAACGAGGTCGCGATCCAGCGGCTCAATCGCCTGCAGAACAAGCTCGATGTGCTCCTCGGCGACATCCGCACGGGCAAGGTCAAGACGGTGATCACGGAGCGCGACAGCGCCTGGGTGGACGTGGTGCACGATCTCCGCTGGCTGGACGGTGGTAAGCGCTTCACTTGGGTCAGCGAGCGCGATGGCTGGCGCCATCTCTACGTGATCATGCGCGACGGCTCGTCGACGCGGCTGGTGACCCCCGGCCCATACGACCTGACGAATCCCAACAGCGCTTTCGGGGACCCGTTCGTGGAGGGGACCGACGAGCGCGGTGGGTGGATCTACTTCAATGCCTCGCCCGACAATCCGACGCAGCTGTACCTCTATCGTACGCGCCTCGACAGCGCCGGCACGGCCGAGCGCGTGACGCCGAAGAGCGAAGCCGGGACGCATACCTACGACATCGCCCCGGGCGCGCAGTGGGCCTTCCACACCTTTTCGAACACCGAGACGCCACCGGTGACCGAGCTCGTTCACCTCCCCGACCATCGGGTTGTGCGCACACTGGTGGGCAACAAGGCGCTGCGGGCGCGGGTCGCGGCGCTGCGGCGGCGGCCGATGGAGTTCTTCAAGGTGGATGGCGGGAATGGCCTCGAGCTCGACGCCTGGTTGATGACGCCCCCCGACTTCGATCCATCGAGACGCTATCCGCTGCTCATCTACGTCTATGGGGAGCCTGCCGGCCAGACGGTGCGCGACGAGTGGGATATCGACGGCACTTACTTCTGGCACCTCATGCTGACGCAACGCGGCTACCTGGTGGCGAGCGTCGACAACGAAGGCACGCCGTCGCCGCGTGGGCGGACGTGGCGGAAATCCATCTATCGGCAGATCGGTGTGCTGGCGACCCAGCAGCAGGCCGCGAGCGCCCGGGCCATCGCGAAGCGGTCGTACGTCGACTCCACTCGCATCGGGGTCTGGGGGTGGAGCGGCGGAGGCTCGATGACGCTCAACCTCCTCTTCCGCGCGCCCGACCTCTACCGGATGGGAATGGCGGTCGCCCCGGTGTCGGACCTGCGCTATTACGACACGATCTATCAGGAGAGGTACATGGGGCTGCCGCAGGAGAACGGCGATGACTACCGCCGAGGCTCGCCGATCACATATGCGGCGAATCTCAAGGGCGATCTCCTGCTCGTGCACGGCTCCGGCGACGACAACGTGCACTTCCAGAACTCCGAGGCGCTGATCAACGCCCTGGTGGCAGCCAACAAGCCCTTCACGATGATGGATTACCCGAACCGCTCCCACTGCATCTGCGAGGGGCCGAACACGACGCGGCATCTCTTCGAGCTTCTCACCCGGTACCTCGGGGAGCACCTGGGAGCACCGGAGCGAAAGGAGCCACAGGCGACGAAGGCGGCCGACGCCTCGAAGTGAGCCCTCGGCGGGGCACACTTCTCCCCGCCTCCTGCGATTCGACTCCTCTACGCCTGGCGGGCGTGTCAGGATATCGTCAACCTACCCCTGCCAGTGGTTCTTCCCCGATGCAGGGGTCCCCTCCGCTGCGTAGGTTGGGTCCGGACACATGACTTCACGCTCTCTTCCGCTCCGGTGGCCGCACGCGCCGCGGCGGCGCATGACGTTTCTCGTCGCGCTGCTCGTGCTGAGTCTTGGCCTCACCGCAGCCTTGGCCTATCAGGCGCAGGACGCCGCCCGTTCGCATCGAGCGACCGCGGAACGGGCACTCCACGACTACGCGGCCTTCGCCGCGCTGGAGTTCGCCGTCAACGCCAAGGAATCGATTTGGAACGAGATGACGGCGATGCTCTATCGCCCATCGTACTTCGGGAGCGCCCACACGAGCCCGCGTAACGCGGAATCGCGCGGCGGCGAAGCCGCCCGCACGTTCGACTGTCCCACGACTCGCGCCGACACGACGTCCTTCTTCTTCACCATGGACCTGCAGACGAAGCAGCTCCGTGGTACGTCCGGGTGCGCCTCGCGTGCGGTGCAGGCATGGATCGCCGACACGATTCCGCCTCACGCGCTCACGTACTTCAAGCCGTCGTGGGATCAGGCCTACATCGTCTGCGAAGTCGGCGGCGTACCCGAGATGATTTCGTACGCCGTGCGTCGCGATGCCGCGATGACTCCGGTCATCGCCTATGGCTTCAGCGTCGCCTTCGCGCCCTTCGCCGCTCGCGTCTTCGAGGAGATCTACAAGTACTATCCCCTCCTCCCGCCAGCGCTCGTCGGGCAGACGCCGAACGACTCGATGCTCTCGGTCGTCGTGCGCGATCAGTCGGGGTACACGCTCTATCGGTCGGATGTCTCGTATCCACCGACCTACAACGGCTCGCTCACGATCGACAAGTATGGCGGCTTCTCGGTGGACGTCTCGCTTCGCCCGTCGCTCGCCGACCGCCTGGTCATCGGCGGACTCCCGCACTCCCGCCTCCCGCTCCTCGTGGCGCTCCTGACCCTCTCGGCCGCGCTCGTCGTCGCGGCGCTCCTCCAGCTCCGCCGTGAGTACGAGCTGGCGGGACTGCGGGCCGACTTCATCTCGAGCATCTCACACGAGCTGCGGACGCCCCTGGCGCAGGTGCGGATGTTCGCCGAGACGCTGCTGCTGGGTCGTGTGCGATCGGACGGCGAGCGCCGCCGCTCCCTCGAGATCATCGACCAGGAGGCGCGCCGCCTGACGCATCTGGTGGAGAACGTCCTCCTCTTCTCCCGCGCCGAGCGACGCGTGGCGAGGCTTTCACCGGAGCCGACGGAGTTGGCCGGGCAGGTGCGCGAGGCCGTGGAGATGTTTGCGCCGATCGCGCTCGCGCGGAAAGTGACGGTGGCGACCGATCTGGCGGAGAACGTGGTCGCCTGCGTCGATCGTGGCGCCCTCCGGCAGACGCTCCTCAATCTTCTCGACAATGCCGTCAAGTACGGCCCGGTCGGACAGACGGTCACCATACGCCTGGACAATGGAACGGGACTGGCGCGCCTGGCGGTGGAGGACCAGGGTCCTGGTGTGGCGCCGAAGGAGCGCGCTCGCATCTGGCAGCCATTCTACCGGCTCCAGCGCGATGCCAACTCCGCCATCGCCGGCTCGGGGATCGGCCTGGC
>DASPTK010000046.1:0-6100 GCA_035623475.1 Gemmatimonadaceae bacterium | reverse complement strand
GCGGTGGAGGAGGCGGCAGGGATGGCGCAGCCTCTCGCGGCAGCCAAGGGACTGACCCTCCGCACCGATGTGGAGATCGACTCTACCCGGGTGAGGGCGGACCCGGTGCGCTTTCGCCAGATCCTCCTCAACCTCCTCTCGAACGCGGTCAAGTTCAGCGATCACGGCGAGATCGTGGTGACGGCGCGCAAGCTGGGTGACCGGATCGCCATCGATGTACGCGACGAGGGAATCGGCATTGCGCCGGAAGATCAGGAGCGCGTGTTCGACGCCTTCTGGCAGGTGGAGCAGCAGACCACGCGTCGCGCCGGTGGTGCCGGCCTCGGCCTCAGCGTCACGCGCCGCCTGGCGCGCCTCATGGGCGGTGAAGTGACGGTGTCGAGCGGTCTGGGGAAGGGAAGCACGTTCACCGTCACGCTCCCGCAATAGTCGCTCGGCCGCCGTGCGGGCACCCGCACACAGCGGCGGCTCCCGCCGACACGTGTAGTGCATCGCCGGCGGCGGCGTGGGCAGCCCGCTCCGGCGGCGTCTGCGCTTACACGCTTCGAGCCAGCGCGCAAAGGGCACGCGCGCCGTCTCTCGCTACGCGCTTACACCGCCTTCGGGGCCGCCCCCACCGCCTGACGGGCATCTCGGGCGTGAGGCACGGATCGTCTTGCGTCGCCTGGCTCTGCGACAAGCTGCGGCTTCGTGCGCGAGCGACCGGCTTCGCGATGCCCCACCGTACCGCTCGAACCGATTTTGATAGTTCGGGCTGTCTCGCGCGGTGAGTCCGTCAGCCCGCGCGCGTTAGCGAGTGGCGAGTTGGACTGCGCAGCCACCGTGCCGGCGTTCGAGCGGACAGGTCCCACAGTCCGCGCGTCCCGAGCTCAGTCGCGTCACGCGAGTCAGCGGCGGTCCGAAACTGAGCGGACCGGGGCGTGGGCGCTCGGCGCAGGAGGCGCGGCGCGCGTAGCGAGAGACAGCGCGCGCCCTTTGCGCGCTGGCTCGAAGCGTGTAAGCGCAAAGCGCCTCCGAGCCGAGTGCCTGCGCCCCACCCGGGCGATGGTCCCAACCCGCGCAGCCGTGTCGACCGCGGATGATGTGCCGGCTGCGGCGCAAGGGCATGGCCCTTGCGCGCGAGACTAACGGCATAAGCTTTGCGGCTCAAAGTACTTGACACGAGCGCGCGCGACGCGTAGGCTCCCACGACCATGTCCATGTCCCCGACGGTGCCGGACCTCTCCTCGCGCGCCATCGATGACCTGCAGTTCATTCGCCGAACGATGGAGCGCGCGTCGGCGTTCACGGCCGTGTCCGGTTGGGGACAGGTCGCCGTCGGTGTTCTCGCGCTCACGGCCGCCCTCATCGCCGGGCGCGAGCCCGCGCCCGGCCGGTGGCTCGCCACCTGGCTCGCCACGGCCGTCGTGTCCATTGCCATCGGTGTCGTCACCAGCTCGATCAAGGGACGTCGCGTGGGGCAGACGCTCGCGGCGGGGCCGGCGCGAAAGTTCCTCCTCGGCGTCGCCCCTCCGATCACGGCGGGCGCGCTGCTCACCTTTCTCTTTGCGCGCCAGGGCGCGTACGGGATGCTCCCGCCCCTCTGGCTCCTCCTCTATGGCGCCGCCGTCATTACCGGTGGCGTCTTCTCGGTGCCGATCGTCCCGGTGATGGGCGGCTGCTTCATGGCGCTGGGAGCGGTGGCCGCGGTGGCGCCCGTCGCGTGGGGGTCGTGGCTCTTGACGGCGGGTTTCGGAGCTCTCCCGATCGTCTTCGGACTCGTGATCGCGAGGCGCTACGGTGGCTGACTCCGGTGCGGCGCGCCGCCGGCGTACGGATCGCGGTCCCATCGCGCCGGGGCCCTTTCGCCCCGTGAATGGTCGAACAGGGAGCGGCGATCTCGATGCCCTACTGCACCACCGGATGCGTCTCGGAATCGTGAGCGCGCTGGCGGCCAATCCGACGCTCACCTTCAACGAGCTGAAATCTCTGATGGGCACCACCGACGGAAACTTGAGTGTTCACGCGCGCAAGCTCGAGGATGCGCACTATCTGTCGGTCACCAAGAAATTCGAGGCACGTCGGCCGAAAACCGAATACCGCCTCACGGCCTTCGGGCGCCGCGCGCTGCAGCGCTATCTCGATCACATGGAGGCGCTCATCCGCGCCACCCGCCACACGCTCGCGCAGCCGTAGCGTGAACGCGTCACCGTCAGCGACCGTATGACACCGAGTACGATCAAGACAGCCCCTGCGTCGCCGCACGTCGCCATCATCATGGACGGCAATGGGCGATGGGCCGCCGCTCGCGGCATGCCCCGCGCCGCCGGACATCGGGCCGGGGTCGAGACCGTCCGCCGCATCGTCGAGGCCGCGCCGGGTCTCGGGATCGCCACGCTCACGCTCTACGCCTTCAGCAGCGACAACTGGCGGCGGCCGGCGCACGAAGTGAGTGCGCTCATGCGATTGCTCCAGAGCCGCCTCAAGTCGGAGACGCCGCGGCTTCTCGAGAATGGGGTGCGCCTCTCCGTCATCGGTCGACGGGATCGCCTGCCGGCGGCGCTGCGGGCGGCGATCGCGACCGCGGAGCGCGAGACGCTCGGGGGGACGCGCCTGCACCTCCGGTTGGCGATCGACTACTCCTCGCGCGATGCGATCGTCGCCGCGGCGTCGGCACTGCGCGGTCCGCACCCGACGCGCGAGGAGTTCGCCGACGCACTGGCCGAGGTCTATGGAGCAGGGGCGATCGCCCCCGACGTCGATCTCCTCGTGCGCACCGGCGGCGAGCACCGATTGAGCGACTTCCTCCTCTGGGAGTGCGCGTACGCGGAGCTCTTCTTTTCGGAGCGCATGTGGCCCGAGTTCACCGCCGACGACCTGGCCGCGGCGATGAACGAGTTCCGCGCGCGCGAGCGCCGGTTCGGGGCCCTCCCCCTGCAGGCGGAGACAGCCGGCAAGCGGCACGTGGTGTAGTGCACGCGGCACGTGGTGTAGTGCACGCGCGCTGCAGTCATCGCGGGCGAGGAAGCGAGTAGATTTCCGCTCCCGACCCGCGCCCACTCTGACACGGCCCTGTTGCGCATGAGCACGCTTGCTCACCCTCCGGAGACTCTCGAGGGCTGGTACGCCCTTCACCAGGTCTGGTCCGCGCCCCCCGACCTCGCTCGTGAGGCGAAGGCGCGCGATCGAGCGGCAACCACGCTCGACGAGGTGAGTGCCGGCGATGAGGCGGGCGGCGGCTGGAGCGCGGGGGTGCGCCTCATGGGCTCGCGCGCCGATGTCATGCTCGTGCACTTCCGCCCGACGCTCGACGCGATCGGCGACGTGCAGCGCCGCGTTCAAGCGGAGCCGCTCTTCCGTCGCCTCTCTCCGGTGTACTCGTTTCTCAGCATCACCGAAGCGGGGCTGTATCATCTGTCGGCGGAGCTGGCCGCCGCCGCCGATGCGCGCGGCGGCGCCGTCGGCGATGACGTCTATCGGCAAGCGGTGAAGGATCGTTCGGCGGTCGAGCGGGACAAACCGCACGTCCGATCCCGGCTTTTCCCGCCGCTCCCACCCGAAATGCCCTACGTCTGCTTCTATCCGATGTCCAAGCGGCGCGACCCCGATGCGAACTGGTACGCGCTTCCGATCTCGGCGCGGAGCCGGCTGATGGAAGCCCACGGGATGACCGGCCGCCGCTACGCGGGGCGCATCGTGCAGATCATCACTGGCGCGATCGGCCTCGACGCGTGGGAGTGGGGGGTCACCCTCTTCGCGCGCGATCCACTCGACTTCAAGAAGCTCGTCACCGACATGCGCTTCGACGAGGTGTCGGCAAAGTACGCGGCGTTCGGCGAATTCTTCGTCGGCCGACTGCTTCCTCCCGCCGAGCTTGTGGCGTCTTTGTAGCCGAAGCCCCTCGAAACACGCCTCCCCCTTCGGGGGCGGAGCGGTAGCTTCCACCCCGATGCTCCGCCTCCGACTCTCGTCGCCCGTCGCGCGGCGCCTGGCGCTCTCCCTGGCGATGCTCCTGCTCGCGGGCTGTCCTCCGTCACCGCCCAAGCCGGTCACGGTGGCATCGCCGGTCTCGGCCAGCGACACGATGATCCGGAGAATCGATTCGCTCGAGAGCACCAGCTCAGAGCTCTACGACCTGGCGCAGGCGCTCGACGACTCTCTCGGACCGCGGCTCACCGGCAGTCCGCAGCAGCAGGCGGCGATCTCCTGGGCGATCTCCCGCTACACAGCGTGGGGAATCCCGGCGCACGCGGAGTCGTACGGCACCTGGCGAGCGTGGACGCGCGGACCGACCCACGTCGACCTGATCGCGCCGCGGGTGCGCACGCTGGAGGCGGTGATGCGCGCCTGGAGCCCGGGGACGAAGGGCACAACCGAAGGGGATGTGGTGGTGCTGCCTGCCGTTTCCACCCCCGCCGAATTCGCCCAGTGGCTTCCGCAGGCGAAGGGGAAGTGGGTGCTCATCGCCTTCCCGCAGCCGACCTGCCGTCCCGATTCGAACTGGACGAAGTGGGGGCTCCCGGAGCGCGTCGAGCGGATGGAGAAGGAGCGGGCCGACGCCGAGAGTGCCTGGACCCGGCGGGTAGCGGCCACCGGCGTGAGTGCGCGCGATCTTCCCGACAAGCTCGAGGAGGCGGAGGCGCAGGGTGTCTTCTCCTCCCAGTGGTCGCGCGGGTGGGGGGTGATCAAGGTCTTCGGTGCCCGGACGCAGCGACTCCCGGTGATCGAGCTGTCGTGCGAGGACTACGGTCTCCTCTTCCGGCTCGCCGACCGTGGCCAGCACCCGCGCGTGCGCGTGAACGCCGAGAGCTCGTCAGGCGCGGACACTCCGGTCTCGAACGTGGTGGCCGAGCTGCGCGGGCGAGAGAAGCCTGACGAGTACGTCATGCTCAGCGCTCACTTCGATTCCTGGGATGCCTCCTCCGGCGCCACCGACAACGGCACCGGGACGGTGGTGATGATGGAGGCGATGCGCATCCTGAAGCTGCTCTACCCCCAGCCGAAACGGACGATTCTGGCCGGCCATTGGAGCGGGGAGGAGCAGGGTCTCAACGGCTCGCGCGCATTTGCCGCCGACCACCCCGAGATCGTCAAGGGGCTGGCGGCGCTCTTCAACCAAGACAACGGCACCGGTCGGGTGGCCACGATCTCGATGCAGGGGCTCTCCGGCGCCGATCGCTACTTTCAGCACTGGCTCGAGGTCATTCCGGCCACCGTGGCCGGCGGCGTCAAGCTCGTCGTCCCCGGCGTGCCGCAGACCGGGGGGACGGACAACGCCTCGTTCATCTGCTACGGTGCTCCCGCCTTCAGCCTCAGCTCCACCGAATGGGACTACCGCACGTACACGTGGCACACCGACCGCGACACCTTCGACAAGATCGCCTGGGAGGATCTCGAGGCGAATGCGAAGCTCGTCGCGATGCTCGCCTTTCTGGCCTCGGAGGCGCCCAGCGGCGTTCCGCGCGATCGGGTTCCGCTCAAGGACGCGAAGACGGGGGCGAGCGTTGCCTGGCCGAAGTGCACGGAGCCGCTGAGGGATCCGAGCAAGTACGCCCGCTGAGGGCTCGCCGCCTCGACTGATGCGAGTACTCGTCGCGCTTGGCGGCAACGCCCTTCTGAGGCGCGGAGAGGCGCTCACCGCCGAGAATCAGCGGCGGAACGCCCGCGTGGCGGCGGAGGCGCTGGCCCCCGTCGGACGGCAGCATCAGCTCGTGATCTGCCACGGCAACGGCCCGCAGGTCGGGCTTCTGGCGCTGCAGAGCGCGGCCTACGGCTCTGGGGAGACATATCCGCTCGATGTCCTCGGCGCGCAAACGGAAGGGATGATCGGCTATCTCATCGAGCAGGAGCTGGGAAACATCCTCCCGTTCGAGGTGCCGTTCGCCACCATCCTGACGATGGTGGAAGTGGACCCTAACGATCCGGCGTTCCAGACTCCGACGAAGCCGATCGGGCCGATCTACGGCGAGGAGGAGTCGAAGCGGCTCGCCGCGCAGCACGGATGGCGATTCGCCCGCGATGGCGCGCATTGGCGGCGCGTGGTCGCGTCGCCGCTGCCGCTCCGGGTGTTCGAGATCCGGCCGATCCGCTGGCTCCTCGAGCGCGGCACGATCGTGACCTG
>DASPTK010000045.1:0-3833 GCA_035623475.1 Gemmatimonadaceae bacterium | reverse complement strand
CGCCTCGTACTGGCGGTGGGTAGCGTTCGCCGGCTCGAGGAACACTCGCGCCAGGTCCGTTAGCCTTCCATCTTCACCGCTGAACACGTCGCCACTATCTCAGATGGTCAGGCGGAAGCCAGGAACCACGCCACAGTTGGGCTATAGCCTTATGATTCAGGCTCTCGCTAACCCGACCGGCCGGCGCGTCCGAGACCCTGACAAGGTGGCAAACGGCTCAGAAGTTCAGCGATGTCGCTAACGCCACCGTGGCGGTCGACCAACGGCCGAGCACGACAACGCCTACCTGCGTTACCTCAACCGCCCCACGTGGGAGTCCAGGCTAGCGACTCTACGACCTGAAATGGCGAATACGGGACCGCCGGTTACGACCAAGAACGCTCGGAGCGGAAGGATCAGTTAGTTAGTTTAGTTAGTTAGATTAGCTGCGCTTGCGCCGTCGTTCGGCGCGCGGGCGCAGCGTCTCCCAGGCGCGATCGAGCTCATGCGCGATCGCATGAGCCGCTCCCGGGCTCCTCCTTGCGGGCTCTCCTCAGCTTGCTCCAGCAACTCGTCCTCCTCGCCGACTGATCCTTCGATGCGCGCGATCTCCTCGTCTGGGTCAAAGCCCGCCATAGGGGCGTTGCTCGACGGCGGGCCGGGCTATTTCATGGCCGCCTGTTGGGTCTCGGGCACGGTCATTGACTACCCGTTCGCAGGGGCGACGGCCGCGAGGCGTCCTTCGGCGAGCGCTGCCATATCCACATCGTCGAGTGTGTTCACAACAATGTCGGCCCACGCGGCGGCCAGCAGCTCGGCGTCGTCCTTGCGGGCGATGCCGATCGCTCCCATGTGACCCGCCTTGGCCGCTTGCACACCGGCGGCGGCGTCCTCCATCACAATCGACCGCTCCGGCGGGGTGCCGAGCTCGTGAGCCGCGGTGAGGAACATCTCCGGGTCGGGCTTTCCGTGCGCGAAGTCCCGTCCGGAGACGTCGGCGTCGAAGTAGTCGAGCAGCGTCAGCCCCGGATGAAGCGTGCCCGACGAGATGCCCTGCTGCTCAGCGAACGTATCGAGCCGGATCTGGCGTAGAAACAGGTTGGCGTTCTTCGACGAGGACGCAGCGGCGACGCGCAGACCGGCGTCCTTGACCGCGATGATGAATCGCAACGCGTCCGGGTACGCCGTGAAGTCGCCGGCCTCGATCAGCCGCACGACCATCTTTTGCTTTCGTTCGGCGTACTCGAGCAGGCGATGCTCCTCCTCGTCGTCAGGGATGTGGAAATACTCGAGCGCCGCTCGGGCGCCGGCGAGACGCGGCTTGCCCGACATGTGCGCCTCGTAGACACGGGAGGTGAACGCTTCCGGAGACCAGGTCGTGCGATCTCGGATGTCACTCCATTCTGACTCCATCAGCTCGCGCAGCGATTCGCGCCATGCCTTCTCGTGTGGGGAGTCCACCAGCACTCCGTCGACGTCGAAGATCGCACCCTGAAACGGCGTCACATCCATCCCCCTTACACGCGGGTTCCCTGCCCACCGGCCGCGACCGGCGAGGGCAGCTCGAAGATCTCGGTGTCACCCGGGCAGAGCTCGCGGACCTCATCGCCAACCGCGACCTGGATCGGGCCACCCGCCCCCTCCTTGTGGATGGTGATCGTAAGCCGATCTTGACCGAGCGTCACGTGCATGGGGGTGCGCTGATACTGCATTCGAAAGGCCACTTCCTCGACGGCCGCCGGTAGCCGCGGCCGGAAATGCAGGATGCCGTCGCGGATCTCGGTGCCGGGGTAGGCGCGCTGCATCAGGTCCACCGTCCCCGACATGACGCCCATGTGAATTCCCTCCCGCGTCGTTCCCCCCTGGATGTCCTCGACATCGCTGCGCAGCGCCACCAGGAATCGCTCCCAGGAGCTCTCGGGGTCGAGCGGCGCGAGGACCCCGGCGAATGTGACGAAGCTCAGCGTCGAACCGTGCGAGGTCCGTTGGTCGTAGTAGGCGATGTTTCGCGCGGCGGTGTCGGGGTGGTACTCATAGCCCAGCCGCTCGAACAGCTGCCGGACCCCGGCCTGCGCGAACAGGTAGAACAGCATCACGGCGTCGGCCTGCTTGGACAGCTTGTACCGGTTGGGGTCATCGCCCTCCGCGTGCAGGATCCGGTCGAGACGCTGGATGTTCCCGTACCGCTTCCGGTAGGCCTCCCAGTCGAGCTCCTCCAGCTCCTCGTAGCCTTCGAACTGGCTGATGATCCCGTCGTCGTGGAACGGGACGAACATCCTCCGGCTCATGTCCTGCCACAGCCCGAGCTCCTGGTCTGAGATCTCGAGCCTCGAGCGCAGCGCGTCGGCACGGCTGTTCGGCAGCAACGAGAGCACGTCGCCCGCCAGACCGCACAGCCACGCCACCATCACGTTCGTATAGGCGTTGTTGCGCAGTCCGCCCACATCCGCGCCGTGATACTTCTCGTGGAACTCGTCGGGTCCCATGACCCCATGGATCTCGTACCGTCCGCGCGCGGGGTTGTAATGGGCGATCGACCCCCAGAAGCGCGCGATCTCGAGCATCATCTCGGCGCCGTAGTCGCGCAGGAAGGCCAGGTCCCGAGTGGCCTGGAAGTAATGCCAGATGTTGTAGAAGATCGCCGCGTTCACGTGGCGCTGGTTGTGGCTGAGGTCGGGCTCCCAGCGCCCGGTCAGCGGGTTCAGATGCACGCGCTGGGTCTCCTCGGTCCCCTCGCTACCGCTCTGCCACGGGAACATCGCGCCGGCAAAGCCGGCCTCGTGCGCCGCCGCGCGGGCTTCCTCCAGGCGTCGGTAGCGGTACATCAGCAACCCGCGCGTCACCTCCGGCAGGCGGTAACTGAGAAACGGAAAGATGTACAGCTCATCCCAGAACACGTGGCCTCGGTACGCCTCGCCGTTGAGCCCACGCGCGGGCACGCCGGCGTCCACGTCGGCGGTGTGACGGGAGCACACCTGCAGGATGTGGCTGACGTGGACCCGGAGCAGGTGCTGGACCTCCTGATCACACCGCGCCCGCACATCGCACACCCGCCAGAGCTCCTCCCAGGCGTCGAGGTGCCGCGCCAGCGCGGTCACGAAGTCCGCTCGCCTCAGCGCTGCGGTCCCGGCCTTCGACAGCGTGTCGCTGGTGGCAGGATCGCGGGAGGTTGCCAGCGCGATCATCTTCTCGACCCGGACGGGCTCCCGCTCGGCCACCTCGAAGGCGAGCGTCTGCTGAATGTAGTCCTCGGTCTGGAACAGGCTGCGCTCCGCCTCCACCGGCCGCTCGCCAGCGAACACTCGCGTCCGTGCGGCCTGGCTGATGAACGTGTTGGACTGCCGCGTCCGGACCTTCAGCGCGATCACCTCAGGCCCGAATGTGCGCGGCGAGACCGGATCCAGGTGGCGCCCCTCGAGCTCCAAATAACGCGCCACACCGCGGTTAGTGATCCTGCCGTCGATCGCCGAGATCACCTCGACCCGTCCGGACCAGTTCTCTGCCGTGAGCGTCCACTCGATTCCAGCCCGGTTCGGGTGCGACATACTCACGATTCGCCGGCTCTGCAGCGCCGTCTCCCGTCCGGCGGCGTCGCGGAAGCGAACCAACCGCGTCATCATCGCGCCCCGCAGGTCAAGTTCGTGGCGATAGGAAAGCACCTCGACCTCTGAGAGCCGGATGGCGTCCCCGCCCTCGATTCTCAGCTTGAGCACGAGCCAGTTCGGCAGGTTGACCAGGTCCTCGTTGAGTACCGGCACCCCGCCGAGGATCGTCGTCTCGCGGTTGTAGACGCCGTGGGCGTACGTCCCCGGATAGTGCACGTCATCCGCGTTCTCCCACTCGGCGGCGCCACG
>DASPTK010000044.1:0-67471 GCA_035623475.1 Gemmatimonadaceae bacterium | reverse complement strand
CTCCCGCCCCATCTCCGGCACCCGCGCAGCCCGGCGTACCCGGCCAGCCCGGCGCGCCCGCGCAGGCGGTGGGACCCTCGGTGGCCGGACCGGGAGGACAGTGCGAGATCGTGGTGACGGCCAATACCGACTCCACTCACTACTCGTCGACCAAGCTGCCGAGTGGCCAGTACAACAACTACATCGGCGGAGGGGTGACCGGGCACTGCCCAGCCCAGTCGCTCACTCTGGTGTCCGACAGCGCTGAGTACTTCGGCGAATTGCGCATGTGGCACCTGATCGGCCGAGTGCACTACACGGAGCCCCGCCTCACCCTCGATTCGGATGTCGCCACGTACTACATGAACGAGGAGCGGCTGCTCTCCGAGGGGAACGTCCACGCCAAGCTCCCGAGCGGCACGACGCTGGATGGTCCGCGAATGGACTACCTGCGCGCAGTGCCTCCGGTGCGCCCGGTGGCGCGGATGACAGCGCCGGGGCGACCCACGATCTTCGTCGCCGAGCGCGACTCGACCGGTGCGCCCTCGGAGCCGATGAAGGTCGTGGCCAACACCGTGGTGATGGACGGCGACAGCCTCGTTTACGCGTCAGGCGACGTCGTCATCACGCGCACCGACGTGTTGGCGACGAGCGACACCGCGGCGATGGACAGTGACCGGCAGTTCGCGCGACTCATGCGCACGCCGAAGATCACCTCGCGCGGCGACCGCCCGTTCACCCTTTACGGAACGGTGCTCGACCTATACGGCCACAATCGTGCGCTCGAGCGCGTGGTGGCGAATGGCGCCGGCAAGGCGGTGAGCCAGGACGCCACGCTGACCGCCGACACGCTCCTGTTCGCGATGGCCACCGGGCGACTCCAGCGGGTCTACGCCTGGGGCCCCTCGCGCTCGCGCGCCCTCAATCCGTCGTACGACATCATCGCCGACTCACTGGACGTTCGCATGCCCGATCAACGCATGCGCGAGATTCGAGCCGTCCGAAAGGCGTACGCGCAGAGCGTGCCGGACACGACCAAGGTGCGCACGACCGAGCACGATTGGCTTCGAGGGGACACGGTCTTCGCGTTCTTCGACAGCACCCAAGCTCCGGCCGCGGCGCGGACCGTGGCGTCGGCCGGGCACGGCGCGAGCGACGCGCCAGAGGGACCCGCGTATTCGTCGTCAGGCACCGCGCCGAAGGCTGGGGGAGCGGGGGCGCCGACGACATCGTCGAAGGGAGGAGCACAGAGCGGCGGTCAGAAGCCGGGGCCGACCGGCGGGGCGAAGCCGAAGAAGACGAAGAGCGGGAACGCCAAGCGCGCGGCCCCGGACAGCACGACGCGTGCGGCGTCGGGCAAGGGGACCGCGAGCGACAGCTCGGCGGATCAGCCGCAGCTCATCGAGCTCGAGGCTCGCGGGAACGCAAGCTCCTTCTATCAGATGGCGGCGAAGGACACCACGGCCGTGGGACCGGCGATCAACTACGTGCGCGGTCGCGACATCGCCGTGACCTTCACCAAACGCCAGGTCCAGCAGGTGACGGTCATCGATCAGGTTGCCGGTCTGTATCTCGAGCCGCGCACCGCGGCAGTGATCGACTCGACGCGGCCGCCGCCCGACACGACGGCGGGCAAGGCGGCCCGCCCCCCGGGAGCGAGCACGCCATGACGTCGCCTCCCACCGACCTCCCGATCGAGGTGACCCGCGCCATCGAGGCGCAGGCGGGTGGCGACCGGTCGCTCACTCTGGCGCTGCACGCCCTCTTCTGCGTGGCCAACGACGTGGGCGAGGTTCGCTTCAACGACGCCGCCGTGCAGTACCGTGAGGATTACCTCCGGATCCTGCGCGACGAAGGTTACGATGCCGACCGCGAATCCGGTCGCCTGAGCCTCGACGAGGTGCGCCGCTACCTCGCCGAGGACGCGTTCGCGCGACTCTCGCAGAACGGCGTGATCGAGATTCCGCCGAAGGGGCTGGCGGAGCCCGATGACCCGATCCGCCTGACGGGAGCGACCTGGGAGATTCTTCGGCCGCACCGCCAGGCGATGCAGCGCGCCTCGATCCAGGCCGTGCTCAGGCCGACCGGGGAGCAAGTGGCCGTCGCCGCCCCCGTCACCGAGGACCGCGGCAGCACCCTCGAAGCACGCTCGCTCGTCAAGTCGTACCGGCGCCGCAAGGTCGTCAATGATGTGGCGCTGCGCTTACGTCAGGGCGAGATCGTCGGATTGCTTGGCCCCAACGGCGCGGGGAAGACAACGACCTTCTACATGATCGTCGGCCTCATCGCGCCTCAAGAGGGGCGCATCCTCATGGACGGCGCCGACATCACCGAGATGCCGATGTACCGCCGGGCACGGCTCGGCATCGGCTATCTCTCGCAGGAGCCGTCGGTCTTCCGCAAGCTCACGGTGGAGGAGAACCTGCTCGCCATCCTGGAGACGCTGGAGCTGACCGCCGAACAACGTACGGCGCGCCTCGAGCAGTTGCTCGACGAGCTGAGCATCAAGCACCTCCGCCAGAACAAGGCCTATTCGCTCTCCGGCGGCGAGCGGCGCCGCCTCGAGATCACGCGCGCGCTCGTGACATCTCCGAAGTTCATGATGCTCGATGAGCCGTTCGCGGGCGTGGATCCGATCGCCGTACACGACATTCAATCGATCGTGGCGGGACTCAGGCACCGCGGGATCGGAGTGTTGATCAGCGACCACAATGTCGAGCAGACGCTGGATATCGTCGACCGCGCCTACATCATGTTCGATGGGCAGGTGAAGGTGTCCGGCACCGTGCAGGAGTTGGTGTTCGACGACACGGTGGCGGAGATCTATCTCGGGCCCACGCTCACCGCGCGTCTCCGAGGACGCTTCGCTTCGTCCGCGGGCGACGGAGGCGGACCCGGCTCGAATGGGAAGTCCGCATGAAAGCGGGGGTCACGCAGAGCGCGCAGCTCCGTCAGGAGCTCAAGATCAATCCACGCCTCTATCAGGCGATGGATCTGCTCTACATGCCGCTGCTCGACCTCCAACAACACCTCAAGCAGGAGCTCCTGAACAACCCGTTCCTCGAGATGGTGGAGCCGGAGGAAGAGGAGGAGGAGGGGACGGAAGCCGAGGAAGAGGTGGCCGCCGAGCAGAAGGAGACCGAACCCGAGATCGACTGGGAGGAGATCCTCCTCAACGGCTTCGAGACCGGTGGTCGGAACGAAGAACACGAGGAGCGCGAGTTCTTCGAGCCTGTCACCGTCGATCGCCGCGACCTGAGCGACCACCTGCGCGACCAGGTGAAGCTCCTCGATCTCTCGCCGCGACAGGTACAGCTGGCGGACGAGTTCATCGGCAACATCGGCGAGGATGGCTACCTCGCCTGTCCGCTCGAGGAGATCCGCCGCGGCATCAACGAGTGGATCGAGAAGGCGGCAGAGGCGGCGGGGCGGGGGAGCGAGGAGCTTCCGCTGTACACCGAGGCGGAGGTGGAGGCGATGCTCGCGATCATCCAGGGGCTCGACCCACCCGGGGTCGGCGCCCGCGACCTGCGCGAGTGCCTCCTCCTCCAGCTGCGCGAAGCGGGGCTCGAGCAATCGATCCCGTATCGCCTCGTCCGCGACTGCTTCGATGAGTTGATCAACCACCGGTGGAGCGAGATTTCCAAACGGTTCGGCATCAGCCAGGCGGACGTGCAGCACGCCGCCGACGAGATCGCGAAGCTCGATCCGAAGCCCGGTCTGATCTACAGTGAGCCCGGGGACAACTACATCATCCCCGACCTCGTCGTGGACAAGATCGACGGCAAGTACCATGTCTTCCTGAACGACGCCAACCTGCCGCGGCTCAAGCTGAGCCGTGCCTATCAGGAGATCGCCCGCGACAAGAAGAAATTCGACGGGGAGAACAAGGAGTTCATCTCCAACAAGCTCAATTCGGCGAACTGGATGATCCAGGCGATCGAGCAGCGGCGGCAGACGATGCTCAAGGTCATGAACTTCATCGTCGACCGGCAGCGCGACTTCTTCGAGAAAGGCGTGCAATACCTCAAGCCCCTCACCCTGCGCGAGGTGGCCGAGGTGATCAACATGCACGAATCCACCGTGAGCAGGGTGACCAACGAGAAGTACGTGCAGACGCCGCGCGGCGTCCTCCCGCTCAAGTTCTTCTTCTCGTCGGGGCTCGCGACCACGGGCGGCGAAGACGTGTCGGCGCGCGGCATCAAGGCGCAGATCGAGAAGCTCGTCTCCGAGGAGGACGCCCGACAGCCCCTCACCGATCAGGCGATCGTGAACATTCTCAAGGAGAGCGGAGTGCAGATCGCGCGTCGTACCGTGGCCAAGTACCGCGACCAGCTCGGAGTGCTCTCGGCTCGAATGCGGAAGCGCGTGTGAGCACACTCTCGCCGAGCGTCGCCCGGCCAGCGTCGGCGCCGCTGCCGAGCGGCACCGACCGGGGCATCGACGTCACCGTCCTCGTGCCCGCCAAGGACGAAGCCGAGAACCTCCCGCTCTTCATGGAGCAGGCGGCCGCCGCGCTCAGCGCTGCCCCCTTCTCCTTCGAGGTCATCGTCATCGACGACGGCTCGACCGACGAGACCTGGCGCACGCTCCAAGGCCTCGAGGCACGCTATCCCTTCCTGCGCAGTGAGCAGCACCTTCGCCAGCGCGGAATCGCCGACGCGCTCTTCACGGGCTATCTGCGCTCTCGTGGACGTGTGCTCGTCTTCTACCCGGCCGATCTCCAGTACCGGCCGGAGGACATTCCGCGGCTCGTCGCGCCGGTGCTCTCCGGGGAGAGCGACATGGTCACCGGCCGTAAGGAGGGCACCTACGAGAAGGCGTTCGTCTCCCGCGTCTACAACAGCTTGAGTCGCCGGCTCTTCGACGTCGCGGTGCGCGATCTCAATTCCGTCAAGGCGTACCGCCGCGAGGTGATGGACGTGCTTCCGGTGCGCCCCGACTGGCACCGCTACATGATCGTCATCGCCGCCGCGCACGGCTACACGGTGAGCGAGGTCCCCGTCCCGCTATATCCGCGGCACGCCGGGCGATCGAAGTTCGGCATTGCCCGCATCCCCACCGGCGTGCTCGACATGCTCTCAGTCTGGTTCGAGCTCCGCTTCGGCCGCAAGCCGATGCTCTTCTTCGGGATCATGGGGGCGGCGCTCTTCCTTAGCGGAGTGATCGTCGGGCTGTGGGCAATCGCCCTGCGCGTCTTCTGGCACACCGGGTTCCGCCCGCTGCTCAACCTGGTGGAGATCTGTGTCATCACCGGGAGCATCTTCTTCGTCGGCGGCTTCCTGGGTGAGCTCATCGCCGGCCAGCGCGCCGAGCTGAGAGAGCTCCGGCGCGCACTGGGCGAGCGTACAGCGCCGCCGTCCCGAGAAGGCTGACGCTCCGCCGTGCGGCGCACCCGCCTCGCGGCCCAGCTTCTCGCCCTCGGGATCGTCCTCTGGTTCGCCGCAGCCACTCTGCGGGGCCAGTGGTCGGCGGTGGCCGCGGCGGCGCGCGACCTCCAGCCGGAGTGGTCCTACATCGTCGCCGCGTCAGGCATCATGCTGGCCGCCTACGCGCTCCTCATTCAACTCTGGCGCGGGATGCTCGCCAGCGTCGGCTCGCCCGTACCGTATGGCGAGGCCGCGCGCGTCTGGCTCGCCTCGAGTCTCGGGCGCTACGTGCCGGGGAAGGTCTGGCAACTCGGCGCCCTCTCGGTCATGCTGCAGCGCCATGGGATTCCGGCGCTCACGTCGACCACCGTGGCGCTCCTCAATGTCCTGATCAATACCGTGGTCGGATTTCTCGTCGCCTTCGCCGCCGGTGCCGGCGCCGCCCGTGTCCCGACCGCGGCGGTCGTCGCCATCGCGGCGCTCGCGGCCGCCCTCGTCCTCGCGCCCGCGCTCCTTCCGCCGCTCGCCACCGTCGCGGCACGCATCACCCATCATTCGCTGGCCGTGCTCCACGTTCCCGCACGGACGATCTGGGTGAACGCCGCCGGGAGCGCGCTGCAATGGGTCATGTACGGCGTCGCCTTCCAACTCTTTACGCGAGGGCTGCTCGGACGGGCGCCGGGCCCGCTCTCGGCCTACGTGGCGACCTTCTCCCTCTCGTACCTGATCGGCTTCGTGGCCCTATTCGCGCCGGGAGGGATAGTCGTCCGCGAGCTCGCCCTCGCGCAGTCGCTCGTCGCCGCAGGATTAGCGACGGTGCCGCAGGCCGCCGTCCTCGCGCTCACATCGCGCCTTTGGCTCACCGTTCTCGAGCTCGGAACCGGATTTGCCGCGCTCGGCGTGCGGCCGGGCACAGGCGGGGAGAGCGGCGAGCGGACCGCCGACGCTCAGCCGTCGCGCGGCAACCGGATGCCGTAGCGCGAGATGAACTGCGCCAGCTCCTCCGTCAGTGGCGATCCGCTCCGGCTCCGCGTCCGTCCGGCGAGGTCGAGCCAGTGCACACCACCATCCCGATAGACCGCGCGGCGCGCGTCGGTGAGTGGCTTCTCCGAGAGCACGGTGTCGCCAGCGAGCACCGGATACTCGGGCGGGTCGCTCGGCCGGAGCCAGAGGAGCCGCCACGGCTTCGCCAGGCGCGTGTATGTCCGGTAGGGCGCCTGCTTGGTGACGGTCACGCCGAAGTACGTCAGATAGCGCTCGAACTCGAAGATCATCATCTCGACCAGCTCCGCTCGCTCGGCGTCGGTGACGGCACGCGGAAAATCCGGCGCGCTGCGGATGACCTTGGCCGGCGATCCCACCGCCAGGCTACTCGGCGGGATCGTACCGGAGACGAGCGAGTTTGCGCCGATCACCGATCCGTCGCCGATCGTCGTGCCGGGCATGAGGAAGACGCGCCAGGGGAGCCACACGCTCTTGCCGAGCGTGACCGGTTCGTACGTGACCGGATAGCCATCGAGCACATTCAGCCAGGCACCGTGCGTAAAGATCAGGCAATGGCCGCCGATGCCGGTGTCGTCGCCGATCGTCACCGGCTTCGTCGGATTGATGTTGGTCATCTGGAGAACGATCGTGCGGCTCCCGAGCGTGAAGCGCGATTCGGGGAGCTGCGGCCCGCCGACGTAGACCTGCTCTCGGATGCGCGCATCCTCGCCGATCTCGATCGTCTCGCAGTTGAGATAGCTGAAGGTGCCGATGCTCGAGTGGCGCCCGATCGTGATGTTCCGCCCCAGCACGACGACGAGGAATCCGATCTCCACGTGGTCGCCGAGCGTCACGTGATCGCCGATGATGACGGCGCCGGGAGCGATGCGGACGCCGCGGCCGATGGTGTAGTGGCGGAAGGTGCGGTATGCCCAAACCTTGAGCGCGCTCGGCATCCAACCGTACAGCAACAGGTGACGCCACGGAATGCGCGTCTTCGGGACGAGCGGTTCGGGCATGAACTCGGGGCGTGGGAAGCCGGCTCTGGCCGCGCAACGTACCGTGGCATGTCGAATGGAGTCAAGAGCAGACAGGCCACGCCGTTGCACGCATTCGCGCTTGCCCGTGCGGCGATGCTCCGCGTAGTCTTCGCACCGTGATCCGCCTCACGCGCGCGCTCGCCGACGCCGACGGCGCGGAGCGCTTTGCGATCGAGCTGCTCGCCGATCTCGCGCGCGTCGTCCGCGCGGAGGATGAGACCGCCGACGTGGTCGAGCTTCACGTGGTGACTGACCGCATCGACACCGGCAACCTGACGGCCCTCGCCCGTGGCGGTTGGTCGATCGACGATGCCGACGGCGTCGTTCGCATTCCCCGTGCTGTGCTCAGGTGCATCGCCGAGGTTGCCGGAGCGGTGAGTGAGCAGCGGACGACGGTCCGCGATGTTCTCGGCCGTGTCCCGGCGAGCGAAAACACTCTCGCTGCCGGCAGTGCCGAGAGAGATCCGCTCATCTCGCGCGCGGCGATGGCACTCCGCGCAGCGACCATTCGGGCTGCCGGCCCGCGTCCCGTGCGTCTGGTCGAGCCGTGGCCCGACGGGCGTCGTTGGGCGGCGGCGGTGACGCATGACCTCGACATGGTGACGATGTGGCCGGCTTTCACCGCGCTTCGTCTCGCCGAGCTGGCGGGGAAGGGGGAGCTGCGGCGTGCGTCTCGAGTGGCAACGGCAGCGCTCGCGGCCATCGGACGACGTCCCGTGGAGACGGCCACTGAGTCACTCCTGCGCGTGGAGCGCGAGCGCGGAGTTCGGGGCACCTGGTTTGTGCTCTGCGGCACGCCCACCCTCGCCACCTGGCGTGCGGGAGACCTCACGTATTCCCCGGAGGGGCCCGCCACGCGGCGCATTCTCGGGGCGGTCGCCGATGGCGGCCACGAGCTGGCGCTGCACGGCAGCCAGGAGACGGTCGAGCGCGACACGGCGTTCGCCGAGCAGCGACGCCGCCTGGCCGCGATCGTGGGCACGGAACCGATCGGTGTGCGACAGCATTTTCTTCGCCTCCGCCCCGGAGCGACGCAGCGCGCGATGGTCGCCGCCGGATTCTCCTACGACAGCACCGCCGGGTTTGCCGATCGGAACGGCTTCCGTTTGGGCGTGCCCGATGTGGTGCCGGCCTACGACGCGTCGACTGGCAGGGCCACATCGCTCGACGAAGCGCCCTTCTGCTGGATGGATCGCTCCCTGAGCAAATACCACGACGTGGAAGATCCGGCCGCCTGGGTGCGAGACGCCCTCGATCTCGCGGCTACTTGTCGGGAGGTCGAGGGGCTCTGGGTCGGAATCTGGCACCCCAATGTTGCCGCCGCGTCGCTGGGGTATCCCGGAGCCGCGGATGCCTTCGAAGCGCTGGTGAGGGGACTCCTGGCTGGCGGGCCCTATGTCGCAACACTCGGGGAGGTAGTTCGGTGGCGTGCCGCGAGACGCGGAGTGCGCGCGTCCCGAGTTCGAGCGGACGGAACAGTGGAGCTTCGCGCCGCAACATCATTCGGCGTGCGGGTGCAGTTGACGGAGAGGTTGCGGGAGACGCGGGAAAGCGTGGCCGCGTGAACGTTCTCTTCCTCTCCCATTCGTATCCGAGAGAGCCGGCGGATCCGGTCGGCTCCTTCGTTCTCCGACTCGCCGTCGCACTTCGCGACGAGGGAGTCGCCGTGAGCGTGGTGGCGCCCGCCGGCGATCGCCTACCGGCGCGCGAGATGATGGAAGGGATCCCCGTGCGCCGCTTCCGCTACGCCCCGAGGCGGCTCGAGACGCTGGCCTATACCGGGACGATGCTCGCACAGGCCGCGGCCACACCGGGGGCCCTCCTCGCGTTCGGTGGGCTGCTCACCGCCGGCCTCGCCGCCGCGATGTCCGAAGCAGGGCGCATGCGCGCCGACGTCGTGCACGCGCACTGGTGGTTCCCCGGCGGTGCCGTCGGCGTCGGCGTTAGGCGCCTGAGGGGTCTTCCGCTCGTCACCACCCTGCACGGATCCGACCTTCGCGCGGCGAGACACTCGGCACTCGCGACGCGCGCCTTTCGCAGCGTTCTCGCCGGCTCGAGCGCCGTGACGACGGTGTCCAGCTGGCTCGCCGACGAGACCCGGCAGCTCGCGCCGGGGAGCACCCCGATCGTGGCGCCTATGCCCGTCGCGCCGGGCCTCTTCGCTCCCGAGGGGCCACGCGACCAGGATCGCCTTCTCTTCGTCGGAAAGCTCAACGAGCAGAAGGGTGTCGGTCACCTCCTGCGAGCGTTCGCCCTGATGCGATCGAAGCCGGGGCTCGACATCGTGGTGGGCGTGGGGAGCGAGGTCGAGCCGACGCGCTCCCTCGCCGAATCTCTGGGCGTGGCCGATCGCGTCACCTTCCACCCGCTCCTCCCTCAGCGCGAGCTCGCCCGGTGCTATCGGCGGGCGACGGCCCTGGTGGCTCCCTTCGTCGATGAGGGCCTGGGGTTGGTGGCGATCGAGGCAGCGCTGAGCGGCACGCCGGTGGTGGCTTACTCGTCGGGGGGACTCACCGATGTCGTGGTCGACCGCCGCACCGGGATCTTGGTCCCGGTTGGCGACGATCGAGCGCTCGCGACGGCCCTGGATGACCTGCTCGCCACGCCCGACCGGGGTGCCGCGCTGGGAGCGAACGCCCGCGAGCACGCGCTGGCCACCTTCGCCCCCCACGCGGTGGCGAGCCGGTACGCCGCGCTCTATCGCTCGCTCATCGCGGCGCCGGCAGTGGAACGCAACGCCTAGCGCATGGTGCTGCGCCTGGCGAAGTTACACCCCACCTGCCGAAGTGCCTCGCGAGGCATCGCGCCACGTCCGCGCGCGCACGGAGCGGCTCCTCCGCGGAAGCCGCCGCTGGACCCCCCTACTCCGATCGCTCTGTGAACGCCGGCTCTCACCACCGCTGATCGAGATGACGCGACCGAACACCGCGAGCTCGCGCGCACGGCAGGGGCAGCCAGCGCCCCCAACCCGCGCCGCGGGGTCCGACGTCGAGACTCCGCGTTGGCCCGCCGCCTGGGCGGCTCTGATTTACACCGCGCTCGTGCTCACCCTCGGCTACCCCGCCCTCGGCGGCCAATTCCTGGTGAGCCCGATCAGCGACCAGTACATCGGCGGCTACCCGGTGCGCGAGTTCGCTGCGCACATGCTGCGCACCACGGGGCACTTCCCACTTTGGAATCCCTACATCTTCGGCGGAATGCCGTATGTCGCCTCAATGAACGGCGACATGTTCTATCCCACCTTCATCCTTCGACTCCTCCTCCCGACGGACGTCGCGATGACGTGGGGATTCATCGTTCACATCGTGCTCGCCGGACTCTTCACGTACTGCTTCCTGCGCGCCTGGGGGCTGGGATTCCTGCCGTCGCTGCTAGGGGGTGCCGCCTACATGATGGGCGGCCCGATCTCGTCCTATGTGTCGCCGGGGCACGACGGCAAGCTGTTCGTGAGTGCGCTCCTGCCGCTGGCCCTCTGGATGCTCTCGCGTGGCATGCGCGACGGCCGGCGCTGGGCATGGGGAGGGCTCGCCGTCACGATCGGCTTGGCGGTCCTAAG
The DNA here is from genome assembly GCA_035623475.1 of Gemmatimonadaceae bacterium. Taxonomy (GTDB): domain Bacteria; phylum Gemmatimonadota; class Gemmatimonadetes; order Gemmatimonadales; family Gemmatimonadaceae; genus DASPTK01. The sequence continues at coordinate 56,543 of DASPTK010000044.1, read as the reverse complement.
CCCACACCCGCAGCTCCTGCAGTACATGCTCCTCACCTGCGGGGCCTTCTCGCTCTGGATGGCTTTCGGGGGAGGGGAACGGAGCGTGAAGCTCGAGAGGCCGGTCGCGCTCAAGCGCCTTGCCCTGGCAGCCGCGAGTGTGTCGATCGGGATGCTCATGGGAGCGGTGCAGTACCTCCCGGTCATCGAGTACGTGCCCTGGTCACCGAGAGCAGGAGGCCTCCGGGCCTGGGAGCAGGCGACTTCCTATTCCTTCCCGCCGGAAGAGCTGATCAACACGTACCTGCCGCAATTCTCCGGCATCCTCGACGCGTACTGGGGTCGCAATGGGATCCACTTCCATAGCGAGTACATGGGTGTCGTGGTTCTCATGCTCGCCGGCCTCGGGCTAGGGATGCTCCGCGGGCCGCGCTGGCGCGGGTTCGCTGCCTTTTGGCTCGGAACGATGATCGTGGCGCTTCTCTGGGCGCTGGGCGGTTACACCCCCTTCTACCATTTGGTGTACGCGATCATCCCGGGGACGAAGTTCTTCCGCGCGCCGAGCACGATGATCTTCGTCGTTGCGTTCGCCGTGGCGGTGTTCGCGGCGCTCGGTATGGAACGAGTCATCGCTCGCGCTTACGGTGTACGCTACCTGGTGATCTGGCTCGCCGCCGCCGGACTCACTCTCGTGCTCGCGGTGAGCGGCGCACTCACGACGATGGCGGGGACGATCGCCGATCAGGGGCGCTACGACGCCGTGCTGGCGAACCAGGGAACTCTGGCACTTGGCGCTGCTCGCTCATTCGTCTTCGTCGCCCTCGCGGCCACCACCCTCTTCTTTCTTCTCAGGGGCCGGTTGCAGCCGCTCGTGGCAGCAGTCGCCCTCATCGCTCTGGCCTCAGTGGATCTCTGGAGCGTGGAGCGCCTCTACTGGCATTTCTCGCCGCCGGCCGCCGTCCTCTACCGCAGTGACGCGACCATCGACTATGTGACGGCGCAGAAGACCCTCGGTCGAGTCCTCGCCCTCCCCGTGACCGAGGCGGAGGCGTTTCACGACCCCTTCCTCGGTCCGCTCGGGGACGGCCTGATGCCCCACCGCATTCGAACTGTGCTCGGCTATCATGGCAACGAGCTCGGGCGGTATGACGAGCTGCTCGACAAGGCAGGGGGATATCGGCAAGTGGTTGACCCCCAGATGTGGCGCCTGTTGAACGTGAAGTACCTTCTCACGAACAGCGCGCAGATCCCGCTCTCCGATGCGAAGCTTCTCGCTGGGCCCACGAAGGACGCCGCAGGCTCGACCGTCTATCTCTACTCGCTCCCCGGCGACAACCCCTTCGCGTGGGTCACGCCCGTGATCGTCAAAGCGCCTGACGAGGCCGTGCTGACAACCGTGCGCGACGCGCGCTTCGATGTCCGGCTCGCCGCACTCTTCGATACGAGTGCCGCGGTTCAAGGGAAGAAGCTGACCGCGCTCCCCGCGCCGATCGACGTCAGCGCGGTGGCACGGGTGTACGAGCCCGGGCACATCGTGCTCGAGGTGAGTGCGCCGGCGCCGGAGGGGTCCGCGCTGGTGGTTTCCGAGAACTACTACCCTGGCTGGCGGGCCACCGTAGACGGAAAGCCCGCGGCGGTCGGGCGCACGGACTTTGTCCTCATCGGAGTGGCACTCCCGACGGGGGGCCAGCGCGTCGAGCTCACCTTCGAGAGTCCAGCCTTCGAGCGCGGACGGCTGATCACGCTTATCGCGCTCGCTGTCGCTCTGGCGGCGGTCGCTGGGGGTGTACGTCTGGAACAGCGGGCCGATGGCTGAGCGGGCCCTGGTCGTCGTCCCGACATACAACGAGCGCGAGAACATCGGCCGACTGATCACTGGCGTGCTCTCCCAGGACGCCCGGCTCGAGGTGCTCGTCGTAGACGATGGGTCGCCGGACGGGACAGGGGAGATCGTGGATGACATTGCGGTCGGAGACAGCCGCGTTCACATCATCCATCGCCCCGACAAGATGGGACTGGGGACGGCCTACCTCACCGGCTTCAAGTGGGCTCTCGAGCGCGACTACGACTACGTGTTCGAGATGGATGCCGATTTCAGCCACGATCCGGCGCACCTGCCGCAATTCCTCGAGGCAATCAAGGACGCCGACGTGGTGCTCGGCTCGCGCTACCGGAAGGGGAAGGTGACAGTCGTGAATTGGCCAATGACGAGGCTCATGCTGAGCTATTCGGCCAACCTCTATGCGCGATTCGTAACTGGTCTTCCGCTGGACGATTCCACCGGCGGCTTCAAGTGCTTTCGAAGCACCGTCCTGAAGGCCATCGATCTCGACGCCGTGCGCTCCAACGGCTACGCCTTCCAGATCGAGATGAGCTTCCGAGCGTTCCACAAGGGATTTCGGATCGTCGAGATTCCGATCGTCTTTACGGACCGCAGCGAGGGGCAGAGCAAGATGTCCGGCAAGATCGTCCGTGAGGCCGTGTGGATGGTCTGGCGACTTCGCTGGTGGTCGCTGACCGGCCGTATCTGAGACGGGAGCACCCATTGGGGCTGTCGGGGCGCACTTTCTACAAGATGTCTGGGTCGGGGAACGACTTCGTGGTCTTCGACGCCCGCCATGAGCCGGCAAGCGAGCTCGGCGGCGAAGCCATTCGGCGGATCTGCGCTCGTGGGACCGGCGTCGGCGCTGACGGCGTGGTCTTCGTGGAGCCTTCGACCAGTCCCCGGACAGCCTTCCGGATGCGCTACGTGAACAGCGACGGCAGCCCGGCAATGATGTGTGGAAACGCAGCGCTCTGCGTGACTCGTCTCGCCGCGGAGATCGGTGCGGGCGCGGCACCTGGGATGGTGTTCGAGTCGGAGTCGGGAGAGGTCCGGGCCCGTCTCACGGGCAAGGAGCAGGCGGAGGTCGACCTCGATCCTGTGCCGGATCCGGCGCTCGACGCCGGGATCTCGCTGGGCCCGGGCGAGCGGAGGATCGGCTACGTAAAGGTGGGGGTGCCACACCTCGTCGTGCTGTGCGACAACGTCGAGACGATCGACGTCGTCGGCCGTGGCCGAACACTTCGGGGAGACCGGACGCTGCCGGAAGGGGCAAACGTCAACTTCGTCTCATCCCACGGCTCGTCCAGCTGGAGGATTCGGACGTATGAGCGCGGCGTCGAGGGCGAAACCTTGGCGTGCGGAACTGGGGCGGTCGCCAGCGCGATCCTGCTTGCCGCCTGGGGTCAGGTGAGGGGGGCCGAAACGTCCCTCGAGCCGCGCTCAGGAAGCAGTGTAAGCGTGCGACTTGAGCATCGTAGCAACGAGTGGCTGCCCACTCTGCGCGGCGAAGGGCGCCTTGTGTATACCGGAATTCTCGTATCGCCCTGATCGCGCTTTCAACAATGTGCGTCTGAATGCCGAATCACATGAGGTAGAGCAGTACAACTGCCTCTGATTCAGGCGCTTACATAACTGCCGCACGCGCGAAAGCCTGAGATATCCACATAAGTTGAGGAGGTTTAGTTTACATAACATATCTTATACGTAGTAACCCTCTAGCGCGAAAGCACCCATCGGACGCTGATCTGGCTCTCTCCTGTCGCCAATAGCGACAGTGATTTTGAACGATCGGCTGGTAAACCAGACGCCGCGCTCGGCGTAGCAGCGCGGCGTTGTTGCAGCCCAAGACTTCGATCTCAGCACCCGAGATCCAGCCTCCCAGCGTTCAGCTACGGAGGTCTCGCCTCGGGAGAACCCCTCAGCTCTTCGACGCGCTCTTGGCCTCGAGCTCGCCCAAACGGACTCTTGCCTCGCCGACTACCGGGCTCGACTCATCCGTGGAGAGCTTGGTCCAGATCTGCCGAGCCTCGTCGTATTTGCCGGCGACGGTGAGGGCCCGGGCGGCATTGGCCAGGTAGTTGTCCCGGTCGGCCGGATAGATCGCCACCTCGGCCGCCTTTCGGTAGCTGGCCGCCGCATCGACGGGCTTCCCCTGCTCCTCCTGCCCGGCGCCGATCATGTTGTAGGCCCCCGGCACCACATACTTGTCGCGGGAGTTGATCAGGGTCTGCAGGGTCGCCATGCCAGCCTCGAAGTGCCCCTGGCGATACTGGACCTGTGCCAGAAGGAGGAGCCCCTGCCGTGACGCTGGAGTTCCCTCGTAGCGCTTGTTGAGCTTCTCGAGGTCGCTCTGGGCGAGGGCCAAGTTCCCGGCATTGAGCGCCTCCTCGGCGTCGAGCAGGGCGACCGACGCGTTGGCCGTCTGCGTCGCCCGCGCCTTCTGGTAAAACCAGAAACCGCCGGCGATGGCGAGGAGACCGAAGGCCAGGTACATCGCCTGCCTGGAATGGCCCTCGAGCCACTGCCAGATCGATTCGGCATGAGATTCGAGGTCGGGTCGAGCTGCAGCGCCGGTCTTCGTCATGAGCTGGTCGTTGTGCCAGGAGGTCGCGGAGTCTCTAAAGCTAGCCGCTCAACGTGCCGAAACCCAGGGACCGGGCGTCGTTTGAGATGAGCGTTGGCGGCAGCGTGGCCGCCTGGGAGGCGTCGTGGCCGAGCAGATGTACCTGGTGGAGGCGCTACGTGCGCGGAAGGGCGACCGCCCCGCCGCGATCGCGCGCTTCATCCTTACCGCCGGCTCCAGGTACTCGGCCCTGAGCAAGCTCCGCGTCTACTACGATACTGACGATCTCGATTCGCTCACTGCGACCCCGATCTCGGGAATCATCCCGATCGCGGGTAGCCTGGCCGCAGAGATGCTGAGGCGGCCAGCCTCCCCTGCGGAGGGACCTCAGCCGCAAACAGACGATGAGGGCGAGGGCTGGAAAGGGCCGGAGTAGGACGCCCCTGGGGTGACTCGAACACCCGACCAACGGTTTAGGAAACCGCTGCTCTATCCACCTGAGCTACAGGGGCCCCGTTGCGTCGCCTCAACTTACCTCACCACCTAGTTTATCACCAAGGGTGACTCCGGCGCCTTCCGCGGCGCCCAACAGGCTGCCTGCCAAGTGCCGCGAGATAGATAGCTCGGGGCGAAAGAAAGAGTGCCCGCAGCGCGCAGTCGAGAGCGGCCGGCCAGTAAGCCACTTCCGTGCCCCACTGCCGCGGGCCAGCTTCCTCTGCGCTGGACTCAGAGTTCGTCCTCCCCCGAGAGCGACCGAGCAACTCATCATGCACCGGCGCGATTTCCTGCACGACGGCACGATCCTGCTCGCCGGACTCGCGCTCTCCCGCGGCGCCCGGCGTGATCTATTTCCACAGCACAACGTAGACACACCGCCCAAGGTCAACGGCCAGCGCCTCAACGCCACGCTCGCCCAGTTGTCGCGCTATGGCAGCAACCCCCAGGGTGGCGTGTCGCGCGTAGCCTACAGCGATGCGGACCGCGAGGGCCGCCTGTACATACGCAGTCTCATGGAGAACGCGGGTCTAGAGGTCCGCCTGGATGCTGCGGGCAACTTATTCGGCAAGAGTTCAGGCCGGCGAGCCACCGAGCCGTCGATTCTGTTCGGGTCGCACGCTGACAGCGTGCCGGAAGGCGGCAACTTCGACGGCGACGTCGGAACAATGTCGGCGATCGAGGTGATGCGCACGCTCGGTGAGCAACGCATCGTCACCGACCATCCGCTCGAGGCGGTGTGCTGGCAGAACGAGGAGGGGCTGCTCTTCGGGAGTCGCGCGTTCGCCGGGTTGGCGAAGTCCTCGGATCTGGATCTCGGGTCGACCAGCGGGAAGACGATTCGCGACGGCACGGCGTTCATCGGCGGCGACCCAAGCCATATCGATTCGGCGAAACGCGCGCCGGGCACCGTGGCCTGCTACCTGGAGCTGCACATCGAGCAGGGCGGCACGCTCGAGCGCGATCACGTGGACATCGGTGTCGTGGAAGGCATCGTCGGCATCTGGGAGTGGACGGTGACGGTCACCGGCTTCGCCAACCATGCCGGCACGACGCCGATGGACCAGCGCAAGGACGCTCTGCTCTCCGCGGCCCGTTTCATCGAGATGGTGCATCGCGTCGTGCGCGCGGAGCGCGGTCGCCAGGTGGGCAACGTGGGGCAGATCCGCGCCGAGCCGGGCGCGCCTAACGTCATCCCCGGCAAGGTGGTCATGAGCCTCGAGCTGCGCGACCTCGAGAGCGCCACGGTCGATCGGATGTACGCGCGTATCACCGACGAGGCGCGCACGATTGGTGCCGCCGACGGCACGTCGTTCGCGTTCACGCCGATCAGTGCGAGCCAGCCGGCGCGCTGCGACCCGAGGCTGCAGCAGGTGATCACCACGAGCGCGAGGGAGCTGGGGTTGTCGTCGCGTCCGATGCCGAGCGGCGCCGGTCACGACGCCCAGGAGGTGGCGCGCGTGGCACCGGTCGGCATGATTTTCGTGCCGAGTGTGGGCGGGATCAGTCACTCGCCCAAGGAGTTCACCAAACCGGAGGACGTGGAACGCGGAGCGAACGTGCTGTTACGATCGGTGCTGGCGGCGGATCGGTTGTTCGAGAGCGCGCCGACGTAGGAGCAAGCCGACCCGCGCGCACTGCGCTCCGCGCGCTAAGAGTCGGCGATCCCGATGACGAGGGCGCGGTTCCCGGGAAGGCTGGCAGCGCTAACGCGGCCGGTCACCGGTGGATAGAGCTCGAGGTCTCTCGCCGCCTGCAGCAGGCCGTCACTGGCGAAGTAGCTGCGCCTCCCGCCTTCCATGCGTGCGGTCCAGAGCTCGACCCGGGGCTCGCAGGTCAGGAGCGGCTGTCCCATCACGCTTCCGAGGAAGAGGCGGAGCGCGCCGACGAACTCGCGTGCCTCGTCGTCGGAGGCAAAGAAGAGCACATGGTAGTCGCGAACTTGAGTCAACATAGACGCCTCACTGTCACCGTGCCGCACTCGATCGGAGAGTGCGATCCCAACACTCGGTGATCTTGTGAGTTCGACAGATCCTAGAGCGCCGCGTTAACCGCTGAGAGGAGATCTTGGCGCGATGGAGGCGCAAGACTTTTCTCGTGAGGCGTCGCGAGTGAGCGGGGGGTGACGGGGTATGGGGGGGGTGATGGGATGTGTGTGAGGGGTGGCCACATTTTGACATAACTGGCGCGTGCATCGAGGCAGCGACCGCGCCGCTACCCCGCTCTACCTCACACAGCCCCGACGCCGCCGTCTAGCTTCGGCCCGCCATCGCGCGCCCCTGGCCGCTAGAACTCCACCAACGTGTGCGTGCGTCGACCTGCCAGCCGATCCCCACCCTTCAGCTCCGCCAGGGCCAGCATGAAGCTGCACCCCACGAGCTGCGCGCCCAGCTGCTCCACCAACGCGCACGCGGCGCTCGCTGTCCCCCCCGTCGCCAAGACATCGTCCGCGACCAGGACCTTGTTCCCCCAGTGCAACGCGTCGCGATGCACCTCCAGGGCGTCCGTGCCGTACTCCAGAGCGTAGTCCACTCGCTCCACCGCCGCCGGGAGCTTCCCCGGCTTCCGCACCGGCACGAACGCGGCGCCGAGACGCTGCGCAATGGCGGCTCCCAAGATGAACCCGCGGCTCTCGATTCCGGCCACGTGCGTCACCCCATCCTTCTCGAACGGGCTCGCCATCGCATCGGTCACCCGCCGAAAGAGCGACGGGTCGGCCAGAACGGGAGTGATGTCCTTGAACAGGATACCCGGCTTCGGAAAATCAGGGACGTCGCGGATGGTGCGACGCAGCTCCGCGCTGAGATCGATCACGGGAGGGGGGGTGGGGGGTCGGAATGAGGCATGGGCGATCGGCGCCCGCCGGCCTTCAGCGCGAGATCGCGAACGGGTGCGGCAGCGTGCCGAGGGATTCCGTGGGGAGGCTGCGCACCTCATCCACGCGCGCGCCCGAGGGACCGCGACGCATGGCCGTTACGAATCGCTCGACCGCGGCCTCGTCGCCCATCGCCGCAATCTCGACGACCCCATCTTGTCGATTTCGCACCCAACCGGCCAGCCCCAACCGTTGCGCCAGCTCCCGCGCAAACCAGCGAAAGCCGACCCCCTGCACCACCCCGACGACCTCGAGGTGGACCGTCACATCACATCACCGTTGACGGTGCGCCGCCAACATGGCCGCCAGCACCACGGCCAGCGCCCCCTCGTCGGTCGGCATCGCCCCCGGCACGGCGATCTCCCCCGATCTCACTCTGGCCGCCACGCGCTCGAGCGCCATCGCGACCCGCTCGGCCGGCCCCGACCCGAAGGTCGACGGGCTGCCTGACGAGAGCCAGGGCTCGGCCTCTTTCACTTCTTCCAGCTCCGCCAGCGAGGACGACCCGAGATTCGGTAAGGGAGTCGGGTGGCGCGTCCGGCCTCCGACGGCGGCGCGGATGTCGGACGGCGTCACGCGACGCACGCTACGCGGTGTCACGATGCGCACCGACGGGGGCGTCTTCACATAGGGGCGCTCGGTCGCCGGAGCCGCTTGGGCAGAGTCGAGAATCGGGTGCGACTGCGCCGGAGGCGCGGCAGCGGGCGCGGGCGTCTCGGGGGTCACCGGTGTCGGAGGCGCCGAACGCGCCCAGAGCGGAACCGCCGGCGCAGAGGACGCCGTGGAGAGCGGCGCCGGCGGCGCCGGCGGCGCCGGCGGCGCGACAAAGGGAGCCGGAGCATGCGAAGCGGGCGCACCGGGCGGGGCGGCGTGCGGTGCTCCGGTTTGCACGACGGCGGGCATCCCGTACGGCGGCGCGCGCCGCTGCTCGGCAGACGGGTGCGCCTCGGTCGACGCCTGGATCACGGGTTGCCCGCGAGGCGTCGGCGTCGCCACGACGTCCGGCCAGCTCGTGTCCGGCCACTCGGCGTCGAAGTCGTCGGGCTCCATGCCGCTAAGGGGAGATGTCGGCACGGCCGACGGCGGCGACGACGACGGGGGCTCCACCGCGTCAGGCATGTTCGACGATGACGCCGGCGCGCCGAACGGCGACTCGGCGGCCCAGAAGCTCTCGATCTCGAGTTCCTCGGCGGTTGGCGCACTACCGAAGTTGATCTCCTGGGTCTCGAGCTCCATCCCGTCGACGCGTGGCCGCTCCCCCTCGAGCGCGTTCGCCTGGAGGAGGCTGTTCGCCTGGTCGTAGGCGATGACCTCGACGTCGTCTTCGGCCGCCGCGAAGTTGCCCGTCACCGTCAGCTCGATCTCCTTCGGCTCCTCCGGCTCGACCACGAGCGCGTCATCGCTCAGGTCGTCGAGGCGGGCGTCCACGCCGTCGGTGTAGCTCTCTTCGACCCCCTGCCCGAAGCGCTCAGCCTCCACGTCGCTCGATGTCGCAGCGGTGATGGCAGGGGGCGTCTCCGTCGTCCCCATTGACTCGGCAGGTGCCTCGGGCACCGGAGGGGCGGCGACGTCTGGAGTTCCCGGCTTGTCGACGAACCAGGGTGCCATCGGCATGGCGGGCATGGCCGTCGCCGTCGAGGTCGGGGCCGTCGGCGCCGTGGGAGCGATGGGTGGCAGAGGAGGAAACGCCGGCACGGGAGTGATATCCGCAGGAGGGGAGGCCAGTGTCGCGGGAGCAACTGGCCCTGCGGCTGCCGGCGCTGCCGGAGGAGCAATGACAGGCGCTGGAGCAGCGGCCGACACGGAGGCGGGCGCTGCCGCGGGAGCGGTCGCCGGAGCTGCGGCGACCGGCGCTGCCACGGGCGCCGCAGCGGGCGCTGACGCGGGCTTGGGCGCTGATGCGGCCTGCGTACCGGGTGGCGAGAAGAGGGGTGAAACCTGACGAGCCGCTTTGTCGCTCTCGGGTGCGCTGGCAGGGGCGCGCTTTCCCGGCACGAAGAAGGGCGGAAGGACGGTAGACTTCCGGGGCTTCGAGTCGTCGTTGGAACTTTGCTGCATCGGCACTCCTCGATCGGCTGGAGGCGTCAGCTCGGCGCGCGGCGCTCGCCACCAGCCGCCGCACCCGACATCCGCTCGCTTAGAATAGCTTAAGATGGCCACCCATAGCGGCCTACCAGCGGGACGAATCGCGCGGGCGCGATGTCACGACGCTCCAGCGCTCCGCCCCGCTTGACGATGAGGCAGAGCATCTGCTCCTCGCGCTCTCCGAGCGGGACGAGCATCCTTCCCCCCTCGTTCAGCTGCTCGGCGAGGGGCTCCGGCACCTGCGGCGCCGCCGCCGTCACCAGGATGGCATCGAACGGCGAGTAGTCGCGCCATCCCAGCGTTCCGTCGCCGGAGAGAAGGGAGATGTTGCGCGCGCCGGCCGACCGGATGGCCTCCCGCGCGCCGTCGAGAAGGGCCCCGACCCGTTCAATCGAGAAGACCTGCGCGGCCAGGTGCGAGAGGAGCACGGTCTGGTACCCCGATCCGGTGCCGATCTCGAGGACGCGCTCCTGTCCCCTCAGCGTGAGCAGCTCCAGGTATCGGGCGTGCGTGCTCGGCTGCGAGATCGTCTGGCCATTGCCAATGGGGAGGGCGCTGTCCTCGTAGGCCCGGTGCCGCATCCCCGAGGGCACGAAGACGTGCCGCGGGGTGAGGTCGAAGGCACGCAGCACCGCGAGATCGCGGACGCCTCCATCCTGAAGTTGCTCGACGAGCCGGCGCCGGGCCCCCGAGAAGCTGCTCACCCGAGCTCCCGCCACCAGGACAGCGCCTCATCCAGCATCTTGAGGTGTGTGAGGTCGAGGGTGAGGGGCGTGACCGAGATGTAGCCGTCGCGAACGGCCCGGAAATCGGAGTCTTCCGCCCCGCTCCAGGCGGCCGACCCGCCCCCGATCCAGAAGATCTCGCGGCCTCGCGGATCCTTCATCCGCATGAGGGAGTCGGAGTAGACGCGCCGCCCGAGCCTCGTCAGGCGCACACCGCGAATGTCGCTCGCCCGGAGCGGTGGGAGGTTGATGTTGAACAGGGTGTCCCGAGGGACATTCTCGAGGCCCGTCAGGTGGCCGAGCAGCTCGGTGAGGGCGCCTACCTGATCGTTCAGCAGCACGGGGTCGGCCTGCAGCTCCCCACCGGCGAAGGAGATCGCCATCGCCGGGATTCCGAGCGTCACTCCCTCCATGGCCGCGGCCACGGTGCCGGAGTACAGGACATCTTCTCCCATGTTGTGCCCGTGATTGACGCCGCTCAGCACGTAGTCCGGGCGTCCCTCCATGAGCGCCTCGACTGCCAGCATCACGCAATCGGTCGGCGTTCCATCCACTTGCCATCGGCGCTCGCCGCGCTCGATCGGCCGGATCGGGTGATGCAGCGTAAGCGAGTGGCTGGTGGCGCTCTGCTCCCGATCGGGCGCCACCACCGTGACCTCGCCGAGGGCGCTCGCCGCGCGCACGAGGCAGTCGAGGCCGTAGGCGAGGATCCCGTCGTCGTTGGTGCAGAGAAGGCGCATCACCGCGGCGCGCCGCTGCGGTGGCGCCAGAGGCAGCGAACGACGCGCATGGAGTCCGAGAGTCCTCGAAAGTGGCTTCGGGCGCCATACACGGTGTCGACGGCCACCGGCGTCACGCGGAAGCCCGCCTCCATCGCGCGGATGAGGAAGTCCGTCTCGAACTCGTAGCGGTCACCTTCGGCGCTCACGCGCTCGAGCACCGTGCGGCGAATCGCCCGGAAGCCCGATTGCGGGTCGTCGACTCGTTCGCCGGTGATGCGCCCGACAGCGGCGCTCGCCAGAGCATTCGTTATGCGCCGGCCGATGGGCATGACCCCCGGCACTCGGTCGCGCGTTCCGATGGCGATGTCGGCGCGCTCGAGCGCCGCCAGGAGATCGGGGGCCCGGCGCGCGTCGTGCTGACCATCGGCATCCATCGTCAGCACCGCGCTCATTCCACGTCCGAGCGCCTCGGCGAACCCAGCCCGGAGAGCGGCGCCCTTGCCGCGATTGTCGGCGAAGGCGATCAGCGCATCGGCCCCCGCCGTCGCGGCGGCATCCCTGCTCCGGTCGCGCGAGCCGTCATCCACTACGATCACCGTCGCGTGCGGCACGGAGCGCCGCACATCCTCGATCACGCGCGGGAGCGACTCCGCCGCGTCGTAGGCCGGGATCACGCAGGCGACGGGGGCGATCACGACGGCCCGGCGCGCCCGTCCAGGAAGGAGAGAATCTCCCGAAGCTCGGCCTCGATCCCTTCGAGCGTCTGCACGTCGAGCGCCTTGCGCGCCGTCGGGCGCAGCTCCCCCTTCCGCCGATGCTCGTCCACCTTCTGCCTCGCCCCCTCGATCGTGTACTTCTCCGTGTAGAGGAGGTGCTTGACGAGCACGATCAACTCGATCTCCCGTCGCTGGTAAACCCGATTCCCCGAACGGTTCTTCGCGGGGTTCAGAAATCGGAACTGGCTCTCCCAATAGCGAAGCACGTGTGGCTTGAGCCCGGTCAGCTCGCACACTTCGCCGATCGAGAAGAACTCCTGCACCGGTTCGGCCGCGCTCATGGATCACGCTCCGGCCGCAGCTCGCGCGACATCAGCTCACCGATCGCGTCTCGCGGCGATGCGTTCTCGAACAGGATGCGGTACACGGCAGTGACAATCGGCATGTCGATCCCCTCCCGCGCCGCGAGTGCGTGCGCGCTGTGGGTAGTCACGACCCCCTCCGCCACCGTCTCCCGGGCCGCCAGCAGATCGTTCAGTGATCGCCCCTTCGCCAGATCGACCCCCAGCTGTCGGTTGCGGCTCAACGCCCCCGTGCAGGTCAGCACGAGGTCGCCCATCCCCGCGAGCCCGGCGAACGTCGATGAGGTCGCGCCGAGGGCGACTCCGAGGCGCGTCATCTCGGCGAGTCCACGGGTGATGAGCGCCGCCCGGGGATTGTACCCGAGCTCGAGCCCTTCGGCGATTCCCGTCGCCACCGCGATCACGTTCTTGAGCGCACCGCCAAGCTCGACCCCGGTCACGTCATCGTGCGTGTAGACGCGGAAGGAGTCGCCGCTGAACGCGCGCTGGACCTGGTGCGCCGCGCCACGATCCCGTGACGCCGCCACGACCGCCGTCGGCTGCCTGGCGGCGACCTCCGAAGCAAAGCTCGGTCCCGAGAAGGCGACCACCGGGCGCCCCGGCGTCTCCTCCTCCACCACGTCCGTCATCACGCGGAGGGTTCCGCGCTCGATCCCCTTCGCCGCGACCACGAGCGTCGCCTGACGATCGACCCGGCCGGCGCAGCGCCGCGCCACCGTCCGGAGAACGTGCGACGGAGTGACGTAGGCCACCAGCTCCGCGCCGGTCGCCGCTTCCTCGAGATCCCCGGAGGCGGCGATCGAGGCGTGTAGCGCGGCACCGGGGAGAAAGCGCGGGTTGGTGTGGCGTGCGTTCACCGACTCGACCACGTCCGGCTCGTAGGCCCAGAGACGCACGACATGACCCTGGCGCGCCAGCAAATCCGCCAACGCCGTCCCCCAGGCGCCGCCACCGATCACCGCGCACCTCATCGGACCGCCGGCCCCTTGCGGCGCAGACTGTGCTCTTCCCCCCGGCGCAGGCGGCCCATGTTCGCCCGGTGCATCCAGATCACCAGTCCGGAGACCAGCACCGAGAGGGCGAACACCGGATCGCGAAGGCCCTCCCGCATCCCGACCGCTACCGGGAGCACCGCCGCCGCCACCACCGACGCGAGTGAAACGTACCCCGTCGCCGCAGCGACGGCCGCGAACACGCCTAACGCGATGAGCGTCGGCAGGGGTGAGAGGGCCAGGAAGACGCCGCACGCCGTCGCGACCCCTTTCCCCCCGCCCTTCCCGCGCAGGTAGATCGGCCGCATGTGGCCGGCGATGGCGGCAAGACCGAAGGCCATCGCCCACCGCGAGGGATAAGCGGTCGCCGTGTAGCGAGGGAGGAGGAGCACCGGGAGCGCCCCCTTGGCGACATCGAGCAGGAAGACCGGCGCCGCCACCTTCGCCCCCAGAGTGCGGAGGACGTTCGTCGCGCCAAGGTTCCCCGAGCCCACCGTCCGCAGGTCGACGCCGAACGCCTTCCCCGCCAGGTACGCGGTCGGGAAGGATCCGATCAGGTACGCGAGCGCGAGGGAGACGAGCGGGTGCATCTACGCGGCCCGGCTCCGCAGAACGATGCGCAACGGACTTCCGGTGAATCCCCACGCCTCCCGGAAGCCGTTGTGCAGGTAGCGCACATAGTGCTCGGCCACGAGGTCGGGGTGGTTGCCGAACACGGCGAAGGTCGGAGGTGCCACCTGAACCTGTGTGGCGTAGACCAGCTTCACCTCGCGCCCCGCCGCTTGCGGCGGCTGCCGCCGGGCGACGAGCTGCTCGAGTTCCGCGTTCACTTGCGATGTGGAAATCCGCTTCTGCCGCTCGCCGTCGACCGAGATCACCAGGTCGAGCACCTTGGCAACGCGCAGCCCAGTCTTCGCCGACGCGAAGAGAAAGGGGACGAACTTGAGGAAGGCCGCCTTCTCCCCGGCGTCGCGCTGGAAGTGGGCGGCCGACTTGTCGTCCTTCTCCGCCCTGATGTCCCACTTGTTCACCACGACGATCAGGCCGCACCCCTGCTCCCACGCAAGGGTCGCGATCTTGAGGTCCTGGTTCTCCAAGCCGACCGTCGCATCGAGCAGGAGGATGCAGATGTCCGCGCGCTCGATAGCGCGACGAGTGCGCAGTGTAGAATAGAACTCGATTCCCTCGTGCACCTTCGATTGCCGCCGGAGCCCGGCGGTGTCTACGAACACGAGCTGGCGGCCGTGGAAGGTGAGAGGCGTGTCGATCGAGTCTCGCGTCGTTCCCGCCTCGTCCGATACCACCAGCCTCTCTTCGCCGAGGAGGCGGTTGACGAAGGAGGATTTGCCGACGTTCGGTCGCCCCACCACCGCAACTCGGAGCGTCGTACCCGGGTCTTCGTCGCCAGGCGGGAAGCGCGCCACGACCGCGTCGAGCAGATCGCCCGAGCTCTTTCCGTTGAGCGCCGACACCGGAAGGGGATCGCCCGCCCCGAGGTTGTAAAACTCGAAGTAGTCGCTGCTCCGCGGGTCGTCGACCTTGTTCGCGACGAGCAGCCACGGTTTCCCCGATTCGCGGAGCAGATCGGCCACTCGCGCATCGAGCGGATGCACACCCATCCTCGCGTCGACCACCATCAGCAACAGGTCGGCCTCGTCCACTGCCTGCAGCACCTGGCGCCGGATCGCCACATCCATCGGAGCCGAGGGATCCTCGGTCAGGCCTCCCGTGTCGACCAGCCAGAAGGCACGTCCGGCCCATTCGGCGTGAGCGAAGTGCCTATCGCGCGTCGTGCCCGCCTCGTCGCTCACGATCGCTGCGTCGCGTCCCACGATGCGATTGAACAGGGCGCTCTTGCCGACGTTCGGCCGTCCGATGAGCGCGACGACGGGGATGCTCACGCCGCCGATGCGCGCGCCAAGAGAATCCGCGCGCCCTCCCCCTCCCCCTCCCCCTCCCCCTTCCCCTCGCCGAACGCCTCTCCGCCACCGCTGAGAACGTCCAGAAAGTCGTAGGAGGGCACGACCGGCATAGGAAGCACAGCGCGCACTTCTGCGAGCGATTCGTCGTCGAGAAAGAGCGCGTCGTCGTTGATCGCCTCGGCGGGAATGAGCGCCAGCTCTAGATCCCCTCGGTCGCCGAGCACGCGCTTGATGTCGGCGCCGACGAGGAGGCCGGCGGCTGTCACCGTCGGGCCGAAGAGAGAATTCTCGGCGACGATGAGATCGATCGTCGCACCGGTCGCTCGCTCGATATCGCGGAGGAGCGCCGGCATGATGCGCGCACCCATCGACGTGCCGGTGACGACACCGATTCGCCGGCCGCTTAGGGAGGCGAGATGGCCAAGCCCATCCTGCACGCGGCGGCGAAGCCAGGTGACGGCGCCCACGCCGTTCTCGACCTGGCAAAACTCACCGTAATGATTGGCCCCCGGCAGCTCGCGTCCTGCCAGGAGATACAGTTCGTCCGATCCGAAGACCCAGCGGTGACCGCGCTCGCGCAGGCTGCGCAATTCCCAGGGAGCCGCCTGCTCGAGGAGAGCCGTGGCGCGCGACCGGTCCATCGGCGCGCCGCTGTAGAGGTGCGAGAACTGAGTGAGGCCCACCGGCACGATGGCCACTGACTCCACGGCGTCGCCGAGTCGCCAGAGGTCCACGAGCGACTGCTCCAAGACTTCCCCGTCGTTGATGCCGGGAACGATCACCATCTGGCCATGGAACCGGATCCCTCCCTCGGCCAGGCGGGTCAGTTGAGCGACGATGTCGGGAACGCGAGGGTTGTTGAGGAGGACCTTCCTCGCCTCCCACCCGGTTGCGTGGACGGAGACGTAGAGCGGCGACAGGCGGTACTCGAAGATCCGAGCGAAGTCGCGCTCCTTGAGGTTCGAGAGTGTGGCGAAGTTTCCGTAGGCGAAGGAGAGGCGGTAGTCGTCGTCGCGGACGTAGAGCGAGCGCCTCAGCCCCGCGGGAAGCCCCTCGATGAAACAGAACTCGCACCGGTTGGCGCACCGGCGAATGGAGGGAGGCTCCAGATCGATGCCGAGCGGTTGCTCGTCACGCTCGATGTCGTAGGTCACCTCCGCGCCGTCCGGAAGCCGGGCCTCGACGCTCAGAACATCGTCGGCGGTGAGAAACTCCCAGTCGAGGAAATCACTCAGCGCGCGACCATTCACCGCGAGGAGCTCTGTCCCCGGAACCACGCCGAGCTCGGCGGCGATGCTGCTGTCGTGAACCCTGCTGACGCGGATCATGTCTCCTCGAATCTCGTGCTGGGAGGACCCGCTCGAGGTGGGTGCCTAAAGACGGCGCCGTTCGTCCCGCTGTGCGAGCGAGAACCCCTCACGGCACAAGTGAAGTAACCTAGGAGATCAGTGGTCCGAAATCAAGACAAATTGGTCACTTCGACTGCCTCAGCTGCACCACTCTGGCAGACGTGACGCGGGGCCCGTCGCCCATCGACGAGCCCCGCGTAGTGCCCTGTGTCCGCCACCCGATGACGGCAAGTGATCAGGAAATCGGCGCGTACTTGAAGCCGACTATCGAAGCGCCATCGGCCTGCAGCGACACGTCCTTCTTCTCCTTCGGCGCGAGCTGAAGGGGCTGGCTCTGCGTCGCCACAACGCTCCCCTGACCGTCGATGAAATCGACCTTCAGGGTGACTGACTTTGGTGCCGTACCCTTGTTCTCGACCGTTCCCTGGACCGTGCGCTTGGTCCCCTCGAGGACCAGGTTGAGGGCGACGCGAACAGTCACCTTCTCGCCCTGGTCGTAGATCCCCATGGCCGAGTCGGCATACGCCTTCTTGGCGGTTCCCTTGACCGAGGAGTCCTTGGCCAGGGCTTGGTAGGCGATGGCCGCCAGCTGATAGTTGTCCGGGTTGTTCGGATCGATCTGGACGAGACGCTGCGACACCGGGAGCATCTTGTCATACTGCCCCGCCTTCCAGTAGACGTTGGCCGCGTTATACAGGCCGGCCCGAAGCCAAGGATTCCCCGCTCGGGCGGCGTCCATGAGCTTCGACGCCTGGTCGATCTTTCCCGCCGTGAACGCCGCCGTACCAGCGTCGTAGAGCTGGATGGACGAGTACTTGCCGGGATTCTTGAGCATGTCGTCCCACTGCCCTGCCAGCGCGGCCGTGTCGCCCGATGCCTTGAGCGCCATCGTCAGGTTGTTCTGCGCCGTGGCGGCGTTAGGCCCGTTCGGGTAGGCGGCGAGGTAGGACTTGTAGTAGCCGGCAGCCTTGGCCAACTGAGCTGATTTTGCTTCGCCGGTGAGCTTGTCGGCGCTCTTCTGAGTCGCGTACCCAGCCGAGAAGAGGCTGTACTCGCGCACGGAGGCAACATTGCTGTCGCGCGGGGTGCCCGCGGCCGAGTCCCGCTCCAGTTGTTGCTTGGCCAGGTCCGCTGCCTTGGCGTAGGCGTCGCTCGCGGCGCCGAGGTCATTCTTCTTCTGCGCGATTTGCCCATCGTAGTAGTACGTGTAGGGCGACGAGCGATAGATGACCTTCGACCGGTCGACGAGTTTGCTCGCCGAGTCGAGCTGGTTGTTGTTGATCAGCGTGCCCACGGGAGAGATCAGCTTCCCCCACGGCTGTTGCCGGTAGATGCTCGTCTGGGCCGCGCACTCGGGGTTGGCCTTCTCCACCGCCGTGAACGACGAGTCGGCGGCGGCGAGCAGATCGACCTGCTGGTCCTTGTCGGAGAGGTAGCCGATGTCGCCCTTCTTGGCGACCGGCGGCTGATTCGGCTGGAGCGACCAGAGGACCAGGGCCTGACCCATCACGAAGTCATGCCCGATCTGATTGTCCTTGTACTTCTCGGGCCGCAGCGTGAGCTGGCCGATCGCGTTCTTGAGGTTCTTCTGCTGCGCATCCGGTTTGCCGCCGAGCTGCGTGATGGCGACTGAACCCGCCGCGGACTTCACCTCGTCGGGGTGGTCGGTGGGAATCTTGCACTTGTCGTCGGGCGCCGGTGCTTTGCTCTTGTCCTTGTTCTGAGCTTCCGAGCGCGTGGCGAGCGTCGCCACGGCGAAGAGCAGAGCGAGCGCCGTTCTCGTACGGATCATCGGACCGTCTCCTCGTTCGTTCTGAGTGCGCGAGCCTCAGCTCGCGGGACGGGCGGACCCGTCCTTGAAATCCTCATCGACTGCCAGGCGGGCGAGCGCCCGCACTTCATCGAGCGTGCGCCCGGTGGCTTCCGCCACCCGTGCCACGTCGTCTAGCTCCGGCTTGGCGCGACGCCGCCCATCGGGGAGCGTCGCCACCTTCACCCGGATCTCCTCGCCGAGTACCACCACCGTCCGAAGCTCGCGCCGCAGTGCGTGGCGCTCCACCATCGCCCGCCGCACGCCGAGTGTCGTCGTGTGCGCGAAGAGCGTGCTCTCCAACGCGTCAGCCTCCGCCGGCGCCGCCAACACCTCGAGGCGCACGCCGGGGCGCCCCTTCTTCATCACCGTCGGCACGAGCACGACATCGCGCGCCCCAGCGTCGCGCAGCCGATCGGCAGCGACCGCCAGCGCCTCGGCGTCCATGTCGTCGATGTCGCTCGTCAAGCGAACGAGCGTCTCCACCACCACCCCGCGGTCCTCCCCCGGCTCTGCCAGGATGAGACGAAGCACGTTGGGCCGTCCGCGCACATCCCTCGTTCCGGCGCCGTAGCCGCTGCGAAGCGGCACGTAGCTCGCCGGAAGCGGGCCATCGGCAAGCACGCGAATGAGCGCCGCCCCGGTCGGCGTCACCAATTCGCCCGAGCCCGCCGGCCCCGGCGAGACTCGGTGCGCCTCGAGGAGTCTGAGCGTCGCTGGCGCCGGCACCGGAAGCTCGCCGTGGGCGGTGTGCACCGTCCCATCGCCGAGCTGCACCGTGCCGCAGAAGACTCGCTCGACACCAAGCTCGGAGAGTCCCCAGACGGAGCCCACGACGTCGAGCACCGCATCGACCGCGCCAACCTCGTGGAGGTGCACGCGCTCCGGCGGAACGTCGTGGATCGCCCCCTCGACGGCAGCGATGGCCCGGAACGCCTCATCGGAGCGCACGCGCACGTCGTCCGGCACCGCTGCTCTCGCGACGAGCGAGCGGATCTCGCCGATGCCTCGGGAGTGCGGCTGAGGCGGGATGTCGAAATCGACCTTCGTGGCGGAGACTCCGGAGCGCTTCACCCGCTCGACCCGGACCTCGACGTTCGGCAGCCCCAACCGTGCGGGGAGGGCTTTCAGCCACTCGGGGTCGAGGCCAACATCGACCAGGGCGCCCAGCATCATGTCGCCGGCGATGCCGCTAAATGGGTCGAGCAAGGCGTACAGCATAGCCTCGAAACCTAGTCGCGACTCGGGAGAGGAGAAAGCCTCGAGGCGGTCCCTTACTCGCGGTACGAGGCTCCGCTCCCGGTGTTGAAAATCACTACCGTCGAGCTCTTCGAGATCCCGCCCGACCGAACGAGCGACTGCGTCACGGCGAGCGCGCATCCTCCCTCGGGCGACGCGTCGATGCCGGTCGCCGTCGCCAGCGCGCGCGTTGCATCCCTGATCGCCGCCTCGCTCGCCGTCCCTACCGCGCCCTTGCTCTCGCGCAGCGCCCGAAGCATCAGCCGATCTCCCAGCGGCGACGGCACGCGCAATCCGGCCGCATGAGTCGTCGGCGATTCCCAGGGCGTGGCATGGTCTGCGCCTTCGGTGAAGGCGCGCACGATAGGCGCGCACCCTTCCGCCTGCGCCGTCACGAGCCGCGGCAGCGCCTGTCCTTCCGCGAGCCAACCGAGGCTGCGGAGCTCGGCGAACGCCTTCCACATCCCGATGAGGCCGGTGCCACCACCGGTCGGGTAGACGAGGACGTTCGGCAGTACCCAATCGAGCTGCTCGGCCAGCTCCAAGCCTAGCGTCTTCTTTCCCTCGATCCGATAGGGCTCACGCAGCGTAGAGACGTCGAAGAACCCGGACTCGACCGCGAAGGCACGTGCGGCGCGCCCCGCATCGCCGATGTGCCCCTCGACCGTCGTGAGCGTGGCACCGAACGCCTCGATCGACGAGAGAATCGGTCGAGGCGTCGTTTGAGGCGCGAAGACGCGCACGGGCAAGCCTGCCGCAGCGCCGTAGGCGGCGAGCGCGATCCCCGCGTTCCCCGCCGTCGGCACCACCAACCCACTCACCGCGAGCGCCCGCGCGCGCGTCACCGCCGCGCTCATTCCGCGCGCCTTGAATGACCCCGTGGGATTGGTCGCCTCGTCCTTCACCCAGAGGCGCGCCACGCCAAGCTCGCGGGCGAGGGCCGGCGACTCGATGAGCGGTGTGGCCCCTTCGCCGAGCGTGGTCGGCGCTTCGGCGTCGCGGAGCGGGAGAAGCGACGCGTAGCGCCACATGTCCCAGCGGGGCGCGAGTTCGCGCCGCGCCGGCCGACGATCGGGGTAGCGGACGAGGAGGGGCTGGCCGCAGCCCGGGCACACACCGGAGAGCTGATCTCCCGGCAGATGTGTTGCGCACGCGGAGCATTCGAGGAGCCAGCTCACTCCCCCGCTCCCTCGGCGCCACTCGGCGATTCTCCGAGGCCGCCCGTGTCGCGCTGGTCCTCGATGCTCGCCGCGATGCTGTCGTCGGTCGACCCGAGCTCGAGCCCCGACCACCCCGAGCCCTTCAGGGCCGCCAGAACTTTTTCGGCGCTCGCCTGACTAAACCCGGGGAGGGCGGCAATGTCGGCCACCGCGGCATCGCGCACGCCATGAACGCTGCCGAAGGCGTTGAGGAGAGTGCGACGACGTTGCGGTCCGATGCCGGGGATCTTGAGCAGCTCCGACGTCACCGTGCGCATCGCGCGCCGCTTACGGTTGTACGTCACCGCGAACCGGTGGGCCTCGTCTCGGGCTCGCTGCAGGAGTCGCAGGGCCGGCGAGCGCCGCGGAAGGCGGAGCGGCTCGGAGCGACCGACGAGAAAGACTTCCTCGTCACGCTTCGCCAGGCTGATCGCATCGAGGCGTGCGACATCCCCTCCCACCGCATCCATCGCCTCACGAGCGGCGCCGAGCTGTCCCTTTCCGCCATCGATCACCACCAGATCCGGCAGAGGCTTCTCCTCCTCGAGGCGCCGCTGAAAGAAGCGCCCGACGACCTCCCGCATCGACGCGAAGTCGTCCGTCCCCTCCACCGTCTTGACCTTGAACTTCCGATACTCGGCGCGCTTCGGCCGTCCGTTCTCGAACCAGACGCACGACGCGACGGTGTCCGTTCCCTGGGCGGTGGAGATGTCGAAGCAGACCAGCGCCCGCGGCACCCGGGAGAATCCGAGCTCGCGTTGCAGGTCGTAGACGGGATCGGCCGCCCGCTCGTCGGCCTCGAGATTGGAGAGCTTGAGCTCCTCGAGGAGGTGACGCGCGTTGGCTTCGGCGAAGTCGACCAGCGCCCGCTTGGAGCCGCGCTGTGGCACTCGCACCTCGGTGCCCTGCAGCGACTGCTGTAGAAGCTCCTGATCCTCCACCTCGAAGGGAAGCAGAAGCTCGGTGCTCCGCTCGCTCACGCCCAGATACGCGCCCGCCACGTAGGCGGCGAGCACGGCGGCGTCGCTCTCTCCCTCGATGTTCTCCAGCATGTGCTGCTCGCGAGCCAGCAGCTTGCCGCCGCGGATGCGAAGGAGCACGACGCAGGCATCGTCACCGTCGCGGGCAAAGCCGGCGACGTCTCGATCACCGCCCTCCACCTCCACCACCACCGTCGGCTCCTCGAGGCTCTGCAGGTGGTTGAGGACATCGCGGAGCTCCGCCGCCCGCTCGAAGTCCATCCGCGTGGCCGCCTCCTCCATCCGGTCGCGCACCCGATGCGTCACCTCTTTGGTGCGCCCTTCGAGGTAGAGCACCACCTCGTCGATCATCGCCCGATACTCGGCTTCCGTCTGCGCGTAGATGCACGGCGCCTTGCACCGGCCGATGTGGTAGTCGAGGCACGGACGCTCCGGCATCTCGCGAGGCATGTCGTAGTTGCACGATCGGACGGTGAAGATGCGTTTGACGACGTTGAGCGCCCGCCGCATCGCCCCCACGTCGGTGTACGGCCCGAAGTAGCGCGCCCCATCGGTCACCAGCCGCCGCGTCACGATCACCCGCGGGAAGGGCTCCTGCACCGTCACCTTGATGTACGGGTAGGACTTGTCATCCCGCAGCGCGATGTTGAAGCGGGGGTGGTACTCCTTGATCAGATTCGCTTCGAGGATGAGTGCGTGGGCCTCGCTCGGCACCACGATGGTGTCGACGTCAACCACTTGTCGCATGAGCGCGATTGTCTTGACGCTCGTGTTGATGTCGGCCGACAGATAGCTCCGGACGCGCGAGCGCAGGCGCTTCGCCTTCCCCACATACAGCACCTTGGAGTCGACACCCTTCCAGAGGTACACGCCGGGCGATTCCGGGAGGTGCGAGATCTTGAGCGCGATTCGCTCGGCCGCTTCGGTCATGCCGCTAAATATAGCTGGACTAGTCGCTTGCATCCCATCATCTGACGTCACGCATTAACGCGACGATCGTGCTCGGCCCTCGTGCGGCTACCCCAGCCCGACTGTGCGCCCCGCGCGACGGAAGACCTCTCGACCCTCACGCACTCCGAGCGCACCGGCCACCGCGAAATACACCACACCATAGGGCACCACCGTAACCACGAGAAGGACCAGGGGGTGCCTGAGCCCCACCAGATACTTCACCCCCCACACCACCGCCGCGCCCATCGCTGCTGCCAGCCAGAGTCGGACGACGTACCCGGCGTCGAGAGGCGTAGCGCCGATGCGTCGCGAGAGCGTGCGTCGAAGGAGGGAGAACTCGACCCAGCCGGCGATGCCGGCTGACGCCGTCAGTCCCGCCGCGCCCCATTTGAGGTCCACACCGGCGAGCCGCGGACCCCAGAACGCGAACGCCGCGCCAAGCACCGTGGTGAGGATGACGCGCACGATCGCGAAGCGGAGTGGAGTGCGCGTATCGCGGAGCGCGTAGTACGTGGACGCGTAGAGACGCCCGAGCGTCGAGGCGAGAAGGCCGACGGCGGATCCGGCGAGAATTCCCCACACGTAGAGTGAATCCGCTCGGGTGAATCGGCCCGCCTGGAAGAGACCACCCGCGAGCACGTCGCCGAAGGCGAGAAAGGCCATCGCCGAGGGGATGACCAGGAAGGCGATGCGGCGGAGCCCGCCCTCGAGCCTCCCCCGCAGATAGCGCGAGCGCTCATCGCTCTCCCCGGTGGCGCTCGACATTACGGGCAGCTCGGCCGCCGAGATGGCCATGCCGAAGAGGCTCACCGGCAGCGTGTAGAGGACCTGCGCATTGGTGAGCGCCGCCACAGCTCCGGCCGGGAGAAAGCTGGCGATGAGCGTATCGACATAGGCGCTGATCTGCACCACGCCGCGCCCGATGAACACCGGCCAGAAACTCGCCCCTACCTGGCGAACGTGCTTCGAGCGAGTGTCGAGGGAGAGCGGCAGGCGTGGAACGAGGCGAAGCACGGTCGGGAGTTGCACGAGGAACTGCAGCGCGCTTCCCACCACCGAAGCCCACGCGGCGACCACCGCCAGCTGCGGCGGTAGATCGGAGCGGCCGGCCACGGCGAGGGCGATGATGATGGCGACGTTCCAAGCGATCGGCGCCGAGTACGAGAGGAGGAAGCGCCGGTGGCTGTTGAGGACACCCAAGCACCAGGCGGAGAGAACGAGGAGTCCCGCGCCCGGAAAGAGAATCCGCACGAGGCGGATCGTCAGCTCCCTCTTCTCGCCCACGAAGCCCGGGGCGATCAGGTCGATCAGGAGCGGCGTGGCGAGCACCCCGACCAGCACGAGGATCGACGTGAGGAGGGCCAGAACGCTGGCCACCGCGCCAGCTACCCGCGACGCCTCGCGCTCATCCCCCTCGGCGAGGAGCCGCGCGTAGACGGGAATGAAGGACGCCGAGAGGACGCCCTCGCCGAAGAGGTTCTGCAGGAAGTTCGGGATCCGAAAGGCCGCCGTGAACGCGTCAGCGGCGTCGCTCAGTCCGAGATAGCGGGCGAGAAAGTGCTGCCTGACGAGGCCGGCGATGCGGCTGAGAAGAATTCCGGTGGCGACGAGGGCGGCGGAGCGTCCTCCGCTCGCCTCGCGCGCGGCGGCCGGCGTGGCGCTGGCTGTCGGATCGCTCACGCCGAGCCGGCGGTCGCGGCCGCCGGCGAGACCACTCCCGCCGCGTAGTCGGCGGCGTGTCGATGCATCCCGTCGAGGAGCGAGAGACCGTGCCGCGACAGCATCGGGACCAGATTGAGGATCCTCTCCTGCGTGCGGCCGAGCGGGAAGAGCGAGGCCCGCGCGGTGCCGAGCTCCAACTGGAGGTGCTCTTCGCGCCGCTTCACCGCCGCCACGAGCCGTCGCTCAAGGCGCTCGATCCGGTGCGCGATGTTGTGCCGCGCTCCCTCCACCACCGCGTCAGGCACCAGCCGCGCGTCCTGACGGCGGTCGGCGGCGGCGAGCGCGTCGATGCCGGAATCGAGCGAGCGTCGAAGGGACTCGAACGCCTCCGCCACATCGCGCGGCAGACGGGCGCGCGCGAGCACGGTGTCGGCGGCATGCGGGTCGGCGAGATCGTCCACCGAGAGTTGGTGGCGGGTGAGGATGCGCAGCACGTTCGGCTCCACAATGAGACCCGACCACCGGGGGAGCGGCATCGGCGAGGCCGCGCCGAGCGCGGCGGCGACGGCGCTCGCCTGCGCAAAGTAGGCGAGCTCCGAGGGCCCGCCGAGGTACGCCACGGTCGGAAGGATCGCCCGCTCCACCACCGGGCGAAGGAGGACGTTGGGCTCCAACGGCCCGCCGCCATCCGAAGCTGCCTGGGCGATCGGGATGCGCTGCCTCGCGGCCTTCTCTCGGCGGAAGACGAGGGAGAGGCCGGTGACGTGCTTCACTTCCGGAGTGAACCCGGCCGCCGTGATGGCGCGGTCGCGCTCCACCAGCGCGTGGTCCACCGATTTGGCATCGCGCAGCGCGTGCGCGAGAAGGGGTCGAGCCGCCTCGAGCACGGAAGGGTGGCCGCCATCGAGCACGGCGATCCCGAGCGGCTCCAGCATGGCCCGGAAGAACATCAGGAAGGCGCTGCCGACCGTCTGCGGCGGGCGGTAGGCGCGCGCGATGAGGTCGAGGACGTCGCGTGACGCTGCGGTGCCGGCGGCGCTCTCGAGCGCGGCGATCTGCCGCGAGGTGTCTCCGAGCGGAGTCTCCCGCATCGCCTGCGCGGCGGCAGCGGTCTGCTCGAGTTGGATGGCGATGACGTCCGGCCCGACGTTCACGTGGGTCACCGACGCCTCGGCGAAATCGGCGTCGTAGGTTGCCGCCCAGAACACCGGAGCCGCCGGCACCCCTGTGGCGCGTTCGACGGCGTCGGCCATCGCGAGGGCGCTGAGCGCCTTGCTCCACGTGTAGATCGGCCCTCCGAAGAGGACCGGCTGCTGGCCGGCGGTGACGACAATCCCGCGCCCCGCTGCGACGCGATCGAGGCGGGCGGCCGCCGCTCCCGTCGCCTCGAAGGCCGGTGCCAACGCCGTGCGCCAATCGGATCGATCGAAGGCCCGGCGCACCGACTCCGCATGCTCCCTCCAGGCCGCGGGAGTCGTCGGCGGAGCCGGATACCACCCGGCCGGCGTCGTGCCGGCGAGCGCCGCACGCGTGAGGCGCCCGGCGACGAGGGGGCGGGTCAGGATCAGCGGCTCGCTCATCGCCGGCCCGGCCCGCCGTGCATGCGCGGCTCCGTCCGGCACTCGTCAGGCAACCCCGGCGTCATTTGTGGTAGGGCTCGCCGCGCACGATCGTGCCGGCGCGATAGAGCTGCTCCGCCAGAACGAGGCGCGCCAGCTCGTGGGGCAACGTCCAGCGGGCGAACGCCAGCCGCTTCGCGGCCCGCTTCACCACCGCATCCCCAAGGCCGAAGGCGCCGCCGATCAGGAATGCGAGATCGCGCGCGCGGTCCCGTTCGGTGCGAAGCCACGAGGCGAAGGCCTCCGACGTCAGGAGCTCGCCGCCCGCATCGCAGGCAACCAGGAGTGCCGCCTCGCCAGCCGCGTCCAGAAGGCGCTCCGCCTCGCGGTCGCGAACGAGGGATGGCTCGAGCGCCGTCGAGCGCTCGGCGCGAACCTCGCGCGCCTCCAGACTCCAGTAGCGCGCGGCCCGCTCCTCGTAGTGGCGGATCGCCGCGGACAGCTCCGCCGATCGCGGCCGACCGACGGCCGCCACGATCACGCGCACCGTGCGCCCCGCGGCAGCGCGGTCCGCCCGCGCTCAGCCCTGCGTCGCTCGTTGTCTCGCCGCCCGCGACGCGGCTCCACTCACGCGTAGACCCCGCGCAGCCGGTGGACGGTGGCCACGCGAGAGATCGACAGCATGTACGCCGCCGTGCGCATGTTGACCTTGTGCCGCTTCGACAGCTCGAGGACATCGCGGAAGCTCGTGGTCATGATCTGCTCGAGACGCTGATTCACCGTCTCCTCGGTCCAGAAGTACCCACCCCGGTCCTGCACCCACTCGAAGTACGAGACGGTCACACCGCCGGCGTTGGCGAGGATGTCCGGGATCACGAACACCCCCTTCTCGTCGAGGATGGCATCCGCCGGCGCCGTCGTCGGCCCATTGGCGCCCTCGCAGATGATTTTCGCCCGAATCTTCGGCGCGTTCTTGCGCGTGATCACGTTCTCCAGCGCCGCCGGCACCAGCACATCCACATCGAGCGTCAGCAGGTCATCCTGATCCATCTGATCGGCCTGACGGTACTCTTCGAGCGTCTTGTGATGCTTCAGGTAGTCGATCGCGTCGTCGACATCGAGCCCCTTCGGATCGTAGATCGCCGCCGACCGATCGCTGATGGCGACCACCCGGCAACCGGCGCGCGCCAACAGCTGGGCGGTCACCGACCCTACGTTCCCGAATCCCTGCACCGCCACGGTAGTTCCTTCGATCTTCATCCCGAGATGGTTGAGCGCCTCCCGGGTGACGATCGTACACCCCCGCCCCGTCGCCTCGCGCCGTCCGAGCGACCCGCCCATCTCCACCGGCTTCCCGGTCACGACCGCCGTCACGGTGTGCCGCACGTGCATCGAGTACGTGTCCATTACCCACGCCATCACGCGCTCGTTCGTGTTGACGTCGGGCGCGGGGACGTCGGAGTCGGGCCCGAGGGTGTTGATGATGCCGGCGGTGTAGCGCCGCGTCAGGCGCTCGAGCTCTCCCACGCTGAGCTTGAGCGGATCACAAACCACCCCGCCCTTCGCCCCACCGAAGGGGATGTTCACGACCGCGCACTTCCACGTCATCCAGGCGGCGAGCGCCTTCACCTCATCGATCGTGACATGCTCATCGAACCGGATCCCCCCCTTGGCGGGGCCGCGCGATGTGTTGTGGAGAACCCGATGTCCGATGAAGACCTCGATCTCCCCGTTGTCCATCAGCACGGGAACGGACACGGTGATCTGCTTCTCCGGGTGCCGCAGGATCTTGTAGAGGCCGGGTTCGAGGTCGAGCAGCTCGGCCGCCCGGTCGAAGCGCGACATCATGTCCTCGAACGGATTGTCCTCGCCGAGGAATCGATCCTTGTCCGGCTGGACGATCGGGAGGCGAAGGTCTGTGGTCATGGCGAGGGCTCGCCGGTCGAACGGCCCGGCGATGCGGGTCAGGGTTGAGCGTGTCGGGCGGAAAGCACCGCGGTAAGCAGCGCTTCTATGGCTTCCGCCCCCTGTTCGACGATCAGGCGCTGAGAAACATACCATAAGGGCGGCGCGCCGCGAGGCCAGAGAGGCGCCAACTTGACCGAATCCTTGAGCGTACAGACGCCCCACTCCTCGGGGGCCAGCGAACCGACGATTCGCTCCACGTCGGAGGTCGTGAATTCGTGATGATCGTCGAACCGCTCGAGGTGCACCTGCGCTCCCAGGGCGGTGAGCTGCGACGCGAGAGCTCCCGGATCGGCGATTCCGGCGATGAGCCGGACAGCCTTCCCCCGCAGCGCGTGGAGGTCCTGGCGCGACCCCTCCGGCACTCGGACGAGCGTCTCGGGCAGGAGGGCGACAGAGGCAACGGGCACTCCCGGTGCGTTGGAGACGATCTCGGCCATCACCCTGGCCGCCGCCTCTTCGCTCACCGCCTTGCGGGTCACGATCACCAGCGCGGCTCGCCTGAGTGCCGCCAATGGCTCACGCAGAGGCCCTGAGGGGAGCAGAAGAGGTGATGGAGGATGGCGGTCGGCGCTCACCAGCACCACATCGGCCACGCGCTTCACTCTCCGGTGCTGGAAGGCGTCGTCGAGGACGGCGACGTCCACTCCGGCCTCAGCCACGCGAGCGATCCCAGCCAACCGATTGGGGGAGATGGACACGGGAACGCCGGGGTTGAGCTGCATGTGCACCAGCGGCTCATCGCTTCCATAGCCGCGAAGGATGATGGCGGGATGCGCGCCGCGCTCGGAGAGCGCGCGGGCGATCCAGGCGGCGATCGGTGTCTTCCCCGTCCCGCCGACGGTGAGGTTTCCGACGCTCACCGCCGGCACCACCGGCGACCGGGAACGCAGCACGCCCCAGTCGTACAACCTATTCCGCGCCGTCGAGATCGCCGCGTAGGCGAGCGACGCCGGCGCCAGCGCCGTGCGTGCGAGGCGCGCGGCGCCATCGTCGCCATACCAGATCCGTTCGACGAGCGACCCGTCAGGCACCCGCCGCTCCCGTTTCGCGCATGATCTGCTCGAATCGCTCGCTCTCTCGGGGTGGATCGCGCGGGCTCGTCGCATCGACGGTGATGGGCGCGCCGACGACGATCTTCACCCTCGAATACGGGAGCGGGAGGATGAATCGATCCCAGCTCGGGAGTCTCCAGGCGGGCGAGGCGGACGCCCGGAGCGGAACGATCGGCGCGCCGGTGTGCCGCGCCAGCATCACCGCTCCCGGAGTGAAGCGCCCTGGTGGGCCGCGTGGGCCGTCGGGGGTGATGGCGACGGATCTACCGTTGGAGAGCTCGCGCGACAGGGCCAGGAGAGCCCTCCCGCCCCCCTTGGACGACGAGCCGCGGATGCTCCCGTAGCCGAAGGCCAGACAGAGCCGGGCCGCGATCTCGGCGTCGGCGTGCTCCCCGTTGAGAACCACGATGCCGAGGTCGCGGAACTGCGAGAAGTGCATCAGCATCTCGCCATGCCAGAGGCAGAAGATGACGGCGCGATCATTCTGCCTGACGACATCCCGGCCGGCGAGCTGCACCTCGTCTACCCGCCAGGTCGAGGTGAGCGCGCGCAGGGCGGGCACGCCGAGCCTGACGCCCCACTTCACGCGAGGCTTGAGGCGGGGAGGCTCCTGCACGACGACGTCGCTCACCGCACAGACTCGAGGGGCGAGGGGGTGGGAGTGGCTCGACCCATCATCTCGAGCGCCAGGGCCGCTACCCGTGCCGCCGCGCCGGGCTGGCCGAGCTGCGAGCGCACCTCTGCCAGCCCCTCGAGCTGGCGCGCGCGCTCGGGGCTCCGGTGATCAAGGAGGGGGAGCACGCCCGCGGCGAGCGCCGCGGGCTGGACAGCGGCCTGTACGAATTCGGGAGCCACCATGCGTCCGGCGACGACGTTCACCAGCCCGATGTGCGGGATCGTGACGAGCCGCCGAGCGAGGGCGTAGGTGACGCGTCCGGTGCGATAGGCGACTACCAGCGGGCAGCCGGCCACCGCTGCCTCGAGGGTCGACGTCCCGCTCTTGGAGATGGCCGCATCGGCGGCGCGCCAGATGAGCGTCGACGAGGCGTTCACCAGGCGGTAGGGGCAGCGCAACGGGTCGATGCGCGCTCCCGGTGCGACACTCACCAGCACCTCGAGCCCCGGGCGCTGCGCCGCCACGAGCCGCGCCGCGGCGGTGAAGCGCTCGAGGTGCCGCTCGATCTCCGTCATCCGGCTCCCTGGGAAGAGCGCGAGCACCGAGGCATCGGCCCCCAGGCCCAGCGCCGCTCGCGCCGCCGCGCGCCCCGGCAGGTCGGCCGCACCGTCGAGGAGCGGGTGGCCGACGAAGGTCGCGGCGATCCCGTGCGAGCGGAGGAGCTCCTCCTCGAACGGAAGGATCACCGCCGCACGCGTCACCGTCCGCGCCAGCTCGGCCAGCCGCTTCGCCCCCCATGCCCACACCTGCGGGGTGATGTAGTAGAGGACCGGCACCCCTGCCTCACGAGCGGCCGCGGCGAGCTTCATGTTGAAGCCCGGGTAATCCACGAGGACGAGGAGGCCGACGCGTCCCTCCCGCATCCGGGTCCGTAATGTTCGGAGGAGGCGCCAGTGGCGGGGGATGTGGGCGATCACCTCGGCGAAACCGATCACCGCCAGGTCCTCGGCGTGGGCGAGGAGGGAGACGCCGGCAGCACGCATCCGCTCGCCACCGATCCCCACGAGCGGAAGATCGGGGACACGGCGATGGAGCTCGGCGGCGACGGGCGCGGCGTGGAGGTCGCCGGATGCCTCCCCGGCGACGAACAACACCTCACGCACTCGCGCCGACCCCGACCGGGAGCTCCGGCATCGTGCGGTGAATCTCGCTCACAATGCGGAGCGCGAGGGCGAGCGCCTCGCGACCATCTTCGCCGGTCACCGCCACCGCCTGCTCTCCCGCCGCCGCTGCCACGAACGCTTCGAGCTCCGCCTTGAGCGGCTCGATCTCCGGGGCCTCGAGGGTGATCCGCTCCATGAACTCCTCGAACCGATGCGGGGCCTTGGCGAGCTCGGAGAAATCGGCACCCGGCTTGACGCGATACATCTCTCCCCTTCCCTGGGCGAGGTCGAGCGAGAGATAGCCGCTTGGCTGGAAGATGCGGAGCTTCCGGAATCGCTCGCGCGAGACGCGGCTCGCCGTGATGTTGGCCACCGCGCCATCGGCGAAGGTGAGACGCGCGTTGGCGATATCTACCGAGGGGGTGAGCACCTGCATCCCGATGGCCTGCAGGTCGGTCACCGGCGCGCCGACGAGCGTGCGGACGAGGTCGATGTCGTGGATCATGAGATCGAGCACGACGGCGACGTCGGAGCCCCGCGGGTTGAAGGGCGCGAGGCGGTCGCTCTCCACGAACTTCGGGTGGGCGATGAAAGGAAGCGCGGCGCGAACGGCCCGGTTGAAGCGCTCGACGTGGCCGATCTGGAGGCGAGCGCCGTGCAGGCGCGCGCGCTCCAGAAGGTCATCCGCCTCCTCGAGCGTGGCGGCGATCGGCTTCTCGATGAGGACGTGCAGCCCGCGCTCGAGCGCCCGGCTCGCGACCGCGTGATGGCCCGGCGTCGGCACCACCACCGTCACCGCATCGACGGCATCGAGCAGCGCATCGAGCGTCGGGAAGGCGCGCACGTCGAGCTCGCGCTCGACCACCGCCGCCCGCTCGCGATTCAGATCCTGAAAACCGACGAGCGCCGCCCCCGGAGTGTCCCGGAGGAGCCGCACATGATGGTAGCCGAGCGCGCCCGCACCGACCACGCCGACGCGCAAGGCGCTCATATCACCACGCCGCGGTTGCTGTTGCCCACGAACTCCAGGAAGTGCCGCACCTCGGGGTGCATGGTGAGCTCCTGCTCGGCGCGCTCCATCGCCTGCGAGACATTGAGCTCGGAGCGGAAGAAGAGCCGATACGCACGCTTGAGCTCCCGCACCACGGCCGCGTCGAAGTTGTTTCGCTGGAGGCCGACGCTGTTCAGCCCGTAGAGGCGGATCGGGTTCCCCACTGCTTTGAGGTACGGAGGGATGTCCTTGGGCACCCGCGACGACCCGCCGACGAAGCTGTGGGCGCCGATCTTCACGAACTGGTGCACCGCCACGAGCCCCGAGATGATCGCGCGGTCACCGACCGTGACATGGCCGGCGAACTGGCTGCCGTTCGAGATGATGACGTGATTGCCGATGTGACAGTCGTGGGCGAGGTGCACGTACGACATGATGAAGCAGTGGTGGCCGACGGTCGTGCGCAGCGACTCGCTCGTGCCGCGATTGACCGTGCTGTACTCGCGGACGACCGTCCCCTCGCCGATCTCGACGTACGTCTCCTCGCCCTGGTACTTGAGGTCCTGCGGATCGCCGCCGATGACGGCGCCGATCCCGATTCTCACGCCGTCGGCGAGATGAACGTTCTGCTCGAGCGTCGCCCGCGCCGCGATGACGCAGCACTCGCCCAGTACGCACCCCGGCCCCACCATTGCGTACGGCCCGACCTCCGCCTCCGAACCCAGCTGGGCGTCGGGATGGACGATGGCAGTGGGGTGGACGCGGGTCGTCATTTGTCCATGACCATGGCGCCCATGTCCGCTTCGCACACCACATCGTCACCCACGAAGGCACGGCCATGCATCTTGCACACGCGGCCGCGGATCTGCTGCACCACGACTTCCGACCGGAGTTGATCCCCCGGTCTCACCGGGCGCCGCCACTTCACGTTGTCGAGGGACATGAAGTAGACGACCTTGCTGTCCGGGTCCTCCACCTGACCCATGAGGAGCATGCCGCCCACCTGCGCCATCGCCTCGATGATCAGGACGCCCGGCATGATCGGGTGCCCGGGAAAGTGGCCCTGAAAGAACGGCTCATTGATCGTGACGTTCTTCAGCCCCACGATCCGCGTCCGCGGCTCGAGCTCAAGAATGCGGTCGACGAGCAGGATCGGATACCGGTGCGGCAGGACCCTCAAGATGTCCTCGATTTCCAACATCCTCGTCTCCTTCGTGGCGAGTTGAACCAGCCGGCGGACCAGGGTCACGGTACCGCGGTGGCTCGGCTTGTCGGCGACGATCCGCGCCCGCACGCGCTGACCAGCCAGCGCGAGATCGCCGATGCAATCCATCGTCTTGTGCCGCACGAACTCGTCGGGCCAACGCAGCGTCGTCCCGACCGGGCCGTTCGCGTCGAGGACGACTGCATTGTCCGTCGACGCGCCCTTGATCAGCCCCTTCTCCCGCAAGGCATCCACTTCGTCCATGAACCCGAACGTCCGCGCCGATGCGAGCTCCCGACCGAAGCTCTCCGGCGTGATCGCGAGGTCGCACGTCTGCCGGCCGATGAGGGCGTGCGGGAAGTCGATCGTCACCTTCACGGAGAACGTCGGCGCCGGGTACACGTGGTACACGGACACGCCATTCGTCAGGTCGACCGGCGCCCGGACGTCGAGATACTGCGCCGCCTCGGGGCGCTCGGCAATCCCGGCCTCGCCGAGGGCGTCGAAAAAGGGGCGCGCGCTTCCGTCGAGAATCGGCGGCTCGGGACCGCTCACATCCACAAGGACATCGTCCACCTGGCGCGCCACGAGCGCCGCCAGAACGTGCTCGACGGTGTGGATCGCTCGCTCACCCTTGCCGAGCTGCGTCCGCCGCTCGCTCAACACGGCGTTCTCCACCGTCGCCGCGATGCGCGGCGCATCGGGGAGATCGACACGACGGAAGACGATCCCGGTGCCGGAGTCCGCCGGCCGGAAGGTGAGCGTGCATCGCTCGCCGAGGTGGAGCCCAACCCCCTCGAGCGAGACGGTGGTCGAGATCGATTGCCGCCCCCCGCTCACGCATCCCCCCGGCGCAGCAGCCGCTCCAGCTCGCGCATGTAGCCGGAGATCTTGAAGAGGGCGGCGCTCGCCCGCAGCGACTCCTTGTGCGGGCGCGCCGGATAGCCGGACCAGGTTTCGCCGGATGGGATGTTGCCGAAGACTCCTGCCTGGGCACCCAGCGTTACGTGGTCGCCGATCACATGGTGGCCGGCGATCCCCACCTGCCCCGCCAGCACGCAGCCGTCGCCAATGCGCACCGAGCCGGCGATCCCGACCTGCGCCGCCAGGAAGCAGAGCCTTCCAATCCGCACGTTGTGCGCGATCTGGACGAGGTTGTCGATCTTCGTCCCCGCACCGATGACCGTGTCGTCTATGCTGCCGCGATCGATCGTCGTGTTGGCGCCGATCTCGACGTCATCCTCGAGCAGGCAGCGGCCGACGTGCGGAATTCGACGCGCCCCCTCCGGGGTCGGCGTGTAGCCGAAGCCATCGGCACCGATTCGCGCACCGGATTGGATCCGGACGCGGCGACCGATCACGGTCCCCGAGTAGAGGGTGACCGACCCCAAGAGCTCACAGTCATCGCCGACCCTCACCCCGGGGCCGATCTCGCAGTTCGGGCCGATCCGCACCCGTTTGCCGAGGGTGGCTCCGGGGCCGATGACGGTGTGGGCGCCGACCGATATCTCCTCGCCGAGCAGGGCCCCGCGGCCGATGATCGCGGTAGCGTGGATCCCCACGCTGCGCGCCGGCTCCGGATAGAGCGACGGGAGCACACGAAGGAGCGCCTCCATCGGCTGCTCCACGACGATCCGGCACCGCGGTGCACCCGGCGCCTCGGCGAGCGCCGGGCTCACCAGGACGACTGCCGCCGTGCTCGTGGCCAGGAGCGGGGCATAGCCGGGGCTCGCGAGAAAGGTGAGCGCGTCATCGGTAGCGCGATCGAGCGGCGCCACGCGCCTGACGACTACCGATCCCTCGCCCCGGAGCTCACCTCCCGCCAAGCGCGCAACAGCCTCGGCGGTGAGGGAAGGTCCGTCCTCACCACCGAGGCTGCCGCGCGCCTCCAAACCGGGACTCAAGGCGTGCCGGGAGGAGTCTTCGGCCGCGTCACTCCGGTGGGCGACGTCGATGCGGCAGCCGGCTTCACCCCGGGACCACTCTTGTCAGGCTGCGCCGACGAGGAGGGCGTCGCGGCCACTGGGCCCATCGCCGCTACCTTGGCGATCACCTTCTCGGTGATGTCGAGCGACGTGTCGGCGGCGACGACGACGCCAGCCTGGTTCCCGGCGTCGAACACCATGGCATAGCCCTCCTGCACCCGAACGTCTTCGATGATCTTGTTGATCCGATCCATCAGCGGCCGCACCAGCTCCTGCTCGCGGGAGCGCGCCTTCTGCTCGAGCTCCTGGACCTTTTGCTGATAGCTCTGCTGCTTGTCCCGAATCTCCTGCTGCTTCGCCTGCTTCGCCGCAGGGGTCATCGTCGGCTCAGCCTTCTGGTAGGCGGCCATCATCGCGTTGAGCGAGTCTCCCCATGCCTTGATCTGCGCCTGGTAGCCCTCGTTCTCCTTCTTGAGCTGGGCGTCGGCGTCGGCGAAACCGGGAGTACGGGCGATGATCTTCTGCGAATTGATGTAGGCGACCTTCTGCGCCGACAGTGCGGTCGGAAGAGTCGCCAGCGACAGCGCGGCGAGCGCCGCGCAAACCGATCTGATCATGAGAGCTCCGAGCTAAAAGAGGTTGCCGAGCTTGAAGTGGAGTTGCCATTTCGGCGCCGGGCGGCCGAAGACGTCCACGCGGTCGAAGCCGTAGGCGTAGTCGAGCCCGAGGGGCCCCAGCGGCGTGACGACCGCGATGCCCATACCGGCGCCGCGATAGAGCCGCGAGGGATCGAATTCCTGAATGTCCGCCCAGACGTTGCCAGCGTCGAAGAAGATGTCGGTGTAGAACATCTGGTTGAAGCGCAGTCCGAGCTCCA
This sequence comes from Gemmatimonadaceae bacterium, assembly GCA_035623475.1. Lineage (GTDB taxonomy): Bacteria > Gemmatimonadota > Gemmatimonadetes > Gemmatimonadales > Gemmatimonadaceae > DASPTK01. The sequence continues at coordinate 20,737 of DASPTK010000044.1, read as the reverse complement.
GCGTCGTCGTTATGAACGCGTTGCCGAAGGAGCTCCGCTGCGCCTGAATGTTGGTTCCGGGGACGAAGCCGTTGGGAGTGATGGAAAACTCCTCGTAGCCGCGGAGCTGCTCGCCGTAGCGCGTGCCGCCGAGGGCGAAGGCCTCGGAGTAGAAGAACGCTCCGACGTCACCGACGATCCCTCCCACCTTGCCGCTCAGCCCGAAGATGAGCTTGACCGGCTGCGCTCCCGGCCGGTCGCCCCCGAACGAGGCAATGGTGGTGTAGTTGCGCAGCTCGCCCGTGTAGCGCTGGAAGGTGGCCGAGCCGCCCAGAATCCCGCCGTTGAACTGTGCCGTGAACGACCGCAGCGAGCCCGCCGACGCAAAGGGGAGATCGATGCGGTTGTCGTGCGTGATCTGCAGACCAAATGTGGACCTCGTGTTCTTCCCCTGGTTGATGGTGGAGTCGCGACTCGCGATGCCGCCGGTGAACTGCGCCTGCTCCAGCCGGTACGACACGAAGAAGCGAGTGAAGGGCGAGTTGAAAACGGGAAAGCCGAACTGGATGGAGCCACCGGTGCTGACGTTCTGGCCCAGATCCGCAACCACGTACTGCGCCTGAATGTGATAGGCGGTAACGGTGGCGGAGATTCGCGACTGGCGGATCGAGGGATCGGTGTAGCTCAAGTTCAGGCTGTTGTTGTAGCGGCCGAACTGCCACTGCATCGTCGCCCGCTTGCAGGTGCCGAAGAGATTGGGCTGATCGAGTCCGATGAATCCGCCGATCCCCGTTCCCTCGCCGGCCGACGCGCCGAAGTTGACCGACCCCGTGCGCTTCTCCTTCATCTTGAAGATCACGTCGACGTCCCCCTTGTCGTTCGAGGGCTTGGTGTCGGGGGGCGGCAGCGGCGACTCGAAGAAGTTCAGGTTCTGAATGTTTTGGTAGCTGCGGATGAGACGGTCCTGGTTGAAGACATCGCCAGGCAGAATCACCAGCTGCTCGCGAATGCACGCCTCGCTCGTGTAGGTGTTGCCGACAATCTCGATCCGGTTCACCGTTGCTGGCGTCTTCTCATCGATCTCCCACCGCAGGTTCACCATCGGCAGAGAGTCCGCGCCAATGGTGCGCTCGATGACCGGCTTCACCTGGGCGTAGATGTAACCCTCGTTGGCGTACGCGGAGCGCACGCGGTTCGTCGCGTCGTCCCAGGCCGTTTCGTCGAAGGTGTTCACCGTCGGAGCGGGCTTCCCGAACATTCCCATCACCTTGTCCGTGAAGGCGACGTTTTGGGCGAAGGGGAAGTAGCGGTCCAGCTCCTCGGTCGAGAAGTGGCGGTTGCCGACGATTTCGAGCGATCCGACGCGGTACTTCCGCCCCTCATTCACGCTGATCTGCACCAGCCCCTTGCCGTTGTCCTTGTCCACGAGCAAGGAGTCGTGGAGCACGAGGAAGTCGATGTAGCCGTGACTCGCGTAGAGCTTCGGAATCCGGTCTCCCAGGTCGCCGGCGAAGTTCTCCTCGTCGAACTCTCCCTTCTGGAACCAGAAGAAGCCCTCGGGTTTCGTCTTCATCGCCTTCGTTACATCGCCAGGGGACACCTTGTCGGCGCCGATGATCTGGACCCCTGACACGGAGAGCCGGTTCCCCTCGTTGATGTCGAAGTTGAGATCGGCCACCTCCTCGTGCAGCGTCGTATCGACCTTCACGCTGGCGAGGAAGTAGCCTTTCGACCGATAGGCGGAGTCGATCCGGGTGACGGCCCGGGCGACGAGCGCAGGGTCGAGCGGCTTCCCGGCCGGGAGGTCTAGCTTGCCGCGAATCGTGCCCTCGGAGATCACCTGGGTGCCGTCGACCGATATCTGGCCGAGCAGCGGGCGCTCGGTCACCAAGAGCACCAGGGTGCTATGGCCGGTCGCCTGGTCGACGTCGCAGGAGAAGCGCAGATCGTCGAACTGGCCCGTGGCGTAGAGGTTCCGGAGCGCGCGCTGGAGGACGCGATAGTTGAGCGTATCCCCGCGCGTGACTCCGGCGTCCGCCCGAATCGTGGCGAGGGACATTCGCTTGTTTCCGCGGACAACGACCGAGTCGGGCTGAACGCAAGGGGCCATGCGCTCTTGCGCCTTGGCGGGGACGGCGATGAGCACCAACGCCCCCGGCAGCGCCAGGCCCCGCGCGAGGCCTAGCGCCCTCCTCGGCGAGAGGGGAAAAAACATGCCTGTAATGTACACGGGAAGCGGCCGAATGGCCCATGCATAGAGCCACTCGGCCGCGGTCGTATCTCGTGCTCCCAGGCCGCGATGCAGCCGAGGAGCCCGGTTGGCTAAACGGTCTTTGTCAGCACCCGGAAGTCGAGCTTCGTCCCGTCTGGCGAGACGTCGACCTCCACCTCCTCTCCCTTGGCGAAGTCGCCGATCAGGATCTTCTCCGACAGCGGATCCTCGATGAACTTCTGAATCGCCCTCTTGAGCGGCCGCGCACCGAAGCTCTCGTCGTACCCGTGGGTGCTCAGGAAGTCGGTGGCCGCATCGGTCAGCTTGAGCGTGATCTCCTCATCGGTGAGCCGCCGCTGCACGTCGCGCAGCAGAATGGCCACGATCTGGGCGATGTGCTCTTTGCTGAGCGGGTGGAAGACGATCACGTCGTCCAACCGGTTCAGGAACTCGGGGTTGAAGACCCGCTGGATCTCCTCCTTCACCTTCTCCTGGATCCGGTCGAAGTTCTCCTTCATATCGGGGGCGGTGAAGCCGAGTCCCTTCGACTTCGTGATGTCCCGAGCGCCGACGTTCGAGGTCATGATCACGACTGTGTTCTTGAAGTCGATGACCCGACCGTAGTTGTCGGTGAGGTGTCCCTCGTCGAGCACCTGGAGCAGGATGTTGAAGACATCCGGGTGGGCCTTCTCGATCTCGTCGAGAAGCACCACGCTGTACGGCTTCCGCCGCACAGCCTTGGTGAGCGTTCCGGAGTCCTCGTAGCCGACGTATCCCGGAGGCGCGCCGATGAGCCGCGAGACGGAGAACTTCTCCATGTACTCGCTCATATCGACGCGGATGAGGGCGCCCGGATCGGCGAAGAGGAACTTCGCCAGAGCGCGGGCCAGCTCCGTCTTCCCGACCCCGGTGGGGCCCGAGAAGATGAAGGAGCCGATCGGGCGCGACGGGTCCTTGAGGCCGGCGCGGCTCCGGCGGATCGAGCGCGAGAGCGCCTTGATCGCCTCGTCCTGCCCGACCACCGACGCGTGCAGCTCGTCCTCCATCCGCAGCAGGCGAGAGCTCTCCGCCTCTTGCAGCCGCATCACCGGGATCCCGGTCCAGCGGCTGACGATGAAGGCGATCTCCTCCTCGCCGAGCACCGGTCGGAAGGACTGCCGGCGCTTCTCCCACTCTTCCTGCTTCTTGCGAATGTCGCCCTGAAGCTCTCGCTCGCGGTCACGGAGCGCGGCCGCGCGCTCGAAGTTTTGATCGCGGACCGCGGCTTCCTTCTCCGCGTTCACTTCCTCGAGCTTGAGCTTGAGCTCCGCGACTTCGGGCGGCGGGGCCTGCGCCGCGAGCCGCGCCCGCGCGCCGGCCTCGTCGATCACGTCGATCGCCTTGTCAGGCAGGAAGCGGTCGGTGATGTAGCGCTCCGACAGCCTCGACGCGGTCACCAGCGTGGAATCGGGGATCGTGACGTGGTGGTGGTCCTCGTACTTCTTCCTGAGGCCGCGCAGAATCTCCACCGTCTCGTCCACCGACGGCGGATCGACGATGACCGTCTGGAAGCGGCGCTCGAGGGCGCCGTCCTTTTCGATGTACTTGCGATATTCGTTGAGCGTGGAGGCGCCGACACACTGCAGCTCGCCGCGCGCCAGGGCCGGCTTGAGCATGTTGCTGGCGTCGATCGCCCCTTCGGCCGCCCCCGCTCCCACGAGGGTGTGCAGCTCGTCGATGAACAGGATCACGTTCTTGTTCTGCGCGATCTCGTTCATGACGGCCTTGAGCCGCTCCTCGAACTGACCGCGGTACTTGGTGCCGGCAATGACCGCCGCCATGTCGAGCGCAAGCACCCGATTGTCGCGCAGCGACTCCGGGCACTCTCCGTTGGCGATGAGCTGCGCCAGCCCTTCGACGATAGCCGTCTTCCCTACGCCTGGCTCGCCGATGAGCACCGGGTTGTTCTTCTTCCGCCGGGTGAGCACTTCCATCACCCGCTGGATCTCCTTGGCCCGCCCGATGGTCGGATCGAGCTGACCCTCGGCGGCGAGCTGGGTGAGATCGCGACAGAAGTGGTCGAGGGCAGGAGTCTTCGACTTCTTCTCCCCCTTCTGCTGCTGCTGCGGCGGAGGCGCACTTCCCTGCTGCGCCGTGGCGCCCCCCTGCGGCATCTCGGTGCCCAAGAGGCGCAGCGTCTCGGCGCGCGCGGCGTCGAGGTTCACGCCGGTGTCGGCGAGTACCTGCGCCGCGATCCCCTTCTCCTCGCGGAGAAGACCGAGCAGCAGGTGCTCCGTGCCGACATAACTGTGGTTCAACTCTCGAGCCTCGCTCATCGCCAGCTCGAGCACCTTCTTCGCCCGCGATGTGTACGGCAGATCGGGGCCTTGCGTCTGCGCCGCCTTCCCCTTCTTGACCGTCTCCTCGATTTTCTGCTGAATCTCGTCGAGATCGACGCTCAAATTCTGCAGAACGGCCGCGGCAACCCCCTCACCCTCGCGGATGAGGCCGAGCAGGATGTGCTCCGTCCCGACGTACTCGTGGTGGAGGCGAGCCGCTTCCTCGCGCGCCATCGCGAGCACCTTTCGCACACGCTCAGTGAAGTTGTAGCCGTTCATACTCTCCTCAAATGACGAGCGCCGCTACGGCGCGGCTACCCGTTTGTCCCCGCTTCTGCCGCCAAAGCCTGACGCACGTACCGAGCACGCGCGATGTCGGCTTCGCTCTCCGTCAGCGACCGACCCTCCGCGTATGCGAGGTGCGCAGCTTGAGAAAAAATCAGGAGCTTGTTGAGGGTGTATACACTCAGCCCGGTGATCAGTTTCAGCCCGACCGCGAGTCGCACGGCGCTGAGGCAATTCATCGCCTCGTCGAACGTGAGACTGCGAGCGTACCGGAGAGTGCCATAGGCTCGCCAAGCCTTGTCCTCAATAATATATCCTGCGTCGCGAAGCAATACCCGCCTCGCCTCGTCCTCTCGTGCAATTACGGTCCGGAGCACGAGCGTCATCTGCTCGACAATTTCCTCTTCGGATCGGCCCAATGTCGTCTGATTCGAAATTTGAACGCAATTCCCGACGACTTCGCTCCCTTCCCCGTAGAGGCCCCGGAACGTAATCCCCAGCTGCTGCAATCCCGCCAACGTCTTTGGCATCTCCTTTGTCAGAACGAGGCCCGGCAAATGAATTAGCACCGAGGCCCGGAGACCTGTGCCCGTGTTCGTCGGACACGACGTGAGAAATCCGAACTCCGAGTGATACGCGTACGGCAGGTGCGATCCGAGCTCGTCGTCGAGACGCGTGATCGATTCGAACGCGTCCGCGAGGTCGAAGCCCGAGCGGAGGGTCTGCAGTCGCAGGTGATCCTCCTCATTCACCATGACGCCCGTACCCGCGCCGAGAAACACGGCCGCCCCCGAGCGCACCGGGTGGTGCGGATCCAGCCCCGCCAGCTCCTTGCTCACTAGGTGGCGCTCGTGAAGCAGCAGCCGGTCATCCGGCGAGAGCTCGTCCACCCGCACCAGAACGCTGGCGTCGAGGCTCGGCGATGCCGCCACTGCCTCGCGCACGCGGGCGAGGATCCTCAGGCGCTCCCCCTCCCGCGCCCGGCCCGGGAAGGCAAAGCCCTCCAGATTCCGCGCCAGGCGGAGCCGCGTGGATAGTACGATCCCGGCCTGCTCCCCGGACGCATCCAGCCAGCTCACGCCCCCGTCCGGGAGCAACGAGAGGTCGAGCATCACTCCATCACCTTGATCTGATCGCGGAGACGCGCCGCCTCCTCGAACTGCTCCTGCTCCACCGCGCGGCGAAGCCGCTCGCGCAGCTCGGTCAGCACCGAGGCCCCGTCGTCAGGGTGAAGCTGCGGCGGACGATACTTCCGCCCCTGGTGGTGCGAGTTCCCCTGCACCCGGCGCAGCAGATCGCGCAGCTTCGACTCGAAGGCCGTGTAGCAATAGGCGCACCCCAGCCGCCCGGTATTCTGAAAGTCCTTGAGCGTCCCCGAGCAGAAGGTGCAGCGCCAGCTGTCCGCCCCTCCGGCCGTGAGCTGCTTCTGCTGGACCGCCATGATGAGATCCGAAAGCGGCTGCTTCGGCAGCGTCATCGGCGTCTCGACGCCCTGTTCCGCCGCGCACTTCTCGCAGAGGTTGAGCTGGCGCACCGGCGGGTCGGTCACTTGCGTGACCTGAATGACGGCATCCCGCTCGCGGCAACTGTCGCACAACATCAGGCCAGCACCTCTCGCACATCCGTGTCCCGCAGTCGTCCGTCCTCGAGCAACAGCGCGCGATCGGCGCGCGCGGCGAGGGACCTATTATGAGTGACGACGACCATCGCGATCTCCAAGTCTCGCACAACTTGCACAAATTGATCGTGCAGCCGCTCGGCGTTGGCGTGATCGAGGTTGCCTGACGGCTCATCGGCCAGAACGACCGCCGGATCGATCGCTAACGCCCGTGCCACCGCCGTCCGCTGCTGCTCGCCCCCCGAAAGCTCCGCCGGCCGATGCTGCATCCGGCCGCCCAATCCTACCCGCGAGAGAAGCTCCTCGGCCCGGGAGAGCGCCCGCTTCGGCTCCCACCCCGCGATCCGGAGCGGCATCATCACGTTTTCGAGGGCCGAGAACTCCTTGAGCAGATGGTGGAACTGGAAGACGAAGCCCACCTTCCGGTTCCGCACCACGGCCAGCTCCTCGTCCCCGAGCCCGTGCAAGGGCTCCCCATCGAGCACGACGTAGCCGGCCGTCGGGCGGTCGAGCGCGCCGAGGATGTGCAGCAGCGTGCTCTTCCCCGCGCCACTCGCACCGACGATCGCCACCATCTCCCCGGGACGGACCTCCAGATCGACGCCGGTGAGCACGTCGATCCGGCCCCCGTCGCCGCCGGTGAACGTCTTCGCGATACCCTTTGCCTCGATCGCGTTCATTCGTGCCGGATGGCCTCCACCGGGTAGAGCTTCGCCGCTTGGCCCGACGGGTAGAGGGTCGCCAGACCAGCGATGGCGACGCTGGCAACCACGATCCACGCGACGTCGAAGGGACCGATGGTCACCGGAAGGTGGTCGATGAAATATACGCGCGGGTCGAGACGGATGAGCTTCCAGCGATCGATCGAGATCCCGATGACGAGTCCGAGCACCGCACCGATCAGCGTCCCGACGCTCCCGATCACCAAACCCTGCATGAGGAAGATTCGGCGGATCGAGCGGTCGCGGAGCCCCATCGCCTTGAGGATCCCGATCTCGCGCGTCTTGTCCTTCACCACCATCGTGAGCGTGCTGACGATGTTGAACGCCGCCACGAGCACGATCAGCAGCAGGATGACGCGCATGGCGAGCTTCTCAAGCTTGAGCGCCTGGAAGAGCTGGGAGTTCGACTCCTCCCAATCGACCACCCGATAGGGAAAGCCGAGGAGGTCGGCGAGCTTCGTCGCCACCTCCGGCGCCTTCCACCGATCGACGGTGCGCACCTCGATCCCCGTCACCGCGTCGCCGAGCCCCGCGAATTCTCGCGCCGCATCGAGCGACATGTAGACGTACGAATTGTCGTACTCGTACATCCCCGTCTCGAAGATCCCCGTGCACTCGAACTGGTAGAACTTCGGGATGTAGGCACCGATCGCCGTGTTGAACTTCGCCCCCGCCGGCGAGACGAGGGTGACCTTGTCTCCGGTGTAGACACCAAGTCTCTCGGCCAAGCGCTTCCCCAGCACGACTCCGTGCGTCTGCCCATCGGCACTGGCGAAGCGGAAGTCGCCCTTGATCGCGTGCTTTCGGATTTCGGTGACGATCTGGATGTCGCGGTGCTCGGGCTCGATCCCCATCACGAAGACGCCCTCGGCGTACGTGTGACCCGCCGACGCGAGACCTTGCGTGAGGACGAAGGGCGCCGCCGCGACCACTCCCGGCGCCGGTTGAACCTTGGAGAGCGCGGTGCGCCAGTCGGTGACCTTGAGGTCTTCGCCGTAGGTGAGGACGCGGATGTCCGGCGAGCCGACGAGGATCTTCTCCCGCAGATCGTTCTGCATCCCGGTCATGACGCCGTTGATCACGATGAGCGCGCTCACCCCCACCAGCACGCCGCCCATCGCGATCGCGCTCACGAAGGAGAAAAGGCGCGAGGTGCCGCGGCTCCGGAGGTATCGCCAGGCGATCGAGAGCTCGAGCCTGTTCATTCCGGCCTCATCGTCGGAAAGAGGATCACGTCCCGAATGTGAGGCGTGTCCGAGAGGTACATGAAGAGTCGATCAACTCCCATGCCGCACCCACCCATGGGGGGCATGCCGTACTCCATGGCGCGAATGTAGTCCTCGTCCACCTCCACCGCCTCCTCATCCCCGGCCGCCCGCAAGGAGGCCTGAGCCTCGAGGCGGAGCCGCTGGTCGATCGGGTCGTTCAGCTCGCTGAAGGCGTTCGCCAGCTCATGCCCTCGGGCAAAAAGCTCGAATCGCTCGGTTAGGGCCGGATTTCCGCGCTTAGGCTTGGCCAGGGGGGAGAGCTCGACCGGGTAGTCGACCACAAAGGTCGGCCGGTCGATCTTCCGCTCGACCGTCGCCTGGAAGATCTCGTCCAAGAGCTTCCCCCGGGCGAGCGTGGCCGCTCCGTGAACCCCGAGCCGCTCCCCGATGGCGCGGAGCTCTTTCACTTCCATGCCCAGTGGGTCACCTCCGAGGGCCTCGGAGAGCGCCTTCACCCACTCGAGGCGCGGGAAGGGGGGCTCGATCGCCGGCACCCGCTCTCCCACCACGGGAAGGGGCCGGAGCGCCGCCGCCGTCGCCGCGAGGAGCTCCTCGACGAGAGTCATCGTCGTGCGATAGTCGACGAAGGCCTGGTACCACTCGAGCATGGTGAATTCCGGATTGTGCGTCCGGTCCATCCCCTCATTACGGAAGTCGTGCCCGATCTCGTAGACCCGCTCGAGCCCCCCCACCACCAGGCGCTTGAGGTACAGCTCATCGGCGATGCGGAGATAGAGCTGGCGATCGACCGCGATGTGGTGGGTGGTGAAGGGACGGGCCGCCGCGCCGCCGTAGAGCGGCTGCAGAACGGGCGTCTCGACCTCGAGGAAGTCGCGCTCGTCGAGGAAGCGACGGATGGCGGTGATCATGCGCGAGCGGGCGACGAAGATCGCGCGCACCTCGGGGTGCACCGCCAGGTCGGCGTAGCGCTGGCGATAGCGCTGCTCGTGGTCGGCGAATCCGGAGTGCCTGACGACGACGCCGTCCACCAGCTCTTCCTTGCCGATCGGGAGCGGGCGCAGCGACTTCGCCAGCAGCTCGAGCGATTTCACCCGCACCGTCGACTCGCCCGTCTTGGTGCGGAAGATCGGCCCGTCGACGCCGACGATGTCGCCGATGTCGAGGAGCTCGACCACGCCCCACGTCGCCTCGCCCAACTCGTCGCGCCGGAAATAGAGCTGGATGCGCCCGGTCGCATCGGCCAGATGCGCGAAGGCGGTCTTCCCGTGGCCGCGCCAGGCGACGAGCCGCCCGGCGAGGCGCACGCTCGCCCCGTCCGCGCCGGTCGCGACGGCCGCACCGGCCGCCGACGCCGCGGCGGCGGTCGAACTGCGATCGTAGCCGTAGCCGTAGGGGGCGATGCCGCGAGCGACGAGCTGGTCGAGCTTCTCCCGCCGAGCGCGGAGGACGAAGTTGAGCTCCTCGGAGCTCACTTCCCTCCTCCCCCCTCCGTCGCGTCAGGCGCCGCGCCGGCCGCCGCCGCCGATCCCGCCCCCGAGCGCTTCAGATACGCCTCGATGAACGGGTCGATCGCACCGTCCATGATCTTGTGCACGTCGGAGATCTTCAGCTCCGTCCGATGGTCGTTCACCATCGTGTACGGCTGGAAGACGTAGCTCCGGATCTGGTTGCCGAACGAGACATCGGTCTTGGCGGCATCGATGGCCGCCTTCTTCTTCTCGCGCTCCTCGACCTCGCGCTGGTAGAGCGCGTTCTTGAGCATCTTGAGCGCGGTCGCCTTGTTCTTGAACTGCGAGCGCTCCTGCTGGCAGCTCACGACGATCCCGGAGGGGATGTGGGTGAGGCGGACCGCCGAGCTGGTCTTGTTGACGTGTTGACCGCCGGCGCCTGACGCGCGATAGACATCCATCTTGATGTCCTCGTCGCGCAGCTCGACGTTGATGTCATCCTCGGCCACCGGGTACACGAAGACCGAGGCGAAGCTGGTGTGGCGGCGGGCCTGCGCGTCGAAGGGGGAGATGCGCACGAGCCGGTGTACCCCCGACTCCCCGCGCAGAAATCCGTAGGCGTACGGGCCATGGATCTCGAGCATCGCCCCCTTGATCCCCGCCTCTTCCCCCTCGCTCAGGTCGAGGATCTCGACCGAGTAGCCGCGGCGCTCCGCCCACCGGGTGTACATCCGCTGGAGCATCTGGGCCCAGTCCTGGGCCTCCGTCCCGCCGGCGCCCGCCGAGATCTCGAGCATCGCGCCGCGGTGGTCGTCCGGCCCCTGCATGAGGGCGCGCACCTCATAGGAGGCGAGCTCGGGATCGAGCGCGTCCACCTCGCGATCGACGTCGGCCGAGAGCGACTCGTCAGGCTCGGCGGCCAGCAGCTCGTCCATCTCGAGGAGCTCGCGCACCTTCGACGCCAGCCGGTCGTACGGCTCGACCGTCTCCTTGATCGCCTTGACCTCCTGGATCACCTCGCGTGCCCGCGCCGGGTCGCTCCAGAACGCAGGGTCCCCCATCCGGCCCTCTCGCTCGATGAGCGCCGCGCGCTTCCGCTCGAGGTCAAAGAAACCCCCGAAGGTCGCGCAAGCGCTCCTCGTACCGGCGCAGCCGCCGGGCGCGTTCCGTCTCCGCCATCTCCTGCGTTCCCCCCACGTGGCGCGAGTCGCCGGCTGCGGCCGGCCCCTCGACAGGTTCCCGCGTCGGGTCGCCCTTCCCCGCCGCCCCACACCCACCCCCCAACGCACGCGAGCCGCCCGGCTGGACGGCTCGCTCGACGAAATATAGCGCCTCGAAGGGAGAAGGTGGACCGCGCACCGCAGATCTCGCGGGAGCGCCTGGCGCGCGCGATCGGCGCCTCTCTAGAAGATCTTCCTCCCTCCGGCGAGGACGTCGTTCAGCGCATCCTGGAAGTGGTTCGTGCTCTCGGCGAATTCCTTCCCCATCTGCTCGACGTACTCCTCGTAGCTCTTCTTGATCTCCTCGCGAAAGAGCTCGCGGAGCGTGTTGTCGCGGAGCCCCTGCTGATGCTTGTCGGGGAAGTAGACGATGATGTCGGAGACGAGGGCGCGCGCGAGCCGCTTCGCCTTCTGGTTCGGATCGTTCGCCAGGAAGGGGTTGATCGGCGGACGCGTCGGCGCGCCGCCGGGGGCGACCGGGCGGCTCGGAGCCGCCGGTGCTCCCATCCCCGGTACAGCACCTGCCGTGATGGGCGGTGGCGCAGCGGGGGCCATCCCCGGTGGCGCAGCAGCCATCCCCGGGGGCGCCGCGGGGGCCGCCGGCGCCGGGGCGGGCCGCGGCGGAACCGCCGTCGGAGCCGGAGCAGAGGGAGCGGCGGGGGCGCTGGGGGCGGTGGGGGCGGTGGGGGCGGAGACAGAGCCGAATGGCGGCGTCCCGACTCGCGGCGGGATCGCGGGGGCGCGTGGGGGCGCCGACGGCGCGGGCGCGGCCGGGGCGGTGGTCGTGCGGGCGGCGATCCCCGGCAGCGACTCGCCGGGGGTCGCGAAGGGCGCCGCCGGACGACCCGTGCCGCCCCCCAGCGGCGACGCGGGCGACTCCGGCAGCCGGAAGGGCTGCGGCGGCGTCGGCATCGTGATCGGCGGACGCAGAGACGGGCGCGGCGGAGCGGCCACGCCGCCCCCGGCCCGCGCAGCGTTAGGCGCCGCGGCCGCGGCGGCCACGCCGAAGTCGTCCTCGATCGCCCCTCGCTCGCCGATCGCGATCACCCCGCCACAGACGGAGCAACGGGCGCGAATGCCGCTGATCGGCACCTTGGCCGGATCGACGCGAAAGATCGATCCGCACTCCGGACAGGTCACATTCATGCGTGCAGACTCACCGGTCTGAACGGGTCAACGCTCGGCGACGCCGATCGGCGCCTCCACGAATGGATCCTGGCGACGGTCCACCACGTAGACCGACCCAGTCAACGTCTTGGCGTAGCTCTTCATCTCCGTCGCCAGCTCGCTCACCTGCGCCGGGTGGGTGAACGAGCGCCGCTCGTTCGTCACCACCCCGATGCTCACCGTCATGAGCGGCACCCGATGCAGCTGCCCGCGCCGGTCCTTCCCGAAAAAGTATCCTGCCTGACGATCCTGCTCGGAGTACTGGAACGGCACCAGGGCGTCGAAGATCGACACGATCTCCTGGCAGATCTCGGCCGCCACCCGCACAGGAACGATAAACAGAAAATCGTCGCCGCCAATGTGTCCCACGAAACCGCCCTCGGGACAGATCCCCCGCACCACGTCGTGGAGGATCTTGGCGAGGATCCGGATCACCCGGTCCCCCTCGAAGTAGCCGTAGCGGTCGTTGTACTCCTTGAAGTGATCGAGATCGGTGTAGCAGGCGGCGAAGCGCTCGTCGAGCGCCAGGCGTCGGGCGATCTCGGCTTCGATCTCGGGCGCGCCGGGGAGCCGGGTGGATGGGTGGACGTGCACGTCGCGCTCGGCGCGCCGGAGCAGGACGTCGAGGCGAACGACCGCTTCGTGATCGGACATCTCGGGGCCGAGCACTTCGTCGGCGCCGGCGTCGAAGGCGGCGGCCAGCGCCGGCTCCCCGGCGGCGACGAGCACCGCTCCCGGAACGACGCCGGTATACGCGTCGTTCTTGACGGCCTTGCAGGCGGCAAGTGCGGGCGGAGCGTCGTGGCGCGCATCGAAGACCACCACCGCCGGACGACCGCGCAATGCCAGTGCCATCAATTCATCGCTCCGGGCACAGATGAGAAGCGGCAATTGGCGAGCCAGCAGCCAATCGCGCACCGTGGGCGGGGGTTCCTTGGCGTCCGGGGAGAAGAAGACGGCGTGCTGCTGCGCCACGCTAGGCGGTCCTCTCGCCTGCTCGCGCCAAAATATGGCCCGCGCGGGGCGAAGTCAAAAAAAGAGCGATGATGTCGGTCGTCTTTCCCGACGATCAAAAAAAGTAGAACGCAACCGAGAGCATAGCGTATACGAGCAGGAGCAGCGCTCCTTCCAACCAGTTCGATTCCCCGTCGAGCACGACGGTCGTGCCGATCCAGACGGCGACGGTCACGCTCGCCACCTCGAAGGCGGAGAAGGCCAGGTCCATCGGCTTCCCAAGGACCGCCCCCAGAAACACGAGCAGCGGCGCCACCAGCAAGGCCACCTGGATCGACGATCCGATGGCGATGCTCACCCCCAGATCCATCTGATTTCGCCGCGCCACCAACACCGCCGTGCTGTGCTCCGCGGCGTTGCCGATGATCGGCACCACGATGATGCCAACGAAAAACTGCGACAGTCCGAGCGTCGCGACTGTATCGGTCGTCGCGCCGACCAGGAGCTCCGACATCACGGCGATCGCCGCCGCCGCAGCGCCCAGGACCAGGAGCGTACGACGCATCGGCCAGGCCGCGTGCTCGATGTCGGGGTGAGAGGGGGGTGCCACACTGACGACATCGCGGTGTGTCCGCATCGAATACACCAGAGAGAGGCCATAGCTCAGCATCAGGATGCCGGCCACGAACTCGGACATTCGGACGGTACGCACGCGCTCCACGTCGACGTGGAGGGCATGAAAGAAGGTGGGCACGAGGAGACCGACCGCCGCGATGACGAGGAGCGAGACGCTCATCCCCGCGTAGCGGACATTGAAGCGCTGGAGCTTGTACTTGAGCCCCCCCACGAGCTGAGCGGCTCCCAAGACCAGGAGCAGATTCCCGAGGATCGAGCCGGTGATCGAGGCCTTGACGAGCTCGATGAGCCCGGCGTTGAGCGCGATGCCGGCGATGATCAGCTCCGCCAGATTCCCGAGCGTCGCGTTGAGCAGACCGCCGATGGCTGGTCCGACGTGCGCGGCGAGCGACTCGGTCGCGCGCCCGAGGAGCGCCGAGAGCGGGATGATCGCTATGGCGCTGGTGACGAAGACGACGAGCGCGGGGGCGTGAAGGAGGTCGGCCACGATCGCCGCCGGCGCGAAGAGAATCAGCCAGTCGAGCGGCTTCACGCTCTGCGCGGCCCCACGGGTGAGAGCCATGTCACGGTGCGAGCCCATCACGGGGCGAGCGCCTCGCCAGGCACAACGACCTCACGGCACCGGGGTGCCCCCGGTGGGCCACGTCAGGCCGCAGGGGGGAGGCCTGACGAGAGGGGCCGCAGCGCACGCGGCACTCCGTCGCGATCAGAGCGGCGTCGCCTCGTCGATCAGCATGATCGGGATGCCGTCCCGAACGGCGTAGCGGAGCTTGCAGGCGCGGCAGATGAGGCATTGCTCGCCCTCTCGGTACTCGAGCTCGCCCTTGCACTTGGGGCAGACGAGGATCTCCAGCAGCTGCGGCGATAGGCTCATCGTTGCTCCTTCTCCGGAGCGGCGAAACCGAATCGGCGGAGCGCCCGGGGGTCGCGACGCCAGTTCGCGAGCACCTTGACCCAAAGATCGAGGTAGACCGGAGCGTCGACCAAGGCCTCGATCTTGGCGCGCGATGCCTGACCGATGGCGCGGATGCGGCTCCCGCGACTCCCGATCAGAATGCGCTTCTGGCTCTCCCGCTCCACATACAGGATGGCTCGAATGTACACCGGACGTTGCTCCTCGCGGAACTCCTCGATCTCGCAGGCGACCGAGTGCGGGATCTCCTCCTCGAGCTGCTCGAGCGCCGTCTCACGAATCAGCTCGGCGGCGAAGAAGCGGAGCGGCTGAGTGGCGACGTCCTCGGCGGGATAGAGAAAGGGTCCTTCGGGGAGCGCGGCGGCGAGGCGGGCGATGAGGTCGGACACGCCGTCGCCGGTGGCGGCCGAGATGAGGGCGTCGGCGCCGGCGCTCTCGCGGAGGGCGGCGACGTCACCCGCCGAGAGGAGGTCGACCTTGTTGAGCACCGTCACGACCGGCGCGCGCGGCGGTCGATCGAGGTGGGCCGCGACGTCGAGCGCGGGGGGCGCGCCGTCGGTGGCATCGGTGATGTAGGCGATGACATCCGCGTCATCGAGGGCCCGGAGGGCTGTCGAGCGCATGGCGCGCTCGAGGTTGGTGCGCGGGTCGAAGAGTCCGGGGGTGTCGCGCAGGATCATCTGGACGTCGCCCTCGGTGTAGATGCCGAGCACCGGCACGCGGGTCGTCTGCGGCTTGGCGCTCGTTATGCTGAGCTTCTGGCCGACGATGCGATTCAAGAGCGTCGATTTGCCGGCGTTGGGCTTTCCGGCGATGGTGACCGTTCCGGCGCGCATGCCGTAAATAAACGAAGCCCGGCCGCAGAGTGCGACCGGGCTTCGTGGCAGGAGATCCTGCCGCAAGAGTGCCGGCGACGGCCTACTCTCCCGCGCCCTCTCGGGCGGAGTACCATCGGCGCTGTAGGGCTTAACGATCGTGTTCGGGATGGGAACGAGTGTGGCCCCTACGCTCTAGTCGCCAGCGATGTTCTGCCTGACGAATCGGCGGTGGTGAGATCGAGGGTGCGCTTTCGACAATGAAGGAAGCGTGACGCTCCGCAGGCGGACGAACCGCTGGGAGTAGTCAAGCCGCACGGGCGATTAGGACCGCTGCGCTCGAAGTGGGTTACCCCACGTCCACGTGCGGCCTATCGACGGAGTGGTCTTCTCCGGCCCTTTAGTGCTCTCAAGGAGCAGGGAGTGTTCATCTTGGGGGGGGCTTCCCACTTAGATGCATTCAGCGGTTATCCCCGCCTGCCATCGCTACCCGGCGGTGCTCCTGGCGGAACAGCCGGGACACGAGCGGGCAGTCCGACCCGGTCCTCTCGTACTAGGGTCCGCGCCCCTCAACACTCCAACGCCCACGACGGATACAGACCGAACTGTCTCACGACGTTCTGAACCCAGCTCATGTACCACTTTAACCGGCGAACAGCCGGACCCTTGGGACCTTCTCCAGCCCCAGGATGTGATAAGCCGACATCGAGGTGCCAAACCGCGCCGTCGATGTGAACTCTCGGGCGCGATAAGCCTGTTATCCCCAGCGTACCTTTTATCCGTTGCGCGATAGCCGATCCACACCGGGCTACCGGATCACTACGGCCGACTTTCGTCCCGGTTCGAGCCGTCGCTCTCACCGTCAGGCGCCCTTCTGCCGTTACGCTCGTCGTGCGATTACCGACCGCACTGAGGGCACCATCGCGCGCCTCCGTTACGCTTTCGGAGGCGACCGCCCCAGTCAAACTGCCCACCTGCCACGGTCCGGGATGGGGGATGCCCACCGCCGTGAGGGCGTCACACAACGCAGGGTGGTATTTCACTGGTGGCTCCGCCCGAGCTAGCGCCCGGGCCTCAACGCCTCCCACCTATGCTACACAGCGAAGTGCAACGTCCAATGGCAAGCTACAGTAAAGGTGCATGGGGTCTTTTTGTCCTGTCGCGGGGACTCGGAATCCTCACCGAGACTGCAATTTCGCCGAGCACGTGGTCGAGACAGTGCCCAAGTCGTTACGCCATTCGTGCAGGTCGGAACTTACCCGACAAGGAATTTCGCTACCTTAGGACCGTTATAGTTACGGCCGCCGTTTACCGGGGCTTCGGCTCGTGGCTTCGCCTTGCGGTTGACCACTCCCCTTAACCTTCCGGCACCGGGCAGGCGTCAGTGTGTATACAGCGCCTTACGCGGCTTGGCACACACCTGTGTTTTTGCTAAACAGTCGCTTGGGCCGATTCACTGCGACCCCACCGAGCATAGTGCGCGAAGCACTATACCCCGAGGGGCATCCCTTCTTCCGAAGTTACGGGATCATTATGCCGAGTTCCTTGACCACGTTTCACTCGTTCACCTGAGGCTGCTCGCCTCGCCCACCTGTGTCGGTTTACGGTACGGACGTCCCAGACACTCCCCAGCTCAGCTTTTCTCGCGTGTCGACTCCAGAAGACTCGCAGTCGGCCGAAGCCTTCTGCTTGCACTCCCGTCTCGGATTGCTCCTACACGGTTGGACGGCCATCCACAAAGCCGCTCTCCCTTCGTTCCACGGTCCCTGAGTGGGTGATGACGCATCTGGGGCGGGGCCGGAATATTCGCCGGCTGTCCATCGTCTACGCCTCTGGGGCCTCGACTTAGGGTCCGCCTCACCCTGCGCTGATTGCCATGGCGCAGGAACCCTTGGGCTTACGGTGTCAGAGGTTTTCACTCTGATTAGCGCGTACTCATTCCGGCATCCTCACTTCTGGTCGCTCCAGGCCAACGGTTCCCCGGGCCCTTCGTCGCTCCCAGAACGCTCCCCTACCCCTGACTCAAAGAGTCAAGGCCACGCTTCGGCGGGCCGCTTAATCCCGACCATTCTCGGCGCGTTCACGCTGGACTGGTGAGCTATTACGCACTCTTTAAAGGAATGGCTGCTTCTAAGCCAACCTCCCAGTTGTCACGGCACGAACACATCCTTCGCTATACTCAGCGGCCACTTTGGGGCCTTAGCGGTGGCTCTGGGTTCTTTCCCTCTCGCCGCTGGACATTATCGCTCAGCGACTGCCTCCCGCAGTCCATTCGTCAGGCATTCGGAGTTTGGTTGGGGTTGGTACGGCTTCTCGCCGCCCGCGCCCATCCAGTCGCTCTACCTCCTGCGAACATGCTGCGAGGCTCTACCTCAATAGATTTCGGGGAGAACCAGCTATCTCCAGGCTTGATTGGCCTTTCACCCCTACCCACAAGTCATCCGAGCGGTTTTCAACCCACACCGGTTCGGGCCTCCACTGGGTGTTACCCCAGCTTCACCCTGCTCATGGGTAGATCGCCCTGGCTTCGGGTCTACGCCCACGTACTTCACTCGCCCTCGTTACAGGACTCGCTTTCGCTGTGGCTCCGCCGCAGAGCGGCTTAGCCTTGCACGTGAGCAGTAACTCGCCGGATCATAATGCAAAAGGCACGCAGTCAGCAGCGACACCGACCGAAGCCGGTGCCCCGCCTCCTACCGCTTGTAGGCATGTGGTTTCAGGATCTCTTTCACTCCCCGCACAGGGGTGCTTTTCACCTGTCCCTCACGGTACTCGTTCACTATCGGTCACACGGGAGTCTTTAGCCTTGGAGGGTGGTCCCCCCGGTTTCACGCCCGGTTTCTCGTGTCGGGCGTTACTCAGGAACTCCACTAGTGGTCGTGCATCGCTTTCGCCTACCGGGCTGTCACCGTCTCTGGCGCCCCATCCCAGGGGACTTCGGCTGGCTTCTCGACCACCATCTGTGGGTCCTACAACCCCGAAGCCACAAGGACCTCGGTTTGGGCTCTGCCCCGTTCGCTCGCCGCTACTGAGGGCATCTCAGTTGATTTCTCTTCCTCCGGGTACTGAGATGTTTCAGTTCCCCGGGTTCGCTCACTCCGAAGAGTGTGACCGAGCTCGCGCTCGGCCGGGTTTCCCCATTCGGCCATCCAGGGATCGATGCGTGTGTGCCGCTCCCCCTGGCTTATCGCAGCTTACCACGGCCTTCATCGCCTCCGTGTGCCCAGGCATTCCCCACATGCCTTCGTTCGCTTGACTACAAAAAACGTTGTCGCCAAGCGGAACGTACGCGCTTCCTTCACAACAACGGCAACTGCCGTCACTGTGACGATTCGCTTCCCACGATCTACACCACTGTCGATTGTCAAATAGCGTTGAGCCTGCGCACTCGTTTAAGGAGCGCACAGGCTCGAAGCGAGAAAAAAGGAATCGAAGTGAGTTGAGGTTGTCGAGACGAGCGACATCCGAGCGGCTTTCCGCGTTGGCGGCACCGAGGTGCCTAACGCTTACTCGCCAGCTCCGGAAAGGAGGTGATCCAGCCGCAGGTTCCCCTACGGCTACCTTGTTACGACTTCGCCCCAGTCACTGCGCTCGCCTTCGGCCGCTTGGTCCCTTGCGGGTTCCGACACGGACTTCGGGCGCTCACAGCTTCCATGGCGTGACGGGCGGTGTGTACAAGGCCCGGGAACGTATTCACCGTGGCGTAGCTGATCCACGATTACTAGCGATTCCGGCTTCATGCAGTCGAGTTGCAGACTGCAATCCGAACTGAGGACCGCTTTACGGGATTGGCTCCGGCTCGCGCCTTGGCAACCCTTTGTACGGCCCATTGTAGCACGTGTGTAGCCCTGGACGTAAGGGCCATGATGACTTGACGTCGTCCCCACCTTCCTCCGGTTTGGCACCGGCAGTCCTCCCAGAGTCCTCGGCATAACCCGTTAGCAACTGGAAGCGAGGGTTGCGCTCGTTGCGGGACTTAACCCAACATCTCACGACACGAGCTGACGACAGCCATGCAGCACCTGTGCAGGAACTCCGAAGAGGGCGCGCCGTTTCTGGCGCGTTTCTCCTGCATGTCAAGCCCAGGTAAGGTTCTTCGCGTTGCGTCGAATTAAACCACATGCTCCACCGCTTGTGCGGGCCCCCGTCAATTCCTTTGAGTTTCAGCCTTGCGGCCGTACTCCCCAGGCGGGGCACTTAATGCGTTAGCGCCGGCACTCCGAGGGTCGCTCCCCGAAGCACCTAGTGCCCATCGTTTACGGCGTGGACTACCAGGGTATCTAATCCTGTTTGCTCCCCACGCTGTCGCGCCTCAGCGTCAGCCACTGCCCAGCCGGCCGCCTTCGCCACTGGTGTTCTTCCGGATCTCTACGCATTCCACCGCTACACCCGGAATTCCACCGGCCTCTACAGTGCTCTAGCTCCGCAGTCCGCACGGCCGATCCGGGGTTGAGCCCCGGACTTTCACCGCCCGCTTGACAGAGCCGCCTACGCGCCCTTTACGCCCAGTGATTCCGGACAACGCTCGCACCCTCCGTATTACCGCGGCTGCTGGCACGGAGTTAGCCGGTGCTTCCTCACCCGGTACCGTCAGGGCGGTCTAGACCGCCGATTCGTCCCGGGCAACAGTGGTTTACACCCCGAAGAGCTTCATCCCACACGCGGCGTCGCTGCGTCAGGTTTGCACCCATTGCGCAATATTCCCCACTGCTGCCTCCCGTAGGAGTCTGGGCCGTTTCTCAGTCCCAATGTGGCTGGCCATCCTCTCAGACCAGCTACCCGTCGACGCCTTGGTGGGCCGTTACCCCGCCAACTAGCTGATAGGCCGCGAGCCCGTCCTCGTGCCCCCGAAGGGTTTCCGTATCAAGCCATGCAGCTCGATACGCGTATGCGGTATTACCCGGCCGTTGGGCCGGCTATCCCCCACACGTAGGGTCGGTCGCTCACGTGTTACGCACCCGTTCGCCGGTGGGTGATTGCTCACCCCCCTCGACTTGCATGTGTTAAGCACGCCGCCAGCGTTCGTCCTGAGCCAGGATCAAACTCTCCAATGAGAGAATGCAATGGCTCTTCGAAACGCTGTCACGCTGTCCGCGTGACAGCGTGTCCGAATCACTATGATTGTCCAGGCTAGTACTCTCCCCTGCGCGCTGGATATGGCGCAGGATCGACGAGTTCGCCTCGCACAACCTCTACTCACATCGATTTTCAAATAGCGTTG
>DASPTK010000043.1:0-2440 GCA_035623475.1 Gemmatimonadaceae bacterium | reverse complement strand
AAGTCGGCGCTCGTTCTGCGCGATCTGATGGAGCTGGTTGCTTTCCCAGGTCTCTGGCAGTTCGTGCGCCGGTATCCCGCGATGTGCTGGGCCGAGCTCCGGCGCTCCTTCAGCCGCGAGCTTTTCTGCTCCGCGCTCCGCCGGATGGTGCCTGACCTCACGCCGAGCCATCTCGTGCCGGCCTCGAGCGGCGTGCGCGCGCAGGCGATGCATCGGACCGGAGAGCTCGCTCAAGACTTCGAGATTCTCTCGCGCCCGCGCGCCGTGCACGTCCTGAACGCGCCGAGCCCCGGCGCGACGGCGTCGCTGGCGATCGGCAGTCACATCGCGGCTTTGGTGCTGCAGCAGGTGGATCGATGACCGCCCACAGAGACGCGCCCAATGGGCAGCGTCACCGCACCGCGGGGAACACGGGAGGAGACATGAGCGGAGGACGGGACAGCGAGCTCCGCGTCGCGCTGGCGCAGATGGACATCGAGCTCGGACGCTGGGACGTCAACGTGCGGCGTGTGGCCCGCCTCTTCACCCAGGCAGAGGCGGCGCGGGCGAATCTCCTCGTGCTCCCGGAGCTGTGGAGCACCGGCTACGACCTCGAGGAGTGCCGGGCGCATGCGCGCCTCTCGGTCGAGGAGGTGCTCCCCGTGCTCGCCGCCATGGCCCGCGAGCATCGCATGTCGGTGGCCGGGTCGCTGCTGGTGGAGGACGAGAGAGGGCGGGTGGTGAATCGAGCCCTGGTGCTGGACGAGACGGGAGCGACGCTCGCCTGCTACGACAAGGTTCACCTCTTCGGCCCGATGGGAGAGGACGAGCACCTCGCGCCCGGCAACGCGATGTCCGTCTTCCAGCTCTCGGGCATCGATACCGGCCTCGCCATCTGCTACGACCTCCGCTTCCCCGAGCTCTTCCGCCGCTATGCGCTGGATGGCGCGGTGCTCATGCTCCTCATGGCCGAATGGCCCGTGGCGCGGGTGAGTCACTGGCGCACGCTCGTCCGCGCGCGGGCGATCGAGAATCAATGCTTCGTCGCCGCGTGCAACCGCGTGGGGACGGCGCGCGGCACCGCATTCGCCGGCTACTCCGCGCTCGTGGATCCGTGGGGGACGGTCATCGCCGAAGGAGGCGAGGAGGAGACGCTGGTGGTCGGCACCCTCGACATCCGCGCGATCCAGGCGGCGCGCGGCAAGATCCACACGCTCGAAGACCGCCGGCCGGACGTGTACGACTCACCGCCATCGATGGTGCAGACGCCATGACCGATCTTCGTCACGCAGTCGAGTCCCCCTCCACGCCGGGCACGCCGGGTGGGCCGGTGCGATCGTTCGCGCGCGGCGACGCCATCAACGAGCGATTCCATGCGCTCGTGCCCGGGGCCAGCCACACCTACAGCAAGGGCGAGGACCAGTTTCCCGCGCGCTCGCCGAAGATCATGGCGCGCGCCCAAGGAGCGCACTGCTGGGACCTCGACGGCAACCGGTTCATCGATTGGGCGATGGGGAATCGTGTCATCGTCCTCGGACACAACTACCCGGCGGTGAACGATGCGGTGAAGCGCCAGATCGATCTCGGCCTCAACTTCACGCGCCCGGGGATCCTCGAGTACGAGCTGGCCGAGTATCTGGTCGACCTCCTCCCCGTCGCCGAGATGGTGAAGTTCGGCAAGAACGGCTCGGACGTCACAACGGCGGCCACCAAGCTGGCGCGTGCCTACACGGGCCGGAAGCTCATCGCCTGCTGCGTCGATCACCCCTTCTTCAGCATCCACGACTGGTTCATCGGCACCACGCCGATGAATGCCGGCGTGCCTGACGAGACGTCCGAGCTCACGGTCTCCTTCAAGTACAACGACATCGCCGGGTTGGAGCGCCTCTTCGCCGATCACCCCGGAGAGATCGCCGCCGTCATCCTGGAGCCGGTGAAGAACGAGGCGCCGCGCGAGGACTTCCTCCAGAAGCTGCGCGATCTGACGCGCCGGGAGGGGACGGTTCTGATCTTCGACGAGATGATCAGCGGGCTTCGCTTCGATTTGCGCGGTGCCCACCACCGGTGGGGGGTCTATCCGGATCTCGCCTGCTACGGCAAGGCGATGTCGAACGGCTACTCCTTCTCACTCCTCGCGGGGCGCCGCGATCTCCTCGAGCTCGGCGGCCTCCGTCACGACAAGCGCCGCGTCTTCCTGCTGTCGCAGACCCACAGCTCCGAGACCGTGGGACTTGCCGCCTGCCGCGCGACGCTCGATGAGTGCCAGCGGGTGGACGTCACCTCCCACATCTGGCGCCTGGGAAAGACGCTGGTGGACGGTGTCCGGGAGCTGGCTCGCGCCGAAGGCGTGGCCGACCACGTGCGCGCCATCGGCTTCGACTGCAATCCGCAGATCCTGTGCACCAAGGCCGATGGCAGCCCCTGGCCGGCTCTCCACACCTCGTTCCACGAGGAGGTGATC
>DASPTK010000042.1:0-38328 GCA_035623475.1 Gemmatimonadaceae bacterium | reverse complement strand
CGAGGTCTCGCAGAAGAAGGGCTCAACTCACTGTTTCTTCGCCAGCGCGCCGATCCTTGCCTCCTCGGCGGCGGACACGCTCACGGAGACCAGGGCGAGCGATCAGAACGTCCAGCCGAGCGTAAACGTGATGCCGAAGTCATTCTCCGCTAGGTCGGGGTTCTCCGGGCGCGTGTCGAAAATTTCGAACATGGTCAGGCCGAGCGTGATGTCCTTGATGACCTCGTATGCGATGCGGCCATTGACATTGCCGCGGAGGCGTCCGGGCTCCGTGATGCTCGGATAGAGAGTCACCAGAACGTTCAGGTCCATCTTCGGACTATCGGATCGGAGAAAATCGAACGTCCCGCTCAGGAACGCTTCAAGGGAGTTGCTGGCTTCGGACTCGCCCTCGAAGCTCTCGCGAGTGTACGTGAGACCGGCACTCCCCTGGAGCGTGGTGCGATACGATTGGTGCAGGGAATACGCGGCTCCCGCGCCGAGCTGCTCGCGCAAGTCGAGGCCGAGCTCTCGGTTTTGCTCGAGCAGCCCGAGGAAGAGTGCCGACCAGCGGTCTCCCAGTACTCGCCGCAGACGAAGGTCGAGCGAGTTGCGAACGATTTCCTCCGAGCCCTCCTGGTTCGACAGGTAGGAGCTGACACGCAGCTGCGTCGGCCAGAGGCGCACGCGATAGTCGACCAACGAGGTGAGGCTGTACTGCGTGAGGTGGTTCGCCTGCTGAAAAGTGAATCCGAGGTCGACATACCCCTTGAAGCGATCGAGCGCTCTGTAGAACAACGGTCGCACCCCGCTCACCTCGATGAGTGGGACGGTGTCTGATTTGCCGGCATTCGTAATGGCGAGTTGGCGCAGGGTCGGAGAGCTCAGCACGCCCACGAATCGCTGCCCGGTAACCATCTCTACCTCGAACAGCCTCGGGCTGACGAGGCGGACGATCTTGTCCCACTCGATCGAAAGCTTACCGATGTCGTCGGTGGAGACGGACAGCCTTCCCCGAGCGAGGCCTTCGATCTCGCCGGTGATGTGATCTCCGTTCGCGATGCTGACGGTGTCGACCTTTTGGGCGGCGGCGCTCCGGAGCGGCGCGAGCGCGACGCCAATGATGAGGGCTGCTCGGACCCGCCGCCTCATCGCCCGCGTCGAGCGCGTGCGATGGACCCAGACAATGCGGGGAGGGTGACGTGCATGGGTCGTCGAGAGCCCCGGAGGTGTTACCTCATCAGAAGTTCATTTCGAAGTTGACGTGGTACACGTTGCCGTTTCCGCCAACCGGATACGGCACGGCCGTGTATCCGACCGGGCACTTGATGAGGTGGATCCACTCGGCGTTGAGGCGCAAGCCGCGCTGCCCAACGATATACCAGTTTCCTCCTGCGCGGAACTCCGATGCGTCGCCGTAATGGCCGAAGATCTGGGATCCACTGACATAGAACTGTAGAAACTTCTCGATCGCCATCGCCGACGTTTGGAGCTGGTAGCCATGGTCGTTGATGGTGCCGAGGCCACCGGTATTCGTCCCGGTGAAGTTGGTCAGCCAGCGGCTGTAGAACTCTCCTTCGAGCGACAGGCCGTGATACTTGATGCCGGCGTCGATGCTCGACATGTGGTAGTCCACTGCGTTGACGGCGATTCCGGGGCCGAAGAGGTTCGGCGTGAAGACGATGCTTCCGTCCGTCAATCGAATCTGGGTGTTCTCGATGCCGTTCGTGTTAGGCTGACTCTGCGTGTCCTCGAGGCTGTGCGTGTAGTGCACGCCGGCACGCGTGGCGATCTTCTGGTGATCGTCGTAGTCGCCGAACGTCCCGTACAACCCGAACTCTCCCGTCGAGGGGAGCCACTGAAGGGAGACAGACTGTGTATTGAGCTTGCCGTCGAGCTGCTGCGCGTTCACGCCGAGGGTGCTCAAGTTGTTCGCGACCATCGCCATATACTTGAACTTCGTGCTGAACTCGCCCTTGAGCCAGACGCCCTGCGTGTAAGAGCCGCGGAAGAATTCATCCGCCGTCAGGCGGTCGTCCACACCCAGCCAGTAGGGGAACTGCCCCTCTGTGCTTCGCGTGGACGGAAGGGAAGTGATCCCACCACCGATGGATACGAATCGGTTGAAGGTGTAGCTCAGATTTCCCCCTCCGACCACTTGCGCGGGCAGCCCCTGCGAGGGATTCGATGACCAGACATACAGGTAGTAGCGAAACTTCGGCGTCAGGAACCAGCCGGAAAACGGTAGAAAGAACTTGTTCAGCTGGATGTCCTGACGTTGCTGCACCGTGTGCGTGTTGCCGAAGTAGTCGACGTAGCTGGGAGCCAGGCTCAATTGGTTCAGATAGCGCACGTAGCTGAAGAGACGCATGTAGATCTGCCCCTTGTCGCCCTCGTAGAGCAGGAATCCGGCGTTAGGCACGTACTCGGGCGACTTCTTCTTCTCGGGCGGTTTGGCCCCCGGACCCGCCGCGAACTCGCCGCTGCATCCGTCCGACACCCAGATGCTGGTGTCGTCGTAGCCCCAGGTCTTGCCCAAGAGACACGGCGCCACGCCATAGGACCGCAGCAGGATCACACCCTGCGAGGTATTGGCTGAACAGCTGATGCGCTGACCCAGTTGCGATTCGCATTTGATCTGATTCGGACTGGTTGGCGCCTGACTCTGACCAGCCTGCAAGGTGTCCTTCGCGGTGTCGGTCTGAGCACTTGCTGTGCGGTTGCCGACGAGCGCGAACAGAAGGGCCGACAGCGCTGCCCGTCGAACGATCAGTGCGAGGGTTTTCATGAGCGTTTGGCTTCGCGTCTGAAAGGGTCTGCTGCACTGAAAGGGTCAATCGCGCACCGGTCGCTCACGCGGCCCGGTGACCGGTACGTAGATGCAGGGCCAGGCGCGGCGTCTATCACCCGCGGCGCGCCTGAGCCCTCGTCATCCCCGCGGCTCAGGATTGCGCGTCAACGCTTGGCGACCTGATAGGGGTTGCCGCCGAGCGCCGCCGAGATGTCGGCGATTGCCCGCTGCGCGCGGACGCTGTTCCCTGCGGCATCGAGGGGCGGCGAGACGACGCCGATGCCGAACTTGCCTGGTGAAACGGCAATGATGCCGCCGCCCACACCGCTCTTGGCCGGTAGGCCCGTGTGATACAGCCACTTCCCGGAGTCGTCGTACAGACCGGCGGTCGCCATGACAGCCAGGACTGAGGGCACATGCACCGCATCGATCGCCTGCTTTCCGGTGACCGGATTCCGGCCGCCAAAGGCCAACGTCGCTGCCATCATCCCGAGGTCCTTCGCGTTCACACCGACCGCGCACTGCTTGGTGTAGATGTCGGTCGCTTGCGCGGGATTGTCGTGAATGTGTCCATAGGCATACATGAGCGAACCGATCGCCTGGTTGCGCTGGTTCGTCGCGGCTTCCGACTGGTACACCTCATCCAGCACGCTGAGATTGCGCCCGGCAAAGTCGTTGTACGTCCCGATGATCTTTTGCCAGATGGCATCGGCATTCGCACCTCCGACCATGCTGGTAGTGGTAATGGCGCCCGGATTCACCATCGGATTGATCTCGGCGCCCTTCTCCACCTCGACGGCGATGATCGAATTGAACTTCATCCCGGTGGCATCGACCCCGATGTTGTTCTCGATCGCCATCTCGCCCGAATCCTGTATGACCCGGGCCATCGTGAACACCTTGGAGATCGATTGAATCGACACTTCCTTGGTGACATCACCGGCCGTGTAGACCTTGCCATCGGCAGTGACGACGGCGATGCCGAACAGCTTGGGATCGGCTTTCCCCAGGATCGGGATATAGTCGGCGACTTTCCCCGAATCGAGATTCTTGTACTTGTTGTAGGCGGCGTCCACCGCCGCTTGGATCTGCGCCGGGGAGGGCATATTGGCCGCAGCCGCCGCCGGTGGCTTGGTTGGTGCCTTTGTCTTCTGTGCGATCGCACTTTGCGTCGCGATCATCGTGAGCAACGCGATCGCCGACGCCATGCGCCGACGGCGGGACCTGGCGGCGCGGATCGAGGCGTGCGTCGTCATTGTTGCGCTCCTTTCCCGATTGTGGCGGAGAAGTTGTATTTGAACGTGAACTGGATTCGGGTGTCGCTGGAGCTGAAACCGTCAGACTTGTTCGTGCGGTGTCCCCAGATCAACTCGGCACCGACCAGCATGTCCTTCACCGGCGTGTAGAGCACGTTCGCGCTCGCGTACTGACCGTTCTTGAATGCGTCAGACGACTGTCCATCGCTGTTGTCGATGTCGATGCGCGAATAGCCGACGCTGCTCGTGAAGCGATCGTTCCACGTGTGGTCGAGGTACGCTACCATGCCGAACAAGCCGAGGGGAACGCCGGTAAAGGGCGTCCTGGTGTTCTCCGGCTGCGGTTGAGCTCCCACGTCCGCCGGCGCGTCGTTCATGTAGTTCTCGACGCCTTTGCCGAAGGTCGCTTCGAGGCGCAGCACATCGTTCTTCGTCACCTTGACGTTGGAGCTGAGGTTGATTCCCCAACCGGTTGCGCTGCCCGAGAGGTCGATCGTGTCCGGGTGGAGCTGGTCCCAGTCCATGCGACGGAGAATCACCGCCCCACGCAGATAGCCCCACCCCCACTCCTGGCGGTACGCGGCCGAGAGGTCGGGAAGCGGGAAACGGGGGACGACGTCTTGAAGCTGGATGCGGTCCGCGAAATCTCCGGCGTCCGCGCTCGCGCCCGGACGCTCGAGCGCAATGGTCAGGCTCTTCGTCCCCTGCATCGGCATCCACCGCACTTGCGGGTTTCGGAAGAACACCATCCCGTTCGGTCCCCAATATTCGACCGTGTTGGGGAAGACATTGATGTCCATGAACGGACTCTCCATCTGGCCGGCGGCGAACTGACCGAGCTGGCCGTAGGCGTAACGGAGTCGAAAGGTCGTTTGGCCGGCGTCGACTCCGGTGCCGAAGAGGTCGAACTCGAACCGCGTGGTGAGCTCCCCGAGGCCGGTCGGGACCCCCGCGCGAATGCCAAAGCGCGTCTGACGCACGCTCACGTAGGTGTGCCCGTTCTTGCCGAACTCCTCGTCGAACGACGGCAGCTTGCTGGGCCTGACGACATCGAACCATGCGGGATCGACGACGTTGAAGTCGCCGATGAGATCGAGTTGAGCGAAACCGTACACCGTGAGCCACGGCTTCTTCGTGGTGTCGCTCTGCGCCAGTGCCGATTGCGCACGCAGGGTCGTCGCGACGATGAGCACCGCCAGGAATGCGTTCAGCCTCCGCCAACCCATGTGTCTTCCTCGCATTGCCACCTCCTCACAGTTGTGCTGCGCACTTCCGAGCCAGAGGCCGCCCGTCGCGCGCCGCTGATCGCCGTTACTCGGCGTGCGCTTTCTCCCACGCCCGAACCCTGCGCCTCGCTTCGTCGAACAGGCGCACGTAGTTGCCGCGCCGCACCTTCTCGCTCACGTCGGGCTTGAGCGCCTTCCAGAGTGGCGCATACTGCGCGAAGACCGCGTAGTACTGTTCCGGTGTGGACGGCGCCACGACATCCGTGCCGAAGAGGAACCGGTCCGGATACTTGGTCATGAGCTCAACCGCCCGCGCGATTCGCTCGGGGGTCGCGACGATGTACTTCGCCACCTCGTCCCACGAGATGTCGAAGTAGACGTTCTTGAGCGCGGGGTCGGAGAGGATGCTCTCCACGATCATGTATTGATTCGGATTGATCGAGTCCGCGCCGCCTGACGCGGCGTTCGGCGGTTGGACGACGCGGCCGAGCCCGGTGTGCGCCCAGATGATCGTCGTGCCGGGGTGGCGCGTGAGCAGCGCCCGCATCTGCTCCAGGTAGACCGGCGGCGTGTTCTGCTTGGCGAACGGCATGTCCACGTCGCAGTGCAGGATGGTCACCAGCCCGGCCTCGCCGGCGAGCGCGAGAATCGAGTCCAGGGCTGGATTCGTCAGGCTCGCCACCTCGCCCGGGATCTTCGACGACACGAACTCCTTGTGGATGCTGAACTCGCCGATGCCCGAGAAGACGCCAGGAAAGAGGCGCAACACCCGGCGGATGTGATCGGCGGCGTACATGTCGGCCGGGTTGAACCCGGTGATCATCGGATCGAACCGATCCTGCTCCGCCTTGCTCAGCGACTTGTACGTCATGGCGATGTAGGCGTCGGTGAACGAGTAGTAGTAGAGCGGCGCGTCGCTCTGCAGGTAGTAGGTCGGCGCAAAGTTGCCGGAGTTCTGGTACGACCACATCTGCTGGAGCGGAATGCCGAAGAGGGTCGAGCGCTTGACCCGCGTACCCATGATCTGCAGAAAGGTCCGGATGTCCGTCCCCTTCTGCACGTAGTTCGTCAGGTGGAAATGCGAGTCGTTGAACTCGTCGTCGCGCGCCGCCTGCGCCGACACGCGAGCCGAAACGATGAAGAGAGCCAGCGCCGTAGCGACTCCCCACGATCCCACCAACAGGCGCAATTGCACGCGCTGCGGAACGTAGCCTGCATGTGCTCGCCACGATCGCACACCGAGCTCGCTGGAATGAGTCGCAGTAGGATCGCTAGGCGCCATGCGTGGCGCTACCCACTACGACCAGTGCGGATGTCCGGAAACAGACGACGGCAACTACACCAGTTGCCTGACGGAGCGAGGGGGATGCATGATATTCGACCGTGAATCTTCAGCGGTCTTCGGCGGGCTCTGCTGCGAACATTGGAGGCGCATGCATACGCCAAGTGATCTGTTGCGTCCGCTGGTCGTGCTGGAACAAACGACCGCTCTATGCCCTAGGGCATACCGCCAGTCGCTCCTCCGGCATGGCTGATCGCCTTGCCATCGCCGTTGATCGGGTCATCGAGCGGGGCCGCTAGGGCCTCGCGTGGCCACCTACCGCGGCCAGCTTTGCGATCACTGCACGACTGCTTATCGGAGTGGCGCACCGTGTGCTGCACGAGCGCCAGATCAGGGGCTCACAATCGCTGTCGCGCTCGGCATCACGCGCGCGCCGCCTGCGCCCCGCGTGGCGTCAGCACCGCCAACAACGCCGCGACGATGAGGAGTGCCGGGACGTCGCCGACAAGGTGACCTCGCTCTGCCGGATCACGCAGGGCCTGCACCGCCATGATCACAGCGTGCACCACACTCGACCAGACGGTGAACCAGATCAGGCTGCGATTTTGAAGTGGATCACGAGACGCGAGCAGAAGGAAGACGCCGAGCGTCGCGTAAACACCGAGGATCATCGGGAAGTAGTGCGAGGGCCCTGTTCCCCAGCTCCACCCGGACGCCCAGATCCTGCTGAGCGGCGCGATACCGACGATGAAGATGAGTCCGACAGCGATCAGTGCGGCGCGCAGCCGCGAAACCTGGACGTCGTTCATGCGAGTCCTCCGACGGGGGTCGAACAAACGTGTTTCTATTGGCGCCGAACGACACCCTGATTGGCATTAAGAAATCTTTACAGATGGCACGGTGGCCTGCGAGATTCCGCGTGATCGGTAGGCGTCTCCCCGATTGCCATGACACGCTGAAAGGAGGGTCGCATGCTCACCAAGCGGAAGTCGCCAATTGCAATGCGAGTCACCGCTCTCGTCGTGCTCGCCGCATGCAGTGATGATACGAGCGCCGCCGCCAAGACCTACCAGCTCGCCTTCACCGACCACCTGTCAAACGTCACGGCGGGCGCCGCCATCTCTCCGGTGCGTGTCGAGCTACGGGATGCTCGCGGAGAAGTCGCGCGCGATGCCATAGACTGGGTGGCGGTTCGCTTGTTCCAGGGCGGGTCCGACCATTCGGCCGCTCTCCGAGGCTCGATTTACAAGCAGCCGGTGAACGGCGTGGTGACGTTCGACGATCTGTACGTCACCGAGGCGCGGTCCGGCTACGTTCTCAAGGCCCACGTCGCCTACAGCGATGGGGTTTCGAGCGACGCATTCGACGTGGCACCCGCGTCGCCGACAAAGCTTACGGACTATTCAGACGGGGGCTACTACGGCGCTCGACCGGGTGGTATCGCCTGCGTTCGAGTCAAAGTGGCGGACGATTTCGGCAATGGCGTTCCAAACATGCCCGTCACCTTCACCGTGACGAGCGGAGGTGGGTCGATCTCCGCACAGACCCCCGGCTCCGGGCTCACAGATTCCGTGGGAGAGACCGTTGCCGACTGGACCCTCGGTCTCGAACCCGGTTGGAACACCATGACCATTCATTCCTCTGCCGTGCCGACCGCCTCCTTGGACGTGTGGGCGTACGGCGATTCGTCCTATGCGTCGTGCGACGACGAATAGCAATTCTGGGCACGCGCGCGGCGAGATCGGCTAGGCTCGCGCTCCCTCGAGGATTGCCAAGCGGCTGTGGGCTACTACTTGCGTAGCAGCCCCGCCACCTCCTCGACCTGTCCGGCTGGCGCCCAGTTCGCCATCCCCTCTCGCCACACGAGCGTGTCGGCGGTGAGCGAGCCATCGGCGACACGAGCTTTCAGTGCTACCACATCGAAGGGACCCTGCGGCTTCGCTCCGACCGCAAGATAGAAGAGGGCCGCGCCGGGAATCGGCGGCGGAGCGACGGCCGCCGGCGCACCTCTCGGTACGGCAGCCGCACCTCCGTTAGGCTGCATCGCCGCCGCCACGCTCTGCGCGAGCTGCCCCGCCATCCCGATCCCGACTCCAACCGCGGCCCCGGCGCCACCGCCTCCGGGATTGCGCGCCGCATCGCGGATGGCGTCGGCAGCCTGTAGCGCCGCATATGCGCTGACGTCGCCGATGAGGCCGATGCGGGTGCGCTGGTCGAGGGTCGCCGCCACCTCGTCGGGGAGCGCGATGCTCTCGACGATGAGCTGCGACAGCTCGAGGCCGAGGGCGGCAAGATCCGGCTGCAGCTGCGTGAGGGTGCGTCCGCCGAGCTCGGAGTAGCGCGAAGCGAGCTTCAGGATCGAGAGGGATTCGGAGCCGAGCACCTGCGCGAAGCGGGCGACGATCAGGTCACGCACCTGATCGGCGATCTGCTCGATGGTGAAGGCCGCGTTCGCCCCCACGATCTCGGTCACGAACGCGCCCGCGTCGTGCACCCGCGCGATGTAGGTGCCGTAGGCGCGGAGCCTGAGCGCGCCGACCTCGGCGTCGGTGACCATCACGGGTGTCTTCGTCCCCCACTTCTGGTTCGGAAACTGCCGGGTGGAGACGAAGACCACGTCCGCCTTGAAGGGGCTCTCGAAGCCGTACTTCCATCCCTGCAGCTTCGACAGAACGGGAAGGTTGCCGGTCGACAGCTCGTGACGGCCGGGAGGGAAGACGTCGGCCACCCGCCCCTCGTCGACGAAGACCGCCGTCTGCCCAGGACGCACAATGAGCTGGGCGCCATTCTTGATCTCGTTGTCGGGGCGAGTGAAGCGCCACGCCATCACGTCAGGCGAGTCCTCGATCCACTCGATGACATCGATCAACTCACCGCGAATCATGTCACGCAACGTCATGCCGCCTCCCGTCCTGGAACGATGGGTAGTGACTACTTGAGGAAGATCCCGAGCGCATCGCGGAGGAGCTGCTCGATCGCCGGATTCGAGGTGGAGCTGCTGCTGCTCCACGCGATCGTGCCCTGGGTGGCGAAGGCCGGCGCCGATGCGTGCTGCTCCAGGGCGGCCAATCGCCGCTGCTCTTCGACGAGACGCTCCCGCTCGTGCTCGCGCGCGACCTCGAGCCCGCCGCCGTCGATGAACCCGACCACTCGCTGAAGCTCACCGCGGTCGAGCCAGACGCCATCGCTCTTGCATACATCGACGATCACGCCGGACGACTTGGCGAAGTTCACGCGATTCATGAGCTTCGTGCACTTCGGACAGGGGATGTATCGCACCGGATCTTGGGCGATAGGCGCAGTCGGCACGCGCGCGGCCAGCACGCTCACGACCGCGGAATGCGCCTCGCGGGCGTCGCACAGCTTCTGCAGCGACTGCGGGTCCACCCATAGTCCGCCGCACGCGCCGCACTCGTGGACGGCTGTGGGCCCGAGCTTCAATGACTGCAGAGGCTCCTTGCAGCGCGGGCAGTGGAGGGGAGTCTCATCCTCCATCACCTCCCGTGTGGCCTCGGCTCCGCAATGCGCACAGAACCGGCTGCCGACGAACATCGGCGCGAAGCACGACGGACAGGTGGCAGTGGCGAGCGCGGCGCCGCAGTACGTGCAGCGGGCGCTGTCCGCGTTTGCTGGGGCTCCGCAGCCGGGGCAGCGGAGAGCGGCGTCTGACACTGGTTCTCGGGTGTGTGGGAGTGAGCCGGGGTCGAAGGCCTCTGTCATGTGGACGACAGTTGGCGACCCGCTGTCACCCTCGCCCCTGCAGGAAACCAGGGCACATGACGCGAATCCAGCCACCGCGATCTGGGGCGGCGCTTGCCATCGTCGAGGCGAACAGTCCGCCAAGCAGCATGGAGGCTTCGGCCTGCCAATCCACACTGAGGCGCCGAGCGCAGTTCGAGGTGGCGATGGGGCCTTTACCGACGGAATCATCATCGGTGTGGGCGTCGACACCAGCGGGCAGGTCTACTGGGATCTGGAGCCGGAGGCCGTGGGGGCACTGGCGAGAGACTGAAACTCACCCGGTGCGGCACGACGGCCCCGCATGCTCTTGGGGGATGCAGGGGGAGCGCTTTGCGCCACCTCTCCGGAGAGTGCTTCTCCCCTGTCAGGGACCCCTCTTCGGAGATCCTCCCGGGAGGAAAGAGGCCGAAGCACGATACTTCGGCGCGGAAGTCAGCCTAGAGTCAGGGCAGGGCCGCCTCGCTGGCCTTTTGGGAGGGGGGGCGCTTTCCTTTCCTGCATGTGCTCCGCACTCCTCGGCGCGATACTCCTCACCTCCATCACCGGCGCCGCTCGAGCGCAGAGTGCGCCGCTGCTTGATGGACCGCAGCGTCCCTTCCAGGATTCCCTCTTCGAGCGACTCACCGGCAACTGGCTCATGACTGGAATCGTGCAAGGTCGTGCGGTGACCTATCGGCTCCGGGCCGAATGGGTGCTCAACCACCAGTTCCTGCGCCTCGACATGCGGGACACGTCAGCCGCGCCGACGTATCAGGCGATGGTCTTCATCGGCCGCGACAACATGAGCGAGCGCTACGTGGCCCACTGGCTCGATGTCTACGGCGGCCGATGGTCGGAGACTCTGGGCTACGGCACGCGCACCGGTCAGGCGGTGGAGTTTCTCTTCGAGTACCCGGACGGCCCCTTCCGGACGAGCTTCACCCTGAGCCCGACCGGCGTCTGGGCGATGAGGATGCGCCAGAAGACTGCGGCGGGAGAGTGGAAAGGCTTCGGGGAATGGACGCTCCACCGCTCCTAGGGGTCGCCGGGGCGGTACTGCTCGTTAGGTGCAAGGCGTCGCCGATCCTTCGCGCGGTCGGTGCCTACTTGTGCTTGAAGACGCGGCTCTTGTCCAGCCCGAACTCCGGCTTCCCGCGAGGCCCGTGAACCTTGATCGGAATCGCGCTCCCTCCGCGCTCGCTCTTGAAAAGCGGATCGGCCAGCTTGAGCAGGACGTGCTGAAATCCGCTCGTCATCTCCGAGATCTTCGCTTGGGTGTAGAGCGTGCCGGCGAAGCTCAGTGTGTCGGGAAGCATCGCGTAGACGCCGGCGAGCTGTAGGACCGCGCCGGGGACGTCGAAGGTGACCTTGGGGATCGTGAGCACCGAGTTCCGGAGAGAGACCCGCCCGGCGAATCGTGAGGCGACGACCGCGCGCGCGGAGTCGAGGCTCTTCCCGCGGCTTCGGTGACTGAGCTCATCGATCTTCCTTCCGACTTCCGCATTGGTGAACCGAGTATCGGCCGTCGCGAAGGTGCCATCGAGGGTGAGTCGCTGGACGACATCGGCGTCCCCGGGCTGCAGGACGAACTTCGTCTTCAAGTAAAGCCTGCCGGTGAGCGGCATCTTCGAGCCCTTGAGCGCCACTCGCAGCACATCCTCGAGGCGCGCGCTGTCCATCGTCACGTCGAACGCCACCGCGCGGCCGCTCTTGGTCTCGGTCTCGAGCACCGAGCCCTTGGCGACGAAGGGCGTGTTCCAGAACTTCCCGGTGACCTCCTCCAGGTACGTCGCGCCGGTCGTGCCGTCGATGATCGTGTGGTAGTTGCATTGCACGGGCATCGGGTGGCCGCCGAGGGCTACCGTCAGCTCCGGGACGGTGCAGTGGCCATGGATGTCCATGTTCTCGAGGCGCCCGGTGTACGTGCCGTCGGTCGTGACGTCGCCCGAGATCCCGTGCCAGACGCTGAGGTCGGCGCTATCCAGCCGGTAGACGCCATCGAGCGCCGTCTGACTGGGGTCGGCCTTCTCCCACGGTCCGAAGGTGCCGCGCGTGGTCACCTCGCCCGGAGGGAGCGCGTTGGTGAGGTTGGCCTCGAAGTGAATCGGCTGTCCGGCGGTGACCGCCAGCATGTGCATGTGGTGAATGTCCCACGCCAACGCCTTGTCCTCGGGCTTCGATGGCAGCAGAACGAACCGCGTGTTGTCGGCGATCAGGTCATCGATCGTCGCGCTCCGCACGCCCTGCGGACCGTTGCGCGCGGACTCCGACGGCGCGGCTCGCGCGCTATCCGAGTGGCCGACGGCACCGGTGGGGGTGCCAGTATCGGCGTGGCTGGTGGTATCTCGCTGACCTGCGCCGTCTGTGTGATTGCCGGCGGCCTTGTCGTCGCGCTCTTCCCCCGGCGGAATCTCGATGTCGAGACCCTTGAGCGTGATGCGGGAGATATGTCCTCGCCAGAGTCCGAGCACGCTGCCATCGGCCGCGAAGTGCTTGATCGAGAGGAGCGGCGGGATATCGTGCCGCGCACGGTGCCTGATGGTCAAGCGGCTCGCTTCGGCGTGCAGGAGGGGAAGGAAGTGGATGCGGAAGTCGGCCAGGTCCACCTCGCCGTCGAGATGCGTCGAGAGGGCCTTCACGAGCTCCCTGCGTGCCCACTCGGAGGTGAAGGGCGCGAGCGCGGCGGCGGCGATGGCGACGAGGGCGAGAGTCGCGCCGGTGGCCATCGCAACCGCTCGCCAGACGTGTCGGCGCTTCGGAGCCTCGTGGAGGGTCGTTCGATCTGCGCGCTTCTTTCGAGGCATTGCGCTCGGCGTCGAGTGTTACTGAAGGCGCCACGGCGTCGCGTCTCGGACGCACGGACCGTGGCTAATGTCCCCCCAAAGTCGGCATGGCGCAAACCCCGCGGTTAGCGGCGATTCCGCCGGGAATGTAGAGTCAGAGGGAAGGCCGACTGCGTAGGGATGTTTCGCGCTGGCGCCGCGCTGGTTCCCGGTGGACCGGTGATGCGCGGCGACGCCTCTCGATTCGGAGATCACCGCCTATGAGCTACTCTCGCCTCGCGCTCGCTACCCTGGGCGCCACCATCGTCTACTTCGCGTCCGGGTTCCTCTTCATGGGGACTCTCTTCCGCGACGAGTTCCGCAGGTACCCGGCGCTCTATCGCTCGGCCGAGGGGATGAAGAGCGTCATGCCGATCGGGCTCGTATCCACCTTTGTCGGCATCTGGGTGGTGGCGGTGCTCTACGCGATGATCCACCCCGGCGGGTCGGGGGTCGGCGACGGCGCGCGCTTCGGCGCGCTCATCGGCCTCTTCGCCGTGTGCGGATTCGTCCTGCATAACTACGTGAACTTGAACATCGGCCTCAAGCTCACGCTGCAGCAGGCGGTCGGCTATTTCGTGGAGTGGCTGCTTGTCGGGATCGTCATCGCGCTGCTCTACCGCCCGGTGTCGGCGTAGTAGTCAGGCGGTCCGGCGGGGGATGCGCCTCCGGCAAGCAGGCTTGACCATCCATCGCCGCGTCAGCTACGGATAGTCGTGCTGGACCTGTGCGATGCTGTTGAGGAGGAGCTGATTGATGAGCGGCACGTTGTGCGTTGCAGCGCTCATCTTGGCAACCGGCGGCGGCAGATTGCGGTTGTTCCCGCACACCGCGTCCTGCGTCGATGCCGCTTCTGCGGCCAGCAGATAGTTGAAGCGCGCGCCTCGGGCAGTCGTGAACGGAACGTTCGACCCTACGGCGTACTCCGTACAGGGGATCTTCGCCGTGTTGTTGAGCAGGCCCTGGAGGGTCGTCAGCTCCTGGCTGATGGTGAGCACCTGGGTGTCGAGCAGGTTCTTCGCGACATCTCCCGAGGCGTGGCAGCCCGAAGTCGCACAGGCGGCGAACGTCCGCTGTGACTCGGCACAATCGCCCGGTATCGGCTTGCCGTTCACGTCGGTGCACGGAATCGCGAGGAAGAGGTGACCGGTCGAGAAGAACTGAATTCCACTCGAGTCGGTCGACACCGACGTGAAGACGTGGCACGTTGCGCAGAGCCGTTTGTTCAAGCTGGAGTCGCCGTGCGAGCCGAAGATACGGGTCACCTGCGACATGTTCGGTGGCCGCCAGCCTACGTCGTTGTTGCCGATGAGGAGTGGTCCCTGCGGCGCGTGCGGACCGCGGTTCGAGGTCGGATCAGGGACCGAGCGGCGATTGTGACAACGCGCGCAGAGATTGGCGCCGACGTCGAGCGTGTCGACCGGCCACCGGAGCTGTCCGGCGTTCTTGCTCCCGTGCGGATCGTGGCAGACGGCGCACACGATGGTGAGCGCGCCGTTCGGGCCCTGCGTGGTGAGGTCGTTGTTGATCTCCTTGTAGGTCGTGTTCTCGACCCCCATCGGCCCGAGCAATGCCCCTTGCCCGGTGTGGCAGGGCTGACAGGATGTGTTCCCCGCGCCCGCCGCAAAGTCCGGCACAATGCCGTGCGCAGACTGCGACCACTCATCGACGAACGGTTCGTGGTTCCCCGTGTGGCAGCCGCTGCAGCTCGTCTTGAGCCCCACCGCCACGTAGATCGACGGAATCGGCTGGCTGGCCACATCCTCGGTGTTGTTGGTGTGGGGCTGCCCTCCGCCATGACAACTCTCACACTGCACATCCTGATACCGCTCGGTCGGGCTCCCGGTGTAGCCGACGGTGTCGCTCGCCGCGTTGTTTCCCAGAGTGCTGACGGTGTGGCAGTTGTTACAGCTCTTCTGTGCGTGCCCACTCGCCTGGAGATCGGCCCACGCCGTCGCGTGCTTGGCGGTGACCCAGAGCTCCTGGTGCTCGGTGTGGCAATTGCCGCAAACGGTGAGCTTCGTCGAGGTATTGCTGTAGCCGATGAACTGGCCAGCGCCCTGGGCGGGCGGCTCGAACCCGGGAAAATCCTTGTAGACGGTGTTTGTGCAGCCAAAGACGATCGCAGCGGCCGCAATCGTCGAGAGGGAGATCCGTATGCGCGATCTGATGAAGCCTATCATGAGAGCATCGCTCTCCGATCGCTGAGTACGTGCTGCCACCGCCGACTCGGCGGCGGCGAGACAGCGCAGAAATAAACAACTGAGGCCCCGCCGCGTTGGGGCGAGGGCCGCTCTGGTCACCACTATCGCGCGACCTGGGCAGGCCGACAATCGGGAGAAACCTGACAGCTATGCCGGGGAGGGTTGGGGGGGCGGCGCTCACCGTGAGGAAGTCTTCACCGGCTCGATGAGCGCGAGGGCGCACAGGGAGCTCGCCACCGCGAGGCCGACCGCGATCCAGAGCACGCCACGATAGCCAGCCACGAACGACTCCTGAACGGCGCGCTGAGCGCGCGGATCGGCTGTCTGGGTGGCGGCGAGCTTCGGACGCTGCGCGTCGATCTCCGCCCTCACCGCCGGCGATAGGTCGACCGTGCTCAGTCGGCGGTCGAGCGCGCGATTGTAGGATTGCGACATCACGAGTCCGAGAGCCGCGACGGCGAGCAGCCCGGCCACGCGGGCCACGGCATTGTTGATACCCGAGGCGATCCCCGCGTGGCTCTCGCTCACGGAGCTCATCACCGTCGTGGTCAGCGGCGCCACACTCACGACCATGCCAAGCCCCAGAACGACGATCGCCGGAAAGACGGTCGTCCAATAGGTGGCGCGGGTCGCCGGAAGAGTCAGGAGTGAGTATCCCAACGCAGCGATGAGGGGCCCCACTATGAGTGGGAGCCGCGCGCCGTACCGGTCGATCAGCCCGCCGGACCATCGCGAGAGAGCGAACATGAGTACCATAAAGGGGATGAGCGCAGAGCCGGCCTCGGTGGCGGTGTACCCTTGCGCCTGTATCAGATCCAGCGGGAAAAAGAAGAGCATCCCGCTCAGGGCGGCATAGAGAAAGAACGTGAGAAGATTGGCGCCGCCGTATGTCGGAGATCGAAAGAGGCGCAGCGGGAGCATCGGATTTCTCGAGCGCGATTCGGCGATGAGGAAAGCGGCCAGGAGCGCGGTGCCGACGATCGAGGGCAGGAGGCGCCCCTCGATGAGGCCGAAGGTGAGGCCGCCGAGACCCGCGGTGGCGAGAGCGCCGCCCACCCAATCCACGGCGGGACTCGAGTGTGGAGCGGCGGCTTCCGTGACCCGCCAGTGAGTGATGGCTACCACGATCAGCGCCAGAGGAATGTTGATGAAGAACGCCCACCGCCACGACAGGTGCTGAATGAGCCAGCCGCCGAGCACCGGACCGAGGGCGGTGCCGACAGAGGTGAGCCCGGACCAGGTGCCGATCGCGCGGCCGCGCGTCGTCGGTGAGAAGGAGACGCTCAAGAGTGCGAGGCTTCCCGGAACCAGGAGGGCGGCGCCCATGCCTTGCACTGCTCGGGCCATGATCAGTTGCTCGACCGATGGGACCACGCCGCACCACGCCGACGCAGCGGCGAAGACGATGACGCCGAGGGAGAAGATGCGCTGGCGGCCGTAGATGTCACCGAGCGAGCCGCCGAGAAGGAGGAGCGCCGCAAGCGTCAGAGCGTACGATTCCACCACCCACTGCACCTGCACGAGCGTGGCGCCGAGTCCGGACTGCAGAGCGGGCAGCGCGACGTTGACCACCGTGGCATCGATGAACGCCATGGTCGAACCGAGGACCGTGGCCGCCAGAACCCACGACCCTCCGCTCACGCGCGATGAGGCGGTGGTCGCGAGGATTACTGCGTCGTCACAGGGCGGCCTACCGATGTTCGTCATGGGGCCTCCTCCGGTATCGTCTCTCTCGCAGCGGCCGCGCGCGCGTCATTGCGTCATTGCCGAGGCTGCCGAGGGATTGCATCCTTGGTAGTTGCCCCGGTGTCCCACGGAATCAACCGGAGAAAGGCCCTCATGTACGATGTCGTTGGCACCTTGGCGCTCTTGCTCCTCGCGGTCGTCTTCGTCTCGATCGCGCGGTGGGCCTGGAAGCGAGGACGATCGGCGCTGAAGTGGGGAGTCACGATCATATCGGCCCTCCTGGCAGCCATCGTCGGGTGTGTCCTCGTCGTCGCACTGGTCGGCTTCTACAAGCTCAACGTTTCACCGTACAAGCCCGCAGCCGCCGATCCCAACCCGGCCACGGCGCCGGAGCAGCTCGCACGTGGAACGCGCCTGCTGAGTCTCTGCGCGGGCTGCCACGCGCCGAACGGGAGGCTCCCGCTGGTCGGCCAGGATTTTCTCACCGACGGCCCACCAGCCGGCATTCTTTACGCGCCGAATCTGACGCCGGCCGGTGAGATCAAGGATTGGTCGGACGCCGAGGTGGTGCGGGCGATCCGCGAGGGCGTACACAAGAACGGACGGCCGCTCATTATCATGCCCGCGCCGTACTTCCGGAATCTGAGCGACGAGGATGTCATGTCCATCGTCGCCGCACTGCGTGCGATGCCGGCGGCCGGGACGATGTCCCCTCCGACGAAACTGAACATCGTCGGCGCGCTTCTTGTCGGTTCCGGGATGGCGAACATCACGGCGCAACCTCCGATCACGCAGCCGGTGGTGGCGCCGCCCCAGGGACCGACCGCCGAGTATGGCGCCTATCTGGTGTCGGTGATGCTCTGCCGCGACTGCCACGGCAAGGAGCTGGCAGGCGGCGTGGCCGCGAAGTTCGGCCCACCGGTGGGGCCCAACCTCACGCAGATCGTTCCACACTGGAGCGAGGAGGGGTTCCTCCGAACGCTCCGGACCGGAGTCGATCCCTTCAATCACCAGCTGACGAAGGACATGCCCTGGGAACCGATATCGGGGGCCACGACCGACGACGACTTGAAGGCGATCTACGCCTACCTGCACTCCCTCCCACCCCGCCTCGGGCCGTCGGCAAAGTGACGGCTGGCGACATGGTTGAGCCGCCGCTGGCGGCGAGGGCGTGACTCCCGACGACGTGCTGGCTAGCCTCCTGGCTGGCAACCGGCGATTCGTGGGCGGCGAGCTGACGAATCCGCGGCGTGCCCCTGGCGACTTCACACCCCTCGCCGCCGGCCAGAACCCGATCGCCGCCATCGTCGGTTGCGCCGACTCACGCGTGCCGCCCGAGCTGATCTTCGACCAGGGGGTCGGCGATCTCTTCGTCGTGCGGACCGCTGGGAACATCATCGCCGGCGCCGGCCCGACGGTGAATGGCAGCATCGAGTTCGCGGTGGCCGAGTTAGGCGTGTCGCTCGTCATGGTGCTCGGGCACAGTGGGTGTGGGGCGATCCAGGCTGCCATCGCGCACATCGACGCCAACGACGTTCTTCCCGGCGCGCTCGGTGATCTCATCGAGCTGGCGATGCCGGCCGTCGCCCAAGCCCAGGGGAAGCCGGGGAATCAGCTCGCGAACGTGATCGCCGCGAACGTCCAGCGCGGGGTCGCCCGACTCAAGCGGATGGCGCCGGTGCTTGCCGACCGTGTGGCCCGGGGGGAGGTGAAGGTCGTCGGGGCGGTGTACGACCTGACGAGCGGAGAGGTCAGGCTACTGAGCTGAAGCCTAACGCGCCGTGCGTGCCTCGACGTCCTTCAGCTGCTCGAGCCGCTGCTTCGCCTTCTGCACCTTCGGTTGCAGCTCCGCGTCCGCGTTCTTCCAGAGATCGACGAACGCGGTGTAGTTCTTGACCGCCCGGTCGCGATCTCCCTTGGCGTCGTACAGCTCACCGAGTCGCTTGTAGATGCCGGCGAGCACCTGCCCATCCTTGAGCGGTCCGCCGCTCAGGATGTGCGGACCGGCGAGATACAGCTCGTACATCTTGATCGTGGAGTCGGGCATTCCCGCCACGTCGTACGCTCGGCCGAGATTGACCGGGAGACATCCTTCGCAGTACTCAGCGGGTCCGTCGGGGCGCCGGTCTGCCAGCTTGAACTCGGTGACTGCATCCATCGGGCGTCGCTCGGCGAGCGCGATCTCGCCCAGAGCGGTGTGGCGGTCCAATTCGCTCTGCCTGAGGACTGCGGAGTCCTTTGCGTCGGCCACGTACTGTGCCAGAAGAGCACGCGCCTTGTCCGGTCGGCCGCCGAGGGCGTACATGGTCGCGATCATGACGTCGGGGCGCTCGAGCGGCTGAAGGGAGCGCAGCGGCGTCCGGGCCATCGCGGAATCGAGCCGCTGCAATCCGCGAGTTGGCTGCTCCCGATACCAGATGTCGATCCAAGCCGGCACAATATCCGGCAGCAAGGGCGGGGGAACCGCGCCGCGCGCCGCGTCCTGTGAAAAGCCTTCCGCGTACATCCGCTCCCCGTCGCTCAGTCGGCCGTGCAGGATGTCGAAATCGGCGGTTCGGTAGGTCGCCCACGATCGGGCAAGCGCATCGGGCGACGTGCGCAGCTGCGCGAGGCGCGTCACCACCGAGTCGGTGCGCTGGCGGCCGTAAGCGATGACGGCATCGAAGCCGGCGAGGGCGCCGTTCTTGGGAAAAATGGAACGGCCGAGTGCTAGAGTGGAGTCGGCTGCGTCGAACTTCTTCTGAGCGACCTGAGTCCCAATTAGGCCCTGGAATTCCTGAACGCCCTCGGTGTTGGCGCGAATGGCGCGCAAGTAGAGCGACTCGGCGCGCGCATATTCACGGCGACCCTGCAGCAAATTCCCGTAGTTGTTGAGCGCGATGTGATCGAGGGAATCCATCTCGAGCAGCGCTTCGTATGCAGCGGCCGCCTTCTGGCGGTCGTGGCCGGGGCCGAAGTCGAAATAGGAAGTCGTGGCCAGGTAGCGCTCTCGGGCAGGTAGGCGGTCACGGTATCTATAGGCATGCTCTAGCGCGGCATCGGTTTGAGCTTGCGGCATGCCGTTGTTCCCGAGCGCCACGCCGAGTTTCCGATACGCCATGGCGAAGGTGGTATCGATAGCCACCGCCTGCTGGAGCAACGGAATCGCCTTGTCGTCAT
This sequence comes from Gemmatimonadaceae bacterium, assembly GCA_035623475.1. Classification (GTDB taxonomy): domain Bacteria; phylum Gemmatimonadota; class Gemmatimonadetes; order Gemmatimonadales; family Gemmatimonadaceae; genus DASPTK01. Next base: position 18,203 of record DASPTK010000042.1, on the reverse strand, counting down.
CCCCCTCCAGATCGTTCGCCCGCGCTCCTGCCGCATACTTGCGCAGAGCTTCGAGCGAGGACGTCGTCACCTGCTCGAGCGGCGGCGCTGCGTGGACCGTTCGGAGCGACTCGCCGATCTTCCCGCGGAGCTTTCGCGTGAGCTTGTCGAGCGTCGGCAGAAGATCGCGCGGCGAATCCGCGGTCTCACGGAAGGAGGCGAGCTCGGTGCCGGAATCGGCGGCCACCAGCCTTACCGCCATCACGAACCCCTGGCCGAGCGGCGCCACATCGCCGTCCACGATCGCCTTCACCCCTTCGCGGGCGGCGATGTCGCGGGCGAGCGGGAGATCGACGTGCGTCGTCGGTGGCTTCTGCATCCGCCGGAGCGCCTCGGCCACCGCCGCCGGCGGCATGACCGAGATCACCTGCGACTGCCCGAGATCGGTGCGCACCGCCTCGGTGATCATGCTCCCCACTGTGGTGTCTGCGCCCTGGACGTGGAAATCGGTCACCAGGAGGCGGTCGCGATCCTTGATCTTGCCGGCGGCGAGGAGCGACCCGGCCGGGCCGATCCCGAGGGCACGGAAGGTCATGAACCCGAGGACGAGGATCACGAATGCGCTCAAGGCCAGGAGCCCGCCGATCGTCGTTCGCCGCCAGCTCACGAAGGGGCTCGCCTTGACCGCAATCCGGGTGAGCGTCGAGTGAACAACCGGCGAGCCGCCCGGCGTGAGTGAAGCAGTCGTCAACGCCTGGTGCGTGCCGTGCTGCACGAAGGCGGTGAAGAGGATCACCGGAAGCCCGAGGGCCATCACCGCCAGTGCGCCGGGGAAGACCCACTCGGGGAGTCCGATCACGGCGATCGCCGCCTTGGAGACGAGAGCGACCGCCACGAAGGCGGCGGCATAGAACGCCAGCGCGCGCCCGAGCCGCCGCCGACCGCCTAACAAGATGGCGGGCATCGCCGGGTGGCCGCCGGCGCTCGTCACCGTCTCGAGAACACGAGTAAGCTCGGTGGCCGATTGCGGGCGCTGGTCGGGCTCCTTTTCCAGACACTTCGTGATCAGCTCGGCCAGCGTCGGCGGCACATCCGGGCGCACGTCGGTGATCGATGGCGGCTTCTCGGCCATGTGCGCCGCCAAAAGCTTCTGCGCCGTGCGGCCGTGGAAGGGGGGCTGTCCGGCGAGGAGCTCGTACGCCATCACGCCGAAGGCGTAGATGTCGGCGCGATGGTTTGTCGTGGCGTCGGCCGCCGCCTGCTCCGGCGCCATGTAGGCCGGCGTCCCGAGCGACGTGCCGAACTGCGTGATCGTACCGCCCGGAGCAAGGGTCTTCGACGCCGAGAGCGCCTTGGCTACGCCGAAGTCGGTGACCATCGCCGACCCGCCCGAGAGAAGGACGTTGTCGGGCTTGATGTCGCGATGCACCACGCCGTGGTCGTGGGCGTAGGCGAGGGCGCGCGCCACCTCGCGCAGAATGCCCACGGCTTCAGTGACCGGGAGCGGGCCTCCCTTCGTGAGTCGCGTGCGCAGCGAATGCCCGTCCACCAGGGGCATCGTGTAGTACGGGAGGCCGTTGATCTCGCCCGCCGAGAGAACCTGCACGATGTTGGCCTGTTGCAGCTGCGCGGCGAGGAGGATCTCGCGCTTGAAGCGCTCTACGCTCACCCCCTCGGCCAGCTCCGGGGGGAGGACCTTCACCACCACCTTCCGCCCGAGCGAATTCTCCGTGGCCGCGAAGACTCGGGACATACCGCCGCCGCCGAGCTCGTTCTCGAGCGTGTACGCGCCGCCTAATGTGGCCTGCAGTTGCTCACGCAGGTCAGTCGCCACGTGGGCCCATGGTTGGAGATGCCTCGAAAATAGGCCCCGCGCCGCCCCCCGGCCAGGAAGCGGGATGGGAGACGCATGTCAGGACGATGTCACTCCTTCTCGTAGCGCGACCGCGCGTCGGAGACCCGAACCCTGTGGGAGAATTGGCGGATGATGCTCGCGAAGTGGGCATGGGGAGCTCGGCGGCGAACGGCCCGTCACCAGCGGTGGGGAGCGCAGCCGTCCTACAAGTGGGTCCGGTATCGGGTCATTGGGGGGAGTATTTATCGACCCATTCCGCAATGGGCGCTCGATTCCGACATTTCCCTTGCGTACGCGCTTTCCCAACGACTCGCCTCAACGTGGATGCTGGCTACGTGATCTCGCGCATTCGCATTCAAAACGTGCCTATCGTGGGTGTTCTGGTGCGGCGCGCTGCGCGCGGGAGCGCGCTCCTTGCGGCGATCCTCATCGGCGCGCATCCCGCCGCTTCTCAGAGCAGCGCCGGGTCCGACAACCAACAGCTCGGCCGCTCGATCCTCAAGGAGCTGATCGAGACAAACACGACGCACGGCTCGGGGAACACGACCGAGGCGGCGCAGAAGATGGCTGCGCGGTTCCTCGGCGCCGGCTTCCCGGAGGGGGACGTGCAGGTGGTCGGGCCGCGCGAGAAGAATCGGAACCTCGTCGTGCGCTATCGCAGCCGCTCCGGGAGCAGCGAGACGCCGATCCTCTTCATCGCCCACCTCGATGTGGTGGAGGCACGGCGAGAAGACTGGAGCGTCGATCCCTTCGTGCTGTTGGAGAAGGACGGCTACTTCTACGGTCGCGGCACGCTCGACGTGAAGGGCGGCGGCGCGACTCTGGTCGCCGCGTTTCTCCGATTGAGGCAGGAAGGATGGGTGCCCGATCGCGATCTCATCCTCGCCCTCACCGCGGGAGAGGAGGCGGGCGCGGACTACAATGGCGTGCAGTGGCTGATCCAGAATCGAAAGGATGTCATGGAGGCGGCGTACTGCCTGAACGTCGATGCAGGCGGACCGGAAATGCGCGGTGGGAAGGTGGTGTCGCTGGACGTGCAGGCGAGCGAGAAGGTCTTTCAGAGCTTCAGCTGGACCGTGCGCAATCCGGGCGGGCACAGCTCGCTCCCAACCAAGAACAACGCCATCTACCACCTGGCTGGTGCACTCTCGCGCTGGTCTCAGTACGACTTTCCCCCGCGGATGACGGACGTGACGCGCGCGTACTTCGAGCGCTCGGCTCCGCTGGTGGGAGGGAAGCTGGGCGATGACATGCGAGCGGTCACGCGCGCACGCCTCGACACGGCGGCAGCCCGGCGCCTCTCCGGAATCTCCCCTTTCTACAACGCCCTCCTGCGCACGACGTGCGTGGCGACACTCCTCGAGGGAGGCCACGCCGAGAACGCGCTCCCTCAGATGGCGAGGGCGGTGGTGAACTGCCGTATGCTGCCCGGCGAAGACCCCAAGGCTATCCAGCGCGAGATGGTGCGAGTGGTCGCGGACACTCAGGTCGTGATCGACACGTTGGCGGGCTCGACGCCGAGTCCTCCCTCACCGCTTAGTCCAGACGTGGAGCGCATCCTCGCTGGCACGGCCCGGTCGATGTGGGGTCCGATTCCGATCGTGCCCTACATGGAGACCGGGGCGACGGATGGCGCCTGGCTGCGCACGGCCGGGATGTCGGTGTACGGGGTGACTGGTGTGGCGTACGATCCCGACGACGTGCGCGCGCACGGCCGGGACGAGCGAATCACCGTCCAGGGCTTCAACTACGGGCTGGAGTTTGCCTACCGGCTGATGAAAGCGGTCTCCGGAGGCTCGGCTGCGCCTTGAAGTCGCCTCCCTTTCGGGAGGCTGATCTGGTTGTGAGATGACGGTGACCGCGCGGTGAGGATGGAACGGTACTCTCGCGCCGTACCCCACACGCGGAGTCCCAGATGTCCAGCCTACTGCCGACACTACGGCGCTCGCGGTCCGCGCTCCTCCGGCGCGCGATTGCCGTGCTGCCGCACGTCGTGGCCGTTTTGGTGATCGTGCCCAACATCAGCGTTGACGTGGCGCGCGCGCAGGACATCGTGCCAGGCGGCGGAGGTCGGAGCGCGCGCGACATGGCCTCGTCCTATCGCACCATGGTGGCAGCGACGCTCGATTCCATTCGCTTTCGATGGGAGGTCGCGGCGAATTACGGGGACGTCCGCGCCCTGACGGGGATGTACACCTCGGACGCGGTCTTCATCGCGGCGACCGGCACGCTGGTGAGGGGGTCAGGCTCAATCGAAGCGGTGCTCGGCAGATGGTTGTCGCGCGCGCACAACTTTCACCTGACGACGGATCACTTCTACGCCAGTGGTGACCTGATCGTTCTGGTCAGCTCGGTGAGTTACGACGCTGACTGGGCCACCGGAGGGTCATTTTCGGTCACCGATAGGGTGACCTTCGTGCTCAGGCGCGCTGCCCACGACGATTGGTTCATCGACGCGCAGTCGGGGGGTGGCCTGCCGCTCCTGACGAAGGCGCGCGAGATGCCCGAGCTCATGGCCATCGGCGCGGAGGAGACGCTCGGGGTTCGCGTGCTCGACGCGACGGGAGCACCGGTGGCGGGCTCCATCGTCCTCTTCCGCAATGAAATGGGAGGCGGCACCCTCGATCCACCCGCCGTGCTCACAGACCCGCAGGGTGTCGCGCGGGTTGTCTTCCGGATCGGAGAATCGCCAGGGCGCCACGTGGTGAGGGCGGTCGTCGCGATGGCGCCTGACGATCCGCTCTTCTTTGCCACAATGGCCGGTTCCGGGGTCTCGGTCAGCCCCGCCGACTCCGCACCGCCGTCACCGGGCGCGTCGCCACCGTGGTAAGGGCGAGCGAGTGCTGGAGGAGGGCTGCCGCGACCCTCCCTGCCGTCAGGGACGCGGCGGTGGGCGACGATGCGGCCTCGGGCGGGGCGGTTGGCCGGCCGACGCGATGCGCCGCTCGACTGCCTGGAGCAGGCGGGCGGTGTCGGCGTCGCTGGGGAAGAGGGCGCTGATCTCGGTGCGCAGACCAGCGAGCTTCGCCGTCGAACGCGCGCGGGCGATTCGCAGCCGGTAACGGGCGACGACGTCTGCGCGCACCAGCCCTCCGAGAGAGAGAACGGCCTTATCAAGGTGGCATCGGCGAGCGCTCTCTCAATCGGCGACCCTCGGTTGTTACGCGTCTGATACTACTATAGAATGGGGTGCGACGCCGACGCCGGCGTCCGGCATCGGTCACGACATCGCGATAGGCGAACGACGTCTTGGTGCCGGGGCGCGTGAGGCGAGCTAGCTCTCCGGCGCGACCACGCCCATCTTGCGCACCGGTGAACGCCATCCAGGAACGCCTCCACAAGGGCCTCGCAGGCCGCTACACCCTCGACCGCGAGCTCGGCCACGGTGGCATGGCGGTCGTCTTCCTCGCCCGGGATCTCCGTCACGATCGCAGTGTCGCCCTCAAGGTGCTCCGTCCCGAGGTGTCGGCCGAAATCGGCGCCGAGCGATTCCTCCGCGAGATCAAGCTCGCCGCGGGTCTCACTCACCCGCACATCTTGCCGGTCTACGATTCGGGAGAGGCCGACGGTCTCCTCTTCTATGTGATGCCGAACATGGAGGGTCGCTCACTGCGTGAGCGGCTCGACACCAAGCGGCAGCTTCCGCTCGACGAGGCGTTACGCGTGTCGCGGGAGGTCGCGTCGGCGCTCGACTATGCGCATCGCCACCAGGTGGTGCACCGGGACATCAAGCCGGAGAACATCCTTCTGCACGAGGGCTCGGCGATGGTCGCCGACTTCGGCATCGGCAAGGCGCTGTCGAGCGGGCGGTCGATTACGCAGACGGGTCTGGCGGTCGGCACGCCGGCCTACATGAGTCCCGAGCAGGCGGGGGGCGACGCGGACATCGACGGCCGGAGCGACTTGTACAGCCTCGGGTGCGTGCTCTACGAGATGCTGACGGGCGAGCCGCCATTCACCGGTCCCACCGCCCAGGCGATCATCGCCAAGCGATTCGTCTCCCCCGTCCCGCGTGTCCGGACGACGCGCGATGTCCCCGACACGGTCGATGAGACGGTGATGCGAGCGCTCTCGCGAACTCCGGTCGACCGCTTTCCGACGGCGGCGGCGTTCGCCGACGCGCTGCTCCAGATCAGCCGACCGGATGGGGCACCTTCGGGGCGCCTCGAAGTGCAGAAATCGGGGCCGTCGCGCACGGCGATCGCCGTCCTCCCGCTCTCCAACATGAGCGCCGATCCCGAGAACGAGTACTTCAGCGACGGGATGACGGAGGAGATCATCAACGCCCTCGCAAAGGTGCCGGGCCTCCAGGTGGCCTCGCGCACCTCCTCCTTCGCCTTCAAGGGGAAGGAGGCGGACATCCGCCAGATCGGCGAGAAGCTCGGCGTTGCGACGATGCTCGAGGGGAGCGTGCGGAAGGTCGGGAACCGGATCCGCATCAACGTGCAGCTGGTGAACGCGGAGGACGGCTACCAGCTCTGGTCCGAGACCTACGACCGGCAGCTCGAGGATGTCTTCGCCATCCAGGACGAGATCTCGCGCGCCATCGTCGAGGCGCTCAAGCTGCGCCTGACGAGTGCCGCCGCGCCGGTGGTGGCTCCGCCGACGCGGAACCTCGAGGCGTATACGCTCTACCTCAAGGGCCGCTTCTTCGCCAACCGGGTGACCGAGGCCGGGTTGCGGAAGGGGCTCGACTTCTTTCAACATGCTCTGCTTCAGGATCCGGGATACGCGCAGGCCTACGCCGGGATAGCCGACTGCTGGTGCAACCTCGCTGACGATTGGGTCGCGCCGGAAGACGCCTATCCCAGGGCGAAGGCGGCGGCGACCCGGGCGCTCCAACGCGATCCGGATCTCGCCGAGGCCGTCACCTCTCTCGGTAAGGTTCTCTGCTGGCACGAGTGGGAATTCGCCGAGGCTGCGCGACGGTTGACGCGGACCGTGGAGTTGAGCCCGAACTACGCGGAGGCGCACTACGTGCTCGGGACGGCGCTCCCGGCGGTCGGCCGCTTGGGCGATGCGATCGAGGAGATCCGGAAGGCACTCGCCCTCGATCCGCTGTCCCCGGACAACAGTGCCTGGCTCGCTCGTTTCCTCCTCTACGCCCGCGACTACGCCGGGGCGATTGCACAGGGGCAGAAGACGCTCGAGGTCGACGACGAGAACGTGCGCGCCTACCTATACATCGGGTCGGCGTATCTGGGTCAGGGGGACGCCGAGGAGGCGCTGAGCTGGTATCGTCGCGGGCAGTCTCTGGAGAAGTCGGTCCGCTCGTACGACGCCGTGATTGTGCGGGCGCTGGCGCCGCTCGGCCGTCGCGAGGAGGCCGAGGCGATCCTGGCTCGCCTCGACGAGGAGTCGCGTCACCAATACGTGCGAGCGGAGATCCTGGCGATGGGCTACGGCGCCATCGGCGATTTCGATCGGGCGTTCGAGTCTCTGGAGCGCGCGTTCCAGGCTCGATCAGCCGGCCTGATGTACCTCCACGTGGATCCGGGGTACGAGTCGCTGCGCGGCGATCCGCGCTTCGATGCTCTCGTGAGGCGGATCGGCCTGACGACAGAGCGGTGAGCGACCGTAGTCGGCGCTAGTCCCTCTCAGAATCGTCGAACTCCTCCACCCAGCGATGCTCGGGCGCCGGGGTGACTTCCTTTCCGGCCGCCGTGAAGTAGTGGGCGTCGGTCACTTCGCCCCATGGCGCATAGGTGCGCTCGACGCGGCAATATCCGTGCACCGAGTCGAGTGGCTTGTCGTGCAGGTCGAAGGTCTCCTGCCTGATTGCGTGCCCGCGGGTATCCCAGGTCCACAGCACCCGCCAGTAGCCTTGGGCACAGAGAATCGGAGATCCGTCGGTGCCGAACGAGCGAGCCTCGAGAGGATGCCCGAGGGAGTCACAGCGCCAGTCGATGCGCGCGCACGCATCTTGTCCTAGAGTCAGAGACCCGTCGGGACCGTAGTACGACACCGAGGTGACACGACCCAGGTTGTCGTACTGCCACCTCTCGCTCGCGTACCCCAGCTTGTTCGCGATCGGCTTGCCATCGATCCCGAAGAAGGCTGTCTCGGTGACCTTGCCGCGCCCATCGTAGCTCTGCGTCATTCGAGCGAATCCCTCTTCGATGATGACAGGCTCTCCACGGACTCCAAAGAAACGCTCCTCGGTGAGATTGCTGGCACCGTCGTAGGATCGCTCGATGCAGGCATGGCCTCGTTTGACAGCGATCGGGTTACCATCCGGTCCGAAGAAGGACTCGCTGATGTTCCGGCCACGCGCATCACGCCTGACTGTGATGCTGGCGTAGCCGCTCGCGCTGTTTACGGGTTGATTGTCGACGCCGAAGAATGCTATGGCGATCTGGCGCCCGGCCTCGTCATACGAGTGCCGGCTTGCCGCATAACCCTGGTTGGTGGCAACTGGCCGCCCGTCGGCATCGAAGAACGAATGCTCGACGGTGTTACCGAGGGCGTCGACGGCTCCCTTCCACTGGGCATATCCGTCGGGCCCAACCAGCGGCTGGCCGTCGAGACCATATCCCACGAGGCCAACCAGATTTCCGCGCGAATCGTAGGTAAAGACGTCCTTCGCGTACCCGAGGGATGATAGGATCGGCTCATCGTGCACCCCCAGATACGCCACCTCGGTTCGGTTCCCGCGAGAGTCGAAGACGTTCTGCACTCGCGCATAGTGGCCTGCCGTCAGGGTGGGCTTTCCATCCGCGCCGAAGTGGGCTTGGTCGACGAGATTTCCCCGGCGGTCGTACACGGCCGTCACTCGCGCGAATCCGTTACGACTCGCGATCGGGGCATCGTCGATTCCGTAGTAAGCCTCCTCCACTATCTTGCCAACCTCATCGTAGGCCCAGCGTACCTTGGCGAAGCCGCCGCGACAGAGCGTGGGCCGGTCGTCGAGGCCGAAGTAGGCCTCTTCGAGCTCGTTGCCGTGCGCATCGGATAGCATACGGAGCATGGAGAATCCGTCCCGATGCAGACAGGGCGCTCCATCCGTGCCGTAGAATCGCTTGCCGGTGATATCGCCGCCGGCGTACTCGAGCGTCATTCGCGCGTACCCGTGCTTCGTCAGGCACGGCGATCCGTCAAGGCCGAGAAAGCGCTGCTCGATCGTGTTGCCCACGGCATCGTGCGCGAACCGGCCGCTGGACCAGCGGTCGATATGTATGGCTGGCTGTGCGTCGGTATCGAGATACCTGACCTCAGTCACGTAGCCGGAGGCGTCGTAGGCCCACTCCGACACCGCCACGCCATCGGTACTCAAAGTGGGCCTCCCGTCTCGATCGAAGAATCGCTGGCGGACGATGTTTCCAGCGTCATCGAAGTCCTGGGCGGCGATGGCCCAGCCCTCCCCACCGGCTACAGGAGAGCCCTTGGCGTCGATGTACGTCCGCCGGATCCATCGACCGGCGCCGTCGAACTCATCGCGCCGCTCGGCGACACCGTTGCGTTGGATTGCGCGCTGGCCGGTTGCGTCGAGATGCCAGAGCCGTAGGGCCAGACCGTGCCCATCGACGGCGCACTCCTCCCCGAAATTTCCCGCCGGATCGGCGGCGGGGTTGTTGAAGGCGTTGCGTGCGTACCGGCGACGCACCGGGAAGCCGTGTTCATCGTAGTCGACGAGGTGCCGAATGATTTCCGCGCGCTGCTTCCTCAACTGGTCGGCGACCTTGGTCGGGAGCCCGAAGCGGGAGGTGAACTCCTGCGCCACTGCGCTCTCATCCTCGCGGACGAAATCGATCGTCCGACCGTCGCGACTGTAGCTCTCGCGCACGCGGACGTCGCCGTGCCGGCTTCGGAGCTCAACCGCCTCGACCGTTCCGTCCTCTCGATACATCACATCCCATTGGGCGATCCCAGCCGGATCCTCACTCAGAACGCCGTGACCATTGACGCGCGTCACGCGGCGCACGAGGCCGGAGCGTGTCTCGAGTTTGTAAGACGCTTCGCGGTGCGCGACCTGTTCGACGGACAACGGGCCGACTCCCTCGGGGGCGCCTCGACGACTCACCATCGCATGGAAATAGGCGACGGTCGTGTCCTGACGCAGCCGCTCCTCTACGCGTTCACGCAGCTCTCCCATCGGGCAGCCGAGGAGCGTGGCGGCGAAACGATCGCGCGCCAGGTCGCGGAGCTCCTGTTCCGTCTTGGTCTGCTGCGGCCGCACGTCGACGCCCGCCGGGTCGATCGGCTCGCGCACCGTGTCGACGCCAGCGCCAACGAGCCGGAAGGGCCGCAGCTCCGGCGGATACGACGAATCAGGGTCGCCTTCGATGAGCAGCGCGAGAATGTTCTGGTCGCGGCCCCAGTAGCGGAAGATCTCGATCTCGGTGCGGACCCAGAGAGACTGCGGTGTGGCACGCGAGCAAACGACGATCAGGTAGCGCGAATTCCAGAGCGCGTCCTTGAGGTCGCGTGAGAGATCGGGGCTCGCCGGCAGTTCATTGTCGTCCCGGAAGACCGCGCCGGGGTTCGGCGGGTAGCCTTGCTGGATCAGCGGGATGGGTGTTTCGAACCCCTCCACTGCGCCGACGAGCCACGCCGCCCACCGAGAGTCATCGGGGAGGCGCCGATAGCTAATGAAGGCGCTGTACTTGTAGTGGTCGGGTCCCTGCATGCGGGGATTTTCGGCCCAGGAGCGCCGTAGTCAAGCGCGCTCCTCTTCCCACTCGACGGAGACGCCGACGGTGATCTCTCCATCGTCGAGTGCTTGCGCGAACGCTCCGCCGCGCCAATCAGGGAACATCGCGCGCTGAAGGCCCGTGACGGCGGCCTCCATCTGCTCGCACGGCTTCGTCTCCCCCGAGATGAGGAGCCGGCAGCCACCCACGCGCAACGTCCGCCCGCGCGTGCCGGCGAGTGACACTCCCTCGAGCAAGAGGTTGGCGCGTCGCGTCGATGGACCGGCGTCGGAGGCGAGCTCCCACATGAGATGCTCCCACACCTCCCGCTCGATGAGCGTTACCTGGCGTCTCCCGCCCTGGTCGGCATTGCCGACGATGCCTTGACCGGCCCGGATAGTGGCCGTCCGGACGGAGTCCATGACGCCGCCATGCGCCCGCTTGATCCAGATCGCCGCCAGAGTGCCGCGGCTCACGTGAGGACGAAGTCGAGCCCGATGTCGAGCGCGGGCGCCGAGTGCGTGAGCGCACCGACGGAGATGCGATCGACCCCGGTTTCGGCGATCGCGCGCACCGTGTCGAGGCGAACACCGCCGGACGCCTCGGTGAGCGCCCGGCCGTCGACGAGGCGCACCGCGCCTCTGAGGTCGCTCAACTCCATGTTGTCGAGAAGGATGATGTCGGCGCCGGCGCCGACGGCGGAGCGGACCTGCGCCAGAGTGTCGCACTCGACCTCGACGATCATGCCCGGCGGTACACTCTCGCGGGCTCGGTGCACCGTGGCGGCCACGTCGGCGCCTCCTGCCGCGATGTGGTTGTCCTTGATCAGGATCGCGCTCCCCAGGTCGGCGCGGTGATTCGCACCCCCGCCACAGCGCACCGCGTACTTCTCGAGCGCGCGGAGCCCGGGGGTAGTCTTCCGCGTATCGAGGATTTGCGCGCGCGTGCCTCGAACGGCGTCCACGAACTGCGCGGTGAGCGACGCGATGCCGGAAAGCCGCTGGAGGAAGTTCAGTGCGACCCGCTCGGCACCGAGGATAGCGCGGGTCGAGCCGGTGACGGAGAAGAGCTCCTGGCCGGCGCCGACCCGCGTGCCGTCCCGTCTGACGAGCTCGACCCTCACTTCCCGATCGAGGGCGCGGAACGCGGCGAGGGCGAGCGGGAGGCCGGCCACGACGCCGCTGCTCCTCGTCACCGCGCGCCCGGTGCACCGGCTGTCGGCGGCGACCGTGGCCAGCGTCGTGATATCGTCGGAGGCCCGGTCCTCATCCAGCGCGTGCCTGACGAGCGCGTCGATCTCACTGCGAGCCAACGGGAAGGGCGGTGAGGGTGCCCCGATGTCGACCGCCGTGGACATGGTCACTCCTCGGCCACGCCGATGGTGGCCAGTCCGGGCGCCGTCGTGCCGCCGATCGCCACCATGCGCTCGATGGCGAGACGGGCTCGATCCGCCACTGCGGCCGGAACCGTCACCACATGCTCCAGCCGCTCGAGCGAGCGGAGGACCTTGGGGAGCGTGATCATCTTCATGTAGTGGCAGGAGGCGCGGTCGGTCGCCGCCCAGAAGCGCTTCGTCGGATTGGCCTTCCGCAGCCGGTGAAGGATCCCGACCTCGGTGGCGACGATGAACTCGTCGGCCTCGCTCACCGCCGGGCGCCGCACCATCCCCTCGGTCGAGAGGATGTGAACCCCGGTCGGATCGACATCCCCCGCCGACATCGCCTCGAGGACCGTGTTGGCACAGCCGCACTCGGGGTGGATGAGAAACTCCGCCTCCGGGTGGGCTTGGCGTTGGGCGGCGATGTGCGCCGGAGTGATACCGGCGTGCACGTGGCACTCGCCCATCCAGACGTGGATGTTCTCCCGGCCAGTCACGCGCCGCACGTGCGCGCCGAGGAAGATGTCGGGGAGGAAGAGAATCTCGCGGTCGGCGGGAATCGCATTGATCACATCGACGGCGTTCCCCGACGTGCAGCAGTAATCGCTCTCTGCCTTGACCGCGGCGGAGGTATTGACGTAGGCGACGACGACCGCGCCCGGATGCTCAGCCTTCCACTCGCGGAGCTGTGCGGCATCGATGGTGGAGGCGAGGGAGCATCCCGCGTCGAGATCGGGGAGCAGGACGGTCCGCTCCGGCGACAGAATCGCCGCCGTCTCGGCCATGAAGTGCACGCCGCAGAAAACGATCACCCCCGCCTCGGTGCGCGCCGCCTCACGAGAGAGGCCGAGCGAATCGCCGACGAAATCGGCAACGTCCTGGACCTCGGGACGCTGATAGTTGTGCGCGAGAACCACCGCGTTGCGCTCGGCGGCCAGCGCCCGGATGCGCCGCTGGAGATCGCGGATCTCGGTGCTCATGAGGCGATCTCCACCGGCGAGAGGCGTCGCGCCGTGGCCCGCACATGTCGCGTGGCCCAGTTGCGCCGCGCCTTCGGGAAATCGGCACGGTAGTGACCGCCGCGCGACTCCTCGCGGAGGAGGGCGGAGCGGGCGATGAGCTGCCCCGTCGTGACGAGGTTCTGTTCTTCGGTGGCCCCTTCGGGGAGGTTGGCCGCGATCTCATCGAGCGCGCGAAGGCAACGCCGCAGGCCGTCGGCGGTGCGCACGATTCCCGCGTGCTCCCACATCACGTCGCGAATCGTCGCCGCGGCAACCTGCGCGGCGCCGCGATCGCGGAGTGGAGCGACGCGCCAGTCGATGAGGGGCGGCAGGGATTCGAGCGGCGTGACGGCGGCAAGGTCGCGGGCCACTCGCTCGGCGAACACCAGCCCCTCGAGGAGCGAGTTGGAGGCCAGGCGATTGGCGCCGTGGACGCCGGTGCGCGCCACTTCGCCGACTGCGTAAAGGCGCGGGAGCGTCGCGCGGCCGGCGAGGTCGACCGCCACCCCCCCGACGATGAAATGCGCTGCGGGGGTGACGGGGATCGGCGCCCGGCGAGGATCGATGCCACGAGCGCGACAGAGCGCGAAGATCCCCGGGAAGCGCTCGGCGAATCGATCGCCGAGGTGCGTCGCGTCGAGCCACACGGCGCCCGTCTCCTGCTGCGCCCGAAAGACCTCGCGGGCCACGACATCGCGCGGGGCCAGCTCCGCCAGCCGGTGACGCGCCGGCATGAATCGATTCCCCCGCGCATCGACGAGAATGGCTCCCTCGCCCCGGACCGCTTCGGAGATCAAGACCAGCGGTGTCTCCGGCGTACGAAGCGCCGTCGGGTGGAACTGGACGAACTCCATGTCGGCGAGCGAGGCACCGGCGCGGTTGGCGAGCGCGAAGCCGTCTCCGGTGGCGACCGTCGGCGTGGTGGTGTAGCGGTAGACCTGCGCCCCACCGCCGGTGGCGAGCACCGTCGCGTCGGCGATGATCTCGAGCGCCCGCCCGCGATGGGCAAGGCGCGCGCCGGCGACCGCGCCGTCGTGGACGATCAACTCGAGCGCGCGCGCGAACTCGAGGGTGGTGATGTTCGGGGTCTCGCCCACGCGGCGCGCCAGCGTGTCGACGACCTCCGCCCCTGTCTGGTCGCCGCGCGCGTGCACGATCCGCCGTTCGGAGTGAGCCGCCTCGCGACCGAGCTGCAGCGCGCCGGACGAGTCGAGGTCGAAGCGCGCGCCGGCGGCGAGAAGGTCGCGCACACGCGACGGTCCTTCCGACACCAGCACGTCCACGGCACCGGCGTCGCAGAGCGATCCGCCGGCCGCGAGCGTGTCGCGGCGATGCAGCGACGGCGAGTCACCGGCGCCGAGGGCCGCCGCAATCCCCCCTTGGGCATAGGCGGTGGCGCTGTCGTAGAGTGTGCGCTTGGTGAGGAGCACGACATCCCCGTGCCGCGCCGCTCTCCACGCCGTGTGCAACCCGGAAATGCCGCTGCCGATCACGAGGTAGCGCGCGCGGATGCGCTCGCGCTCCCCCGCCACCGGTGCGGTGAGGGGCCCTACCTGAGACGTCGTGTTCATGGGTCAGCCCGTCGCGGTGGGATTCAGCGCTATGACGGGCGTCCGGTCGACTGTCATGTCGTCTCCCATTGGTGAATGGTGGTGCCAAGCTGGGGGGCCGGTTGGGAAACGCCTCGAGCGGCCTTGCGGTCCGCTCCTCCCAGCTTGTGGCGCGCGTTCTCAGGCGCCATTCACAGGTACATACTCACAACGGCAAATTCAGTTCCAGGATGCCGCCGCGAGTCCCTCGATCGCCCACAACCTGCGCCGCGAGGCGCCTACGCGCAAGGAGAGCTCGATGCTCCGATCGGTCTGCTGTGCTGTCGCCCTGGTGTTGCTCGCGGACAGAGGAGGCGCCCAAAGCGTCGCGCCGGAGCCGATCTTCACCCTCCGGGAGGTGATGGTTCCGGTGCGCGACGGCGTCCACCTCCAGACGGTGATCCTCACCCCGGCGAACGCCAGTGGGCCGCTTCCGATTCTCTTTCGCCGCACTCCATACGGCGTCCCCGACAAGGCGCCGGCTGTGCTGCCCCCCTCCCTCAAGGAGCTGATGGCGGACGGCTACATCCTCGTGATCCAGAATCTCCGCGGTCGGTTCAAGTCCGAGGGGACGTTCGCCCTCTCGTCGTACGTCGATCTCACCGACCCCAAGGCTACCAACGAAGCGACCGATGCCTACGACAGCATCGAGTGGCTGGTCAGGAACGTCCCCAATAATTCGGGGAAGGTCGGGATGTACGGTGTGTCCTACGACGGCCTCACGACGGCGCTGACCCTCCTCCACCCGCACCCGGCGCTGGCCGCGATCAGCGAGCAGGCCTCGCCGGTCGATCAATGGATGAACGACGACGATCATCGCTACGGCGCGCTTCGGGAGAGCTACGACTTCGAGTATGCGGTGATGGAGCAGGCGGACAAGAATGCCAACACGCACTTCGCCTTCGAGACCTACGACACCTACGAGTGGTACCTCGCCCTCGGTCCCGTCTCGAACATCAACGCGAGGTACCTCCACGGCTCGATCCCGTACTGGAACGCCACCGTCGAGCACCCCGACTACGACGAGTTCTGGAAGAAGGAAGCCTGGGTGAGCCAACTGCACGCCTCGGCGGTGCCCAACCTCAACGTCGCCGGCTTCTGGGACCAGGAGGATCCATGGGGGCCGTGGCAGATCTTTCGCCACGCCGGCGAGCACGATCCCGGTCGCACGAACTTCATGGTCGCCGGTCCGTGGTTTCACGGACAGTGGCAGCGCCCGGTGGCGGATAGCATCGGGCTGATCCCACTCGGAGGACACAACACGGCGCTCGAGTTTCGCGAGACCATCGAAGCGCCATTCTTCCGCTACTACCTACACGGCAAGGGGGAGAAGCCTGCCTGGCAGGCGTCGACGTTCCAGTCCGGGTCGAATCGATGGCGCACCTACGCCGTCTGGCCGCCGGCGGAAGCGAAGAAGACCAACCTATACCTGCACGCCGATGGCACTCTCTCCTTCGTCGCACCGACCGCGAACGGCAGCGCGAAGGGCTATCGGGAGTATGTCTCCGACCCGGCGAATCCCGTTCCATATCGGCAGCGGCCGATCTCGCCGACGTATCCGGCCGGCGATTGGAGAACGTGGGAGGTGGCAGACCAGCGCTTCGTGAGCGAGCGCCCCGATGTAGTCACCTATGTCACGGCACCGCTCGACCACGACCTCACCGTCACCGGCGAGATCGCGGCGTCGATCTTCGCATCGACGTCGGGCACCGACGCCGACTTCATCGTGAAGGTGATCGACGTCTTTCCTCAGGACGCTCAGAAGGACGGCTGGGACCCCGACGCGGGGCCGAATCCGGGTCAGTTCGCGAAATCGCTCAACGGGTATCAGCTCCCCATTGCCATGGAGGTTCGGAGGGGGCGGTATCTCACGAGTTGGGAGCATCCGAAGCCTCTGGTGGCGGGGAAGCCGAGAGAATGGACCTTCCCGCTGCGCGACCACGACCACGTCTTCCTGAAGGGCCACCGCATCATGGTGCAGATTCAGTCGACCTGGTTCCCCGTGATCGATCGCAACCCGCAGACATTCGTGCCGAGCATCTATCGGGCAGCGGCGAGCGACTTCCAGCCGGCGACGCATCGCATCTACGCCACGTCGAGCCTCCCCTCGCATATCGTGTTGCCGATCGTTCCGTGACAACGGTCGAGCTTGGCGAAGCCGCGAAGATTCCCCTACGCACGCACGGTGCTTTGTCCGATTCGAGGCCGCGGCTGGCGGCAGGAGATTGGGCGTGATAAGTCTGAGGCTCGTGGCTCGGATGACGCTTCACGCTGCGCAGGGAGGTCGGTATGGGCACGCTCGACGAAATCAGTGGCATCCTCAAGCAGTATGAGTCCGGCGGCGCCAAGCCTCCGGCGGATGTGAATCAACACTTCGATCAGGTAGCCCAGGCGGTGCCCGCGGGCACCCTGGCGGATGGGGTAGCCCACGCGCTTCGCTCGGACTCGACACCGGCGTTCGGCGATGCGATCAGCAGCCTGTATAGTCAGGCAAACGGCCCGCAGAAAGCCGGCCTGTTGAATCAGTTAGTGGCGGCATTGGGTCCAACGGCCGCGGGTGCGGCCGCCGGTGGGGCCTTGGCAGATGTCGTGCAGAAGGGAGGGACGGTCACCGCGGATCAGGCGCAGCAAGTCTCTCCCAACGCGGTGAAACAGCTCGCGGACCGGGCGCAGAGCGCTGACGGATCCGTCGTGGACAAGGTGAGTGCGTTTGCGGCTCAACATCCGACGTTGGTGAAGGGGCTCGGCGCGACGGCGCTCGCACTCGTCATGTCGAAGATCGCGAACCGGAGGTAAGCGATTATGGGTGGGATCATCTACTGGCTGATCATCGGGCTAGTCGCCGGCATAGTGACGGGCAAACTGATGGGATCACCGAATAAGGACTGGCTGATGAACATCATCACCGGGATCATCGGCGCCATCGTCGGCGGATTCCTGATGAGCCTCATCGGCTTCTCCTACACCGGTGGTCTCGTGTACAACCTGATCGTGGCCATCCTTGGCGCGATGCTCGTCACCTGGGCGTACCGGAAGTTTGCTGCCCGAGCGTGAGCAATTAGGCTTCGCACGAGCCCCGCACGCCTCGCGTGCGGGGCTCTCGTGTTTCTGAGGCTTCCCCGTGATGTCTAGTCGTTGCCGCTCGGATCGCTCGCCCTTAACGTTCCGGCGTCCTCAGCCACCCGGTGCGTGAGCTCGGACCTCCGGCAACGACTTCAGGCGACACTTGGCAGCGCGTACACCCTCGAGCAGGAGCTCGGAGGTGGGGGGATGTCGCGCGTCTACGCGGCGACCGAGACGGCACTCGGCCGCAAGGTGGTGGTGAAGCTCCTGCCGCCCGACCTCGCGGAGGGCGTGAGCGTCGAGCGATTCAAGCGCGAGATTCAGCTGGCGGCGCAGCTTCAGCAGGCGCACATCGTGCCGCTGCTCGCCGCGGGTGAGTCGGGTGGGCTCCCGTACTATACGATGCCGCTGGTAGAGGGGCACTCGCTTCGCACGAGGCTCGCCGCCGGACCTCTGCCCGTCACCGAGGCGATCGGAATCATGCGCGATGTGGCGAAGGCGCTCGCCTACGCGCACGAACACGGCGTCGTGCACCGCGACATCAAGCCGGACAACGTCCTTCTCTCGGGCGGCTCCGCGGTGGTCACCGACTTCGGCGTGGCGAAGGCGCTCTCGGCGTCGAAGCGCGCGCCCGGTGGGACGCTGACGCAGATCGGCACCTCGCTCGGCACGCCCGCCTACATGGCACCCGAGCAGGCGGCCGCTGAT